>NZ_JAJVKW010000027.1 GCF_024198255.1 Myxococcus guangdongensis
GTCAACCACCCAGTTTCAGCTTTTCTTCTTTGCTGCTCTCCGAAGTCCCCAGCGCCGCCCAGTGGCTTCCGCTGCTTTCTTCCGGAGGGGCGCGGCTTCTACCTCTTCGCCGCATCCCGTGTCAACCGCTGCTTCGTTGACCGCCCCGCCGCTCCTGCCCGCCTACCGCTCGGGTTTCTTCGTCGGGGGCGCGGCTTCTATCACCGCCGCGTCTCCTGTCAACTCGCTTCGTTGACCGCTGTATTCCGTCGATGTTCCTGCTCCCACCACGAAGGACTCCGCGCCAGTGCGCGGCTTCGTTGCGGGGGAGCGGCATGTACCACTGATCCTGGAAACACATCAACTTTTCGTGACAGGGCGCGTCGGATTTCTCCACCCCACCCCGTCCCCGCTCGGATCTCCCCCAGGGACAGCCCCGGGCAACCCACTGAAGCGGCTTTCGCTCCGACCTTGAACCACCGGGCGCCGTCCCCGAGTCCGTACCCAGAAACTCCCGATCCTGGATGCTCGGTGGGAGTCCGAGCAGGAGAACAGACCTCGGGGCGTCCATTCACCCGCTGGAAGAGCACCTGCTCCATGGACCTACATGAAGCCCTCCGGCATCACCGCACGCGCTGGACCTGCGTCCCGGTCACTCCTTCGCCGCTCACCGTGAGCATCAGCTCGCCCACCTGCGCCGCCTGGAAGAAGAACGTCGCTTCCTGCTGCGTCCTCTCCAACACCAGCGACCACCCGGTTCCCGAGGTCGCCAGCGGCGTCGTACAGGTCGCGTCCGCGAAGAGCGCCACTCCAGTCGCCGCGGGTCCCGCTCCTTCCAACGTCAGCGAAGGCGCCGCCAGCGCGGACAGGTTGCCGCGACTGTCCTGGCTCTGCACGACCAGGCCCTCCGAGCAGCTCCCCGTGGCAGTCTCGCGCGCGGGGGTCATGAAGAAGAGCTGGGACGCCGCTCCCGCCACCACGTCCACGTCGAAGGTGGCCCCCGGCTGCGTTCCTCGGTCATACCCAGGCCCGCTCACCTTGTTCTGGCTGATGAAGTTGGCGCCCCCCAGGTCGGAGATGCCCGCCTGGTACGGATAGCCATTCGTCACCGGCCCGCGGTGCGTCACGGTGTTTCGCGACACCTGGAGCCGCGTCGATACCGCCAGCGGCCCTCCGCCCGCCTCTCCCTGTGACAGGTTGATGCCAACGTCGTTGTCCTCCACCGTGTTCTCGAAGAGGACGAGGTCCTCGCACAGCGCGAAGCCGTAGTAAGGCCCGCCCGCGACCAGGATGCCCGAGGCCACCGCGGAGTCTCCCCTGTAGGCGTGCCCTGTCACGTGGTTGCCCGTCGCCCGCCCCGTGGCCCCGTCGCTGAACTGGATGCCGTTCCTCGCGATGAAGGACACCGGCCCACCGCCCTCGACCCGGTTGTCCTCCACGTTCAGCACCACCTTGCCCGTGCCGACGATGCCCGCCTTCTGGTAGGCCGACACATGGTTGCGCAGCACCTCCACGTGCGTCACCGACTCGGCGTCCCGAGCGTTGCGCACCTCGATGGCCACGCCCTCCTGACAGCCTCCCGCTCCTTCCTTCTGATTCACGTCCCGGACCACGCTGTCGAGGATGGAGCCGCTCGCGCCGTCGAACAGGATGCCGCGCAGCCGCGCCGAGCCCGCGTCACACGCCAGCTCCGACAACCCTCGCGCCGCCACCGTCACGTCCCTCACGTGCGCCGTCGTCCCCAGGCTGCTCAACACCGCGCCTCGGAATCTCCCGTCGCGCGGGTCCACCGCCGTGAGCACGTGGCCGGCCCCGTCGAACGTGTACCCGTCCGGAATCCACACCGTCTGCGCCGTGGTGCAGTCCGCCGTCAACGTCACCGTCGAGGCCCCCAACACCGCCGGACACGGAGCGTGCTCGTCACACAGCAGGTCTTCCCACTCCACCACCAACACTCGCGTCACGCTCAACCCGGAGGCATTCGTGACGGTCAGCGTGATGGTGGGCGTCACATCCCTCGGGGCGCAGGACAGCATCACCCAGTCCGCCGAGCTCGTTCCGGCCCCACGCACCATGTTCCCCAGGAGCCCCGTGTTCGCCGTCCACGCGAAGGTCAGCGGCTCTCCCTGAGGGTCCGTCGCGGTCGCGGACAGCCGCACCCGCTGCCCCGCGAAGGCGTCCTGGGAGGACTGCGTCACCTGCGTGAGAATCGGCGGCTGGGGGTTCTTCACACACAGATTCAACGAGCGCACCTGCGAGGCCCTCGTCGCATTGTCGGAAACCCTCACCGTCAACCGGCAATTGTCACACGCGACCTGGGGCGCCTCCATCGGAGTGAAGCGCGTCGTCGGTGACGTCGCGTCCTCGAAATGGCCCTCGCAGCTGGACGTCCACGCGTAGGTGAGCAGGTCTCCATCGTCGTCCACCGCCGTCACCCCCAACTCCACCGGCGCTCCCACCCGAACCTCGGCGCCCGGTCGGGCGTCCAGCTCCGTCACCACCGGGTCGCGCTCGAGCGAGGCCTCGTGCGCATCTCCCCAACCGCCCCCGAGCGCCACGTCCACGGAGAACCGCAGCGTGGACACCGCCCCCTGTGCCCCCATGACCTTCAAGGTCAGCGCATCCGCCCCGCGGCGCTGCGGCGCCGTCCACTCCGCGTCCGGGACGCCCTTGTCGGTGAACTGTCCCTCCACCGCCTCCCACGCATACGTCAGCGTCTCCGAGGCCTCCGCCCCCCGCGACACCACCCGGAACCGGATGGACTCTCCCGGAGACACCGCGGCGCGTGTGCCCACCACCGCGTCGATGATGGGCGCCGTGCTCCCCAGCGTGGGATTCACCCGATGGGGAACCAGCACGAGCAGCGCGGGACGGTGCTTCTCCAGCTCCACGTCCGACACGCTCACCTCCCCCACCACCCCGCCCGCCACGTCCAACACCCGCGCCCTCACCGCGCCCACGCGGCCCGGCGGCAGGCTCCTCATCAGCCCGCCCCAGGACTCACCCGCGCCCTCGAGGACCGTCGAGACCGGCTCGCCCTGCGCGGGCGTCAGCGTCACCTCCACCTTCGCCACCTGGTCCAATGGCAGCGAGCGCGGCAACACCGTCACCACGCGCAACGAGCCCGTGGCCCCCTGGCTCACCCCCAAGGGTTCCTCCAGGTGACACCCCACGGACAACACCAGCGCGCCAGCGAGCAGGGCCAGGCGCATCGAGTTCGCTCGGTTCATGGTGACGTCCTCTCAGCGATGTCGGGTGGCCCACGATATCGACAAGCGCGTGGCCTCCCAAGCAACCGGCCACGCCTCCTCACCCGGACCGCCTGCCCGCCTCCACCCCACACCTCCCCACGAGGCAGGCCCTCGTCGAGCCGATGACACCCACATCCCTCGAGAGGAACGATGCACCCCGGCCGCATCGCCGTCTGGCGTTGGCGCGCCGTGGCGGATGCGCGCCCTCCCAGCGTCCACGACGGGGTGCTGGGAGGAAGGGGGCGACAGGTGATGCGCCGGGCTCGGGGCCCTCGCGCCTCAGACCTTGCCGCCGATGAAGCCCCCACCGAACGGAGACGGGCCCCGCTGACGCAACGCCTCGCGCTCGGCCTTCAGCGCGGCGAGCGCCTCGTCTCGCGTCAGGTAGTGGTTCACCGCTGCGCCGTTGATGGCGCCACTGGTGAGCACGAACATGCGCGTCATCTCGTCACCACCGAAGCGGTACGAGCGGTGCGTGAAGCGCTCGAGCACCTCGCGGCGCTCCTTGCCGAAGACCCGGCCCGCGGTGAACTTCACCACCAACCCATCCAGGTTGATGAGCAGGTCCACCTTGCCCGAGCCCGCATAGGGCGCGAGGTGCACCTCCACCTCACGCCGCCACCGCAGGACATCCTCGTCATTCACCAGGACGCAGTCCGTGAAGTTCGCCGTCACGACATCGTTCGGCGCGTCGTAGTCGAAGGACATGCTCCAGGCCATCGTGATGCCTCCCTCGAAGCCGGAATCAGGCGGGCGCGGAGCCAGCCAGGAAGGCGGACACCACCGCCGCGGTCTCCTGGGGATGCTCCACGTGCGGGTAGTGACCGGGGCCCGGAATGTGAGCCATGCGCGCGCGCCGGATGGGCGACACCACGGCCTGCCTCAAGAAAGCCGGCGGCAGGAAGGCGTCATCCGTGGACACCACCAACGTCGGCGCCACGATTCGCGCCAGCCGCTCCTGGATGCCACCCGTCGTCCACGCGTCGAAGGCGCCCTCAATCGACGCCGCGCTCACCGCGCCCGCGTCCTTCAACAGCGCCTCCAGCTGCTCCGGCGTCAGCGTCTTGCACGCGAGCCCCAGGATGGTCTTCTGCTTCTCACGGTCTCCCGCCGACGTGCGGAACAGCCCCGCCGCATCAGGAGGCAGGGGCAAGCCCGACGCCGGCACCGTGTTGAGCAGCAGCAGCGCGTCCACCCGCGCGGGGACCTCCGACGCAACCCACTGCGCCAGCTGCCCACCCATGCTGTGCCCCACCACCGTGAAGCGCTCCGCACCCACCGCGTCCACCACCGCCAGCACGTCCCTCGCCAGGCCCTCCAGCGTGTAACCACCGTCCGCCTTGCCCGACTGCCCGGTGCCTCGCGCATCCGGAATCACCAGCCGCAACCCCGTCAGGTCCAGCCGCTCCACCAGCCCGTCCCACACCGCGCCCGACACCATCCACCCATGCACCAACACCACCGTGCGCGGTCCGTCACCGATGACTCGGTAGTGAAGTGAAGTCCCGTCAGCAGCGGAAATCGAGGGCATGTCGTCTCTCCGGACGAAAAGGATAAAGCGGCATTGAATTAATGTACGGGAGCGAAAGCAAGTCAGGACACCCGGGAGCGTCTCAAGATTCCCATGTAGGCATTCGCCGCGGGTACGTGTGAGGTTGGCTCGTGGAGTGATAACGAGACGGGATGATGCTCCACACGGCCGGGCGAACGGTGCACTGCGAGGACGCGCTCACGTGGCTCGCGGCTCAACCCATCCTGACGGGCTGCTCGGCGGTGGCCTCGCTACCGGATGCGTCCGAGTTCCCCACGCTGTCCCTCGCCGAGTGGAAGGCGTGGTTCACCCGCGCGGCGGCGCTCGTCATGTCCCGCGTGCCCGACGACGGCGTGGCCATCTTCTATCAAACGGATGTGAAGGATGAGGGGCTCTGGGTCGACAAGGGTTACCTCGTCTCGCGCGCCGCCGAGGACTCGGGCCTGGGGCTGCTCTGGCACAAGGTCGTCTGTCGCCGCGCCCCCGGCACCGTGACGTTCGGCCGGCCCGCGTACTCCCACATGCTGTGCTTCTCACGCGGCATCCGCGTCGACCTGGGGAAGTCCACGGCCGATGTGCTCCCCGACGCGGGCGAAGTCACGTGGACTCGCGGCATGGGCGTGGAGGCGTGTCAGCTCGCGTGCCGCTTCATCCTCGAGCACACCCCCACGCGCACCGTCGTGGACCCCTTCTGTGGCCACGGCACCGCGCTCGCCGTGGCGAACGCGATGGGACTCGAGGCCATCGGCGTGGAGCTCAGTCGCAAGCGCGCTCGCAAGGCTCGGAACCTGCGCGCTCGGTGGCACGAGCAGAAGCTCGTGCTCACCCAGGACGACGCGGCTCAGGCCTCGGATTCGGAGTAGGTCCGAGGCGCCACAGTGGCGGTCAGGGCCACGGGCAGGGCGGCCAGCTCGCTCGCCACCACGGACTCCAGCTCGCCGATGAAGGCCCCGAACAACCGCTCCTCCAGCGCCAGCGCCTCGTCCAATGACGCGCCCACCTCGGAGAGCCGGGCCACGCACGCGTCCTCGATGGTGCGCCGGTGGCCCTGCTCCTCCGTGACGACGCGCCCCAGCTCCTCCTTCACGCTCGAGCTGCGCGTGGCCGCCTTGTAGAGCGGATAGAGCACCATCGCGCGACGCTCGATGGCCGTCGTCGTGAGCAGGTAGTGCAGGTACACGTCCGGCGCGCCCGTGTGCGACGTGGCCCACTTCGCCAGCTCGTGGTCCAGCCCCTGGAAATAGCGGCCCGCGCCCTCCGGGCACAGGAACGTGGCGATTTCGCCTCCCGCCAGCTCGACGGACAGGCGCTTGAACGCGAAGGCGTGGCGCGTCTCGTCCGCGAGGTGCTCGAGCACGCTCAACGACGGATGCCGGTCCGCCACCGTGCGCGAAATCTTCCTCGCGCCGATGAACTCCATCAGGGACAGGGTGTGCAACCAGCGAGCCTCGAGCTCGGACGACTGGGCCAATTGGCGAAGCACCGCCTGGATTCGCTCACGCATGCCGCGCCCTCTAGCGCGTGCACGCTCCGCGCGCGAGCACCAAGACACTCGGCCCCTTCGCTTCGGCTCAGGCCACGGGCGCCTCCGTGCCCCAGAGCTCCTCCGCCACCGTGCGCACCTGGACATGGCGCACCGGCGAGGCGCCCTCGAGGAAGCGCAAGAGCTCCATCGCCACCGTGTGCTGCGCGTCCCACATCACGAAGTGCCCCGCGTCCGGCACCTGCATCCACCGCGCACCCGGGATGTCCCAGACCAGGCGCTCGCCGTACTTCGCGGGCAACAGTCCGTCCTCCGCGCCCCACATCACCAGCGTCGGCACCGCGAGGTGACCCAGCTTCGGCGCCAGCTCCAGGGTCTGGTTCGTGTTCAGCGCCACCGCGTTGCGCGACAGCGACACCCAGCCGACCTCCGTCGAGTAGGGCGCGAGCAGCCCCTCCAGCAGCTCCGCCGACGGCGCCTTCACGAAGCCCTTCTTCTTCAGCCCCAAGCGCAGCAGCTTCGGCATCCGCTCGCAAGACAGCTTCCGCGACAGCCCCGGCGTGCCGAGCTGCGACATCAGCGCGAGTGGCCACGCGTCGTAGCAGACGCTGTCCATCAGACACAGCCGACTCACCCGACGCGGAAAACGCACCGCGAGCTGCTGCGCCACGCCGCCCCCCACGTCGTGCCCCACCACCACCGCGTCCACCACGCCCAGGCGGTCCATCCAGGCCTCCATCACCTCCGCCTGTTTCGTCACCGAGCGGTCGAACCGGTCCCTCCGGTCGGAGAAGCCGTAGCCCAGCAGGTCCGGCACCAACACCCGGTGCGACGCGGCCAGCGCTCGCGCCAGCCCGCTCCACAGATAGCCCCACGTCGGGAGACCGTGCAGCAACACCACCGGCGGCCCCTTGCCCCAGTCCACGTAGCTCACGAAGTGGCCACCCAACTCCATCACCTCTTGCCGCCTCTGCCACTCGCGCCAGTTCATCGCCGCTCCTCCGTCGCCACCGCTCGGGTCATCGAGAGGGACCACCGCCACGCCTCACGCCGGTTCATCGCAGCTCTTCCGCCGCGACCCAGTCCGGCACCAACCGGGCCGCGCCCGGCATCGGCTGGCGCAACATGTCCGGCACGTCCTGCACCAACTGCGAGAGGTTCAGCAGCAACACCGTGCCTCGCCGCTCCAGGGACTCCGTCACCTTCAGCACCGCGTCCGCGTCCTCGCCCAGCGCCTTCACCCGCTGCCGGCTCAGCGCCACCACGTACGGCAGCTCCCGCGCGCGCCGCCTCGCGGACTCACGCAGCGCCTCCGCCGCCTGCTGATACGACGCGTCCCCGATGCGCGGCTTCAGCCGACGCCACGCCGCCTCCAGGTATCCCGGCCAGCACGCCAACGCCCGATACTCCCCCGGCACCCCCGGCGGCCCCACCGTCTTCACGATGTCCGCGAACACCGCCTTCAACGCCGGCTCCGTCGGCGTCTCCGCCACCCACTCCATCGCCGCCATTCGCGCGGGCACACCCCGCTCCAGCCGCTCACCGATTCCCGGCGACTCCCCGCGCCCCACCCCCTGCCCCTCCAACGCGAGCCGCACCGCCGCCACCATCAACGTCACCCTCGGCAGCATCGCCTCGTACAGCTCCAGCACGCCGCGCACGTGGAAGCGCTGACTCGGCCCCAGCTTCGCCGCCTCCCACGCCCCCAGCTCGTCCCACGCCACCGTCGTGTCGAGCGTCTGCTGCCAGAGCTCCAACGCCGACTCCTCGAAGGCCCGCGTCTCCACGTTCGGCCCCATCGCCTCCCACATCGCCACGAAGAAGCGCGGCCAGGACGCCCACGTCCGCAACGACACGTCCACCCCCGTCACGCGCATCGTCCTGCGCAGCTCGTGGTAGACGCGCTCGACGTCGCCCCGCGCCCCCTGCTCGCTCACCTGCTTCACCCTGGCCATGACGACACCCCCGCCGGCAACGGTGCGGATGGCTCGACGCCCAGGACACCTCCACCCCACGCCCGGCCGCCCGGATGTCCCCGCTCCCCAGGCCCACGCGCCCGTCCTCCCCACGTCACACCGCCGCCCCTCGGGGTGGGGCCCTCGCGGACTACAGAACACTCCCGACGGGCCTCGTTTGACTCCCTCCGCGACGGCTCGCTTTGCTGCCTGTCGCGCGACGCCGGATGGCCGCGCCTGACTGGTTCGCGGGGGGCAACCAGCATGAGGTCTCGACAGACGTCGCCGCGCTCCACCGGAGACCCGCGCGTCTCCACGCCTTCGCGCGACCTCATCGAAACAGCCCCCACGTGCGCGCCCGCCCCGCTTCCCGCGGCGACGGATGCGAGGCCCCGTGCTCCTTCGCGAGCAGGGGAGCCAGGCGGACGCCCCACTCGCGGCGCCTTCCGCCTCCAGTCCCACCACCATCGCAACGAGGACGCCACCGCGCGCCCGGGGGAGAGCGACATGCAGGCAGACCACGACACCTGGGCACCACGGCGCGTCGACGTGCCGCTCGCCAGCGCGGTGAATGACTACCTGCTGCGCATCCAAGAACTCGGCGCCGTGGAGGGACCCGGCGGCGCGGTGGGACTCAACCCCGCGCTGGAGCCCGTCCTCGAGGCGCTGCATCACCTGCTCGCCGGCGGCGAGGTGGAGGTGCGCGTCACCCGGCGCGGACACCCCTCGCTCGTCCACGAGCTGCGCCAGCGCGTCGAGGACGCCACGCGCGAGGTCAACCTGCTCCAGCGAGTGGCGGGCTCGTCCCTGACCACCACCGTATGAGACCTCGCCCCACCGGTGGCGCCGTCACGACCGCCTTCCGCCGCTGGACGCTCGCCCAGGACCCGCGCGAGGTGCTGGCCGCCGCCGGCGTGGGCCCCTGGTGGGTGCTCACCACCGTGGTGCTGGCCGTGCTCGCCGCCGTCGCGTGGGCCCCCGGCGCCCAGCGCACCTTCGACATCTCCTTCGGCCAGGGCCTCCTGTGCGCCGCCCCCATGCTCGTCAGCGGCCTGCTCTTCTCCGCCGTCCACCGCCGGCGCAGCCACATCGAGACGTGGGGCTGGGTGTGGCTGGTGCTCGGCGTGACGTCCCTGCACTTCTTCCTCGCCGCGCTGATGGCCATGTCGGAGCTGCAGGGCGCCACCGTCATCGCCTCGCTCTTCCTCTTCACCACCGCGTTCCACGGCCGGCTGCACCGCGTGACGCCCAAGCAGCCCTTCCTCGCGCTGGGCACCACCGTGGCCCTGCTCGCGGCCCTGCCCCTGCGCGACAGCGACGAACACCTGGGCCTGTTCGGCGTCATCGGCCCGGCCGCCCTCACCGCGGAGCTGTACCTGGGCACCTTCGCCGTGCAGCACGACCGCGCCCGCGCGGAGGCCGAGCGTCTCCGCGCCGCCGTGCAGGCCCAGCTCCTGGAGCAACAGGAGCAGGACGTCAGCCGACTGTCGCGCGCGCTGGGGGAAATCCTCGGCCACCACCACGAGCTCGACAGCGCGCTCATGTCCGCGGCCACCGCGGCGGACATGCTGTCGTTCATGGGCACGCAGCGCACCGGCCACGGCCGCTCCGACCATGAGGACCTGCTCAGGACCCTCAACGAGAGCCTCCACCAGGTTCGGGAGATGGTCGCCGAGATTCGCGCCAAGGGACGGCGCTACGTCGGCTCGGAGCCGGAGCCGGTGGAGCTGCCTCCGCTGCTCGAGGGCGTGCAAGCCAGCGTGGGCCTGCGCTTCCCCGACGTCGACATCCAGCTGTCGGTGGAGCCCGGCCAACCCCTGCGCGCGATGATGCGCGGCGGCGCCACGACGCTCCGACGCGTGGTGGAGAACCTGGTGCTCAACGCGTGTGAAGGCGACGGCAAGCGCGGCGCCAGTCGGGTGAGCATCCAGGCCCGCGTGGAGCCGCTCAGCGGGAGGCTGGAGGTCGTCATCGCCGACGACGGGCCGGGCTTCCCCACCGCGCTGCTCGATGTCCCCGCCGAGCAGCTCTACACGTCCAAGCCCGAGGGCACCGGCCTGGGCCTGTACACCAGCGAGTGTCTGCTGCGCGCCAGCGGCGGAACACTGCACCGACGCAATGCCCCCGACGGCGGAGCCCTGCTGCGCCTGTTCCTACCCAGGGAGTACCGATGAGCGGAGGAGCCCTGTACCAGGAGGCCCTGCGGGTGCTTCGGCGGCTGGAGCTGCCCGACGCGTCGGAGCGCGATGTGCTCGCCGCGCTCGAGGCCGCGCAGCCCGGCCCCCTCCCCCTGTTCTATGAGGCCGGCGCCGAGGCGGGCCTGGAGCGCTCCGTGCTCACCGCGCGCGGCGTGGGTCTGTTCCTCAGCTTCTGCGCGGGCAACCTCGCCGATGACCTCATCGACGGCGACTGCACCTACTACGACGCGCCGCTGCGCGTGGGTCCCTGCGCGCAGTTCCTCCTGCAGAACCTGGCGTGGGCCACGCTCGCCGAGCCCCATGCCGGCGTGCCCCTGAACGTGCTCGAGGACGGCGCGCGGATGCTGGCGCTGGCGGCTGGACCGCAGGCGCTCGAGGTGCGCGCACACGAGTGGACGGCGCCGCTGTTCCGCCGCGTGGCGGAGGGCATCGCCGGACGGCAGTGGGCCGCGTACCTGCGCGTGCTGTGGGCGGGCACGCGGCTGGAGGAGCGCGCGGTGCAGGTGGGGCTCGCGCTGGGCGTGGCGGCCCATGTCGCGGAGGACATCCGCTCCAGGGACACGCGCTTCACCTCCATGCCCGTGGAGGACCGGCTCACGGTGGTGACGTGGGCACGACACGCCGCCGAGTCGCTGCGCGCCCAGGACCTGCGCTGCCTGGACGCGGCGCTGCGACGCATCGAACCCATTCTTCCGGAGGTGGAGCCATGAGGGTCGAACCCACCTGGTCCGAAGCCCGCCACGACGCCGTGGCCGCCTACTACGAGGAGAAGACCGAGCGAATCCTTCGCCGCTATGGCCCCGGTCCTCGCGTGCACTTCCACGTGGGCCTGGTGGATGACGTGCCCCCTCCCGGCGAACCGGAGCCGCTGGTGCGCGAGCGCGTGCATGCGTCTCAGGAAGCGCTGCTCACGGAGCTGTCTCGCGCGGTGGGGCGCTTCCCCGATGGCGGCGACGTGCTGGACGTGGGCTGCGGCCTGGGCGGCGGCGCCCTGTACTGGGCGTCCGCGCATCAGGCGTGGGTGACGGCGGTGACGAACGTGCCCTCGCACGTGGAGCTGGTGCGCACGTTCGCCGAAATCGAGGGCGTGGGCGCGCGGGTGAAGCCGATGCACTGTGACGCGCTCGCGGTGCCGGGGCGCGCGTGTTTCGACGCGGTGGTGGCGGTGGAGAGCAGCAGCTACCTGCCTCGCGCGGAGTGGTTCCGCCGGGTGCGCGCGCTCCTGCGTCCCGGGGGCGTGCTGGCCATCGCGGACTGCTTCCTCGGTCGGCCGGAGCTGGCCGCGCCGTTCGACCGGTACTGGCGCACGCGCATCGGCACCGTGGATGAGTATCTGTCCGCCGCGCACGCGGCCGGGCTGGAGCTGGAGGTGCGCGACGACGTGTCCGGGCGCGCGGTGGGCTTCTGGTCCCTCACGCTGGAGTTGCTCGCGCACGAGCGCTACGCGTCGCCAGGACAACCTCCCACGCGCGTGCTCGCGCGGAGCGAGTCCCGTCGCGAGCACCTGCGACTGCAGCAGGCCTTGATGGATGGTGGACTGGAGTACGGCCTGCTCGTGCTGCGTCGCGAGGACTGAACAACAGGGACTCGAGACCGGGCCTCCGGGTCCGGGGCGGACGTGGGGCCGAGCGGCTGCGTCCATCGTTGCGCACCGCGTGGTGCGCCCACAGCCTTGGGCGAGCCTGAAAGGAGGCACGCACGATGAGGACCTTCACGCGATGGATGACGGTGGTGGCGGTGGCGGCGACGCTGATGGCGACGGGCTGCCGGGAACGCAGCCGCGAGGATAACTCCGGGGCCATGGGGGGCTCGGGGACCAACCGGGATGCCCTGCGGCACCAGGAGGGCACCGGCGGCAGCGGCAACTACGGCAACGGCCAGCAGATGCAGGGCACCGACGCCGGCAGCGGCCAGATGCGGTAGCGCCTTCCGCGCGAGGTGGGCTCCGGCTGCTATCCTGACGCCGCGACGTCGGTCAGCCGGAGTCTTCATGCGCGGGTGGATTGTGGGGGCGTGCATCGCGGGGGTGTTGGTGCTCCTCGCCTGGGCTGGGTGGCGCACCGAGGAGTCCGCCCCCACGCGGGAGCGCCCCTCCGCGGCTCGCACCCGTTCCGAGCGCGCCGGGCGGATTCGTACGTCCGCGCCGCAGCCTCCCTCGCGCGCGGGCCTGTCCATCCGCGGCACCGTGGTGGACCCGCTCGGTCGTCCCGTGTCGGGCGCTCGCGTCTCCGCGTCGTGGCCCGAGGACGGGCAGACGCTGTCCACGCTGCCGTGCCCCTGGGAGGGCGGCTCCCGCCCGGAGCTGCTCGTGGAGACCACGCGCCAGTACAACGTCGCGGACTGTCTGCCGAGGACCCGGGACACCGTCCTCTCGCTGCTCCTGGCGCGTGAGGGCGAGTCCCCCGTCCATGCGGAAACACGCTCCGCCGAGGACGGCTCCTTCGTGTTGGAGGGGTTGCCCTCGGGGCCGCAGGCGCTGCTCGCGCTCTCCGAGCAGGGCGCGGCTTCGCGCCTGGGCGTGCCCTCCGGGAGCGAGCACGTGGAGCTGGTGGTCGAGCACCACCACCGGGTGTCGGGACAGGTGCTGGGCGAGGACGACGCGCCCATGGCCGCGGTCTCCATCCTGGTGGTGAGCCACGAGCAGACGCGCTTCTTCGACACGAGCACGGATGCCCAGGGACGCTTCGAGGTGGGGCCGCTCCTCGCGGGCGGCCACGTCGTGCTCGCCACGAAGGAAGGCTGGCCCGCCGTGCTCGCCGACCCTCTCTACCAAGACGAGCCGTTGACGATTCGGATGTCGCGGCCACGCGCGCTCACCGGTCGGGTGCTGTCCTCGGGCTCACCCGTGAAGGACGTGGAGGTCCTCGCGACCCGTGAGGATGGCGACCTTCCGATGAAGGTTCGCACGGACCCGGAGGGGCGCTTCACCGTCGAGCTGGACCCGGGCACGTATGTGCTCACCGCGGAGCGGAATGGGCGCTATGCGCTCACGCGCGTGACGGTGGAGAAGACGTCTCCCCCCGAGGTGGTGATGAACCTGGGCGAGGCCTTTCATGTCGAGGGCGCGGTCTTCGGCGCGGCACGGCGTGAACCCGTGGTGGGGGCTGTCGTGACGGTGACCGCCCAGCTGCGTCCCCAGCGCGAGCTGAAGGCCACCACTGGCGCGGATGGGCGCTATCGCCTGGGCCCCGTGGAGCCGGGCCCGTGGAGCTTCACCGTCGAGGCTCGTGGCTACATCGACCTTCCCTATGGGAAGGAGGTCGAGCTGGGGCCGGGAACGGGCAGCCAGGACTTCACGCTGGAGCGCGCCGCTTCCATCTCCGGACGCGTGGTGGACGAAGCGGGCCATCCCCTCGCGGGCATCCACCTGAACCTGGAGCAGGCGGACCTCGAGGACCCGGTGGACTACGAGACGCAGGAGACCGCGCTCACCGATTCAAACGGCGCGTTCGTGTTGGACGCCTCGGCTCCCGGTGACTACGAGCTCATCCCGCAGACCCATCGCTTCATCACCGAGCGCCTGAAGATGACGGCCCCCGCGCGGGACGTGCTCGTCACGTTGCGCGCCGGTGGCGCAGTGGAGGGGACCCTGTCCGATGCCCGGGGCCTGGCTCTCCCAGGGTTCACCGTGTACGTCGCGCCCCTGTCGACCCAGGACCCGTCCTACATCCTGACCGCGCAGGGCCCTACGTCCGAGGGGCGCTTCTCGCGCAAGGGCGTTCCTCCGGGGCGCTATCGCATCGTGGCCCAGGCGGTGACGGACGGCGTGGACCAGGAGGCCGCCACCGAGGTGGAGGTCCGTCAGGGCGAGGTGACGCAGGTGGAGCTGCGGCTCGCCGAGCAGCGCAACCTGGAGGGCATCGTCGTCGATGGCGCGGGGGCGCCCATCCGTGGGGCCTTCGTCCGGGCGCACTCGCTCGCGCCGAGCCCCCAGGGCGGCGTGGTGCTGGTCCATCCACGCCATCGCCATGGGCCACCGAACGGGGTCGAGACTGGCGCGGACGGACGCTTCCTGATTCGAGGGATGGGGCTGGAGAAGCACTCGCTCACCGTCCTGCACCTGGCCTACGAGTTGAGCCCGGAGCAATCCACGGGGGCGCCCCTCGAGGACGGCCTGTTCGTCGCCGATGTCGACGTGAAGCAGGTGCGGCTGGTGATGAAGCGGCATGCCCACGTGCGGGGACGCGTCGTCGGACCAGAGGGCGCCCCCATCACCGGGTTCAACGTCGACTCCATTCGGGTGACGTCCGAGGATGGCACCTTCTCGGTGCCCAATCGTGAGGGTCCCGGTATCACCACCTTCGCCTTCGAGGCGGAGGGCTTGCTCTCGGAGCTGCGCGATGTGAAGGGCGGCTTGGACGGGCCGGATATCGACCTGGGGGAGATTCGACTGGGGGCGGGGCGGAGGCTGCGGGGCGTGGTGGTCGATGCACGGACGGGCGCGCCCCTGCCTCGCGCCAACCTGGAGGTGCACGTCGACGAGCGGACCGCCGTGCACAGCCTGACGGACGAAGCGGGGCGCTTCGAGCTGGGGCCCGTCACCACCGGGACGCTCACACTCCTCGCGAGCCAGCGCGGGGTCTACCGTCAGGAGCGAGTGACTGTGGAGGCCGCGCAGCAGGAGGTGACGGTGCGGCTGAAGCCCGGCGCTCGCATGCTCCTGAAGGCAGTGGACCTCCGGGGTGGACCACTCGACGGAAACGTCACCGTCCAGGGGCCCGAGGGATACTCGGACCGGGTGTTCCTGGAGAAGGGCCGCGTGGAGATGGGAGGGCTCGTTCCGGGTCGCTACCTGCTGAAAGCGGAAGGGGCGCGGAAGAAGGACCAGGTCCTCAACTACCTGCCGCAAGCCGTGGAGGTCCCCGAGAGTGGGGAGGTGTCCGTGCTCCTCCAACCCGTGACCGAGGGCTCCACGCTGACGGTCCGCGTCTCCTTCCACGAGAACACGTACCTGCGATTGGTTCACGGCACCCCACCGCTGCCCGAGCGTCCCGAGGAGCTCCAGCGGAGGATGAGCCTGGGGCAGGACGCACGGGCCGAGGTGGATGGTACGGAGCAGGTCTTCACCTTCACCCACGTCCCCGAAGGGAAGGCGACCCTCTTCCTCATGGGCCCCGAGGACGACCGGTACCACGCGGAGGTGCTGGACGTTCCAGCGAGCGGCACGATGCCCCACCTGGTGCGGCCCGTCTGGCGGACGTTCGGCGTCGCCGCGAGACAGCCGTGAGGAAGTCATGAAGAAGTCGTGAGGAAGTCGCGGGGGCACCGGTCGTAATCCTGACGCCTGGACGTCGGACCACCGGAGCCCGTCATGCGTGGATGGATTGTGGGAGGCATCGCCGCTGGGGTGCTCGTGCTCCTCGCTTGGGTGCTGTGGGGGAATGACGCGCCCTCGGAGACTCGGGGCGAGGAGGACGCTGCACAGAGCGTGTCCGCACCGGGGTCAGGTGCCTTTGCTCGCAGGTCTCCGCCAATGCCCCGTCCACGCACGGGGCTTTCCATCCGAGGCACCGTCGTGGATGGCCTGGGCAGGCCCGTCGCGCGTGCTCGCGTCTCCGCGTCGTGGCCCGAGGAAGGCGAAACGCTGTCGACGATTCCCTGCCCTCGGAACGACCTCCCCTCGTGGGCGACACCGGATGTCAATCCCACGTCTCCCTGGCTCCTCGCGGACTGTCTGCCCCAGACCGAGGACATGTTGGTGTCCTTGTTGCTCGCGCGCCAGGGCGAAGCCCCCGTGCATGCCCAGACGCTCTCCGCCGAGGATGGCTCCTTCGTCCTGGAAGACCTTCCAGAGGGGCTCCAGGCGTTGCTCGCGCTCTCCGAGCACGGCGCGGTGTCTCGCACGGGGGTGCCCGCGAGCAGTCAGGACGTGGAGTTGATGCTGGAACAGCCCGTCCTCATCGAGGGACAGGTGCTGGGCGATGACGACGCCCCGCTGGAGGGAGTCTCCCTCACGCTGGTCAGCCTGCGGCACACGCGGTTCTTCGACGCGCGCACGGATGCTCGGGGTGAGTTCAAGCTCGGACCGGTTCCTCACGACATCTATCTCCTGCTCGCGTCGAAAGAAGGTTGGCGCCCCGTGCTCAAGCAGACGAGCTCCTCGGGCCTTCCGGAGGAGGTCCGGATGCACCGTTCACGCAGGCTCTCGGGACAGGTGATTTCCGGTGCGGCCCCCGCGGCAGGAGTCGAGGTGGTCGCCGTCATGGCGGAGCCGTTCAACACGACACCTCCCTTCCGCGCGACCACGGATTCAGGCGGACGCTTCGAACTCGAATTGAACACCGGTTCGTTCCTCATCACCGCGGAGCGAGAAGGGCGGTCGGCGCTCGCGCGGGTCACCCTGGGCGCGTCTCCCTCTCCCGAGGTGCTGCTGGAGCTGGGGGAAGCGCTTCAGGTCGAGGGCACGGTGCTCGACGAAACGTCTGGAGCCGCCGTGGCGGGCGCGCGCGTGAGCCTGCTCCCACCAGGACAGAAGTGGACGCGCCTGGAGACCACCACGGACTCGGCGGGTCGCTATCGCGTGGGGCCCGTGGAGCCTGGAGACTGGACGTTCGGAATCCAGGCCCCCGGCTACGTAGGCAGGGAGCGAGAGAATCGCACCCTGGCTCCGGCCCCAGGCACCCAGGACTTCACGCTGAAACGTGCGGCCACCATCACCGGACACGTGGTGGACGAGGCCGGGCAACCCCTGGGGAATGTGGAGCTGTTGTTGATGCAGGCAGCCCTCGGCCCCGGCGAAGAAGAGTACGTGGCGTGCCGCACGGCCGCGGACGGCTCATTCATGCTGGATGCGGCGTCCCCCGGCAGGTTCGAACTCATCGCGTACAGCCACCGCGTCGTCACGAAGACCCTCGTCGTCCGGGCGCCCATGACGGGCCTTCGCATCACCTTGAGCACGGGAGGCTCCGTGGAGGGAACGCTCACGGACGCTCGGGGCCTGCCGGTGCCAGGCTTCAAGGTGGTGCTGGCGCCTTTGAAGGGAGACGAACCCAACGAGACCCTGCACACTCCGAACACCGACCTTCGGGGCCGATTCTCGCGCGCAGGCGTCGCCCCGGGGAGATATCGGGTGAAAGCCGAGCAGTCCTCGTACAGCGTGACTCGCGAAGCCTGGTCCCTCGTGGAGGTCCAGGCGGGCGCGGTCACGAAGGTGGATTTGCGGCTCCCCGTCGAGCACGCCCTGGAAGGGAGCATCGTCGACACCTCGGGCAATCCCATCCAAGGTGCCCGCATCCTGGTCCGGGCCCAAAGAGACGCTTCGGACGACGAGGGGAGTGCGCATATCGGAGGATGCGAGATGGAGGTGCACCCCGAAGTCGTCTCCGATGCGAAGGGCCACTTCGTCGTCCAGGGGCTTCGAGACGCGGACCATCTCGTGAGTGCATTCCGGGCGGGGCATGTCCTGCTTCCGGAGCAATCCACGGGAGAAACCCTGCGTGATGAAGAAGTCCTCATCGGAGCGGAGGTGAAGCAGGTTCGACTGGTGATGAAACGGCGCGCGCATGTCCAGGGGCGGCTCGTCGGTCCCGATGGCGCGCCCCCTCGCAAGTTCCTCGTCAACGACACATGGGTGACCTCGCCGGATGGCACGTTCTCCGTGCCGAACCACGAGGGCCCCTTCCACAAACAGTTCATCTTCCAGGTGAAGGGCCTGCCCAAGGTCATGCGCACCGTGGAGGGCGGCTGGGACGGACCCGATATCGACCTCGGAGAGATTCGAATGGAGGCGGGCCGCGAGCTTCGCGGCGTGGTGCGAGATGCTCGGACGGGAGACCCCGTGTCAGGTGTCCGGGTGCGCATCGACGATGAAGGGAGCGACGAGAGTCCCGACCCCGAGCTGCAGCTCCAGGCGCTCTCGAATCGGGAGGGACGCTTCGTGCTCGGGCCGGTGCGCATCCGTCCGCTCACGCTGCTCTCGACCACGGAGGACCGATATCCGGAGCAGCGGACCCAGGTGGATTCGTCACAACAAGAGGTCTCGGTGTGGATGAGCCCCGGAGCGCGAGTCCACGTGAGGGTGATGGACCCGGAGGGGAAACCCGCGCAAGGCAGCCTCTTGTACCAATCGATGGAGACGTCACAGAACAAGCAGCTCTCGAACGGAGCGTGGGAGACCCAAGCCCTCGCGCCGGGGCGTTACACCTTTCGATGGGAAGGCGCTCATCCGGGTGCGTATCCGCCGCAACAGGTGGACGTGCCCGCGCAGGGAGACATCTCGGTGGTCTTCCAGCCCGTAACGACCGGCACACAAGCAAGCTCACCCTGAATCTCAGAAAGCAGAGCACGCAGCTCGCGAAGGGCTGACATTCCACTCCCGAAGCAGTCCGTGGGGCTCCGGCTGCTATCCTGAGGCTTCGACGTCAGCAGCCGGAGCTCGTGCATGCGCAGGTGGTTCTTGGGGGGCAGCATCCTCGTCATCGGAGTCCTCGTGCTCCTCGTGTGGCGGCCGTGGAGCGGCGAGCCCTCGGCGACTCCTCGCGCACCCGCGGGACAGGCTCGCGCCGCGCACGACGCGCTGCCTCGCACATCCGCTCCCCTGCCCCCTTCGAGCGCCGGGCTCTCCATCCGTGGCACCGTCGTGGACACGCTGGGCAAGCCCGTCGCCGGCGCCCGCGTCTCCGCGTCCTGGCCCGAGGACGGTGAGACGCTGTCCGCGACGCCCTGCCCCAAGGAGCTGCTCTCCCGTCGCGACGCGCTCAGCCCGGAGCCCTGGGCGACTCGGATGCTCGTCGACTGCATGCCCGCCTCCGAGAGCATCCTCGTCTCCCTGCTCCTCGCCCGTCAGGGTGAGGCCCCCGTGCACGCGGAGGCGCTGTCCTCCGAGGACGGCTCCTTCGTCCTCGAAGGCCTGCCCGAAGGCCCCCAGACGCTGCTCGCGCTCTCCTCCCAGGGCGCGGGGACTCGCATGGGCGTGCCCGCCGGGAGCAGCGGTGTCTCGCTGATGCTCGACGACTCGCTGTTCATGTCAGGCCGCGTCCTCGATGAGGACAGCGCCCCCGTGCCCGGCGTCGCCATCACCCTCGCGAGCTGGCGCAACACCCGCTTCTTCGACACGACCACCGATGCCCGGGGCCACTTCAAGCTCGGCCCCCTTCCCTTCGACTCCTACGTCCTGCTCGCCGCGAAGCAGGACTGGAGCCCGACCCTCGATTGGCTCCAGCTCCGCGAGGCGCCTCACGAGATCCGCCTGGGCCGCCGACACACGCTCACCGGCCGCGTGCTCTCGAATGGCGCCCCCGTGAAGGACGTGGAGGTGCTCGCCTCCCGCGAGAAGGTCATGGAGGACAGGCCGCCGCTGCGCGCGAAGACGGACGCGCAAGGTCGCTTCACCCTCGAGCCCGGCAGCGGCCACTACCGGCTCACCGCCGAACACGCGGGCCAGTACGCACGCGCCCTGGTGGAGCTGGGCAAGACACCCTCGTCCCCCGTGACGCTGAACCTCGGAGAGGCGCTCGGTGTCGAAGGACGCGTCACCGACGACCAGGGCGCCCCCGTGGCCAAGGCCCGCGTGAAGCTGCGGTCCACCGACCGCTCACGCGTCGAGGAGCTGGAGACCCTCACCGGTCCGGATGGTCGCTACCGCGCGGGACCCGTCGCTCCCGGAGGCTGGGACTTCACCATCGAAGCCGACGGCTACGTGGACATGTCCAGTGCCGAGGAGCGCGTCATGTCCTCCAACATGCGCTCCCAGGACTTCACCCTCACGCGCGCCACGTCCGTCACTGGTCGCGTCGTCGACGGCTCGGGACGTCCGCTCGCGGGCATCCGGGTCGACCTGCACCGCCCCGTCCAGCACGCCGAGGACTTCGAGCCCCAGGAGAGCACCTACTCGGCCGAGGACGGCGCCTTCGTGCTCGATGCCACCGAACCCGGCGACTACAAGGTGAGCACCTTCAGCGAGCGCTTCGTCCCGCTCATCCTGTCGACGCCCGCTCCCGCCAAGGACGTCCTGCTGACGCTGAGCACCGGTGGCACCGTCGAAGGCACCTTGCTGGACGCACGAGGACAACCCATGCCGCGCTTCCATGTGGTCCTGGGGCGGATGGACGCGGGCGAAGACGAGCAAGAGCCGCTGGAGACGATGGGCACGGATGACCAGGGCGTCTTCCGCCGTCAGGGCGTCGCTCCCGGGCGCTACCGCATCTTCGCGCTGCGCGCCTCCCCCAGCGTGGACCGCAAGGTCGAGGCCGAGGTGGAGGTGCGCGATGGCGCCGTGGCGAAGGTGACGATGCGACTGCCGCCCGAGCGCGCCGTGGAGGTGCTCGTCGTCGACACCTCGGGCAACCCCGTGGAGAAGGCCCTGGTGCGCGCCAGGCCGCTGGACCCCACTCCCGAGGAGTACCACTCAGAGATGCACCACTTCTCCTCGGGCGTCAGCACGGACGCGAACGGACGCGCGGTGCTCCGACACCTGGAGGCCACCGGGTACAGGCTCGCCGCCACGAAGCTCGGTCACACCCTGTTGCCTGAGCGCTCCACGCCCTCCTCCAGTCCCTCGGCGACGGGCTCCGAGAATCTCTTCATCCAGGCGGACACGCAGCAGGCGCGGTTCGTGATGAAGCGCCACTCGCATGTCAAAGGTCGCCTCGTCGGACCGGATGGCGCGCCCCTCTCGCGCTTCCGCGTCAACGCGCAACAGCTCGAGTCCGATGACGGGACCTTCTCGCTCCCCAACCACCCCATGGCGGGACGCACCCAGTTCATCTTCAGCGCGCAGGGGCTGCCCACCGTGTCTCGCGCCGTGCAGGGCGGCGAGGCGTCCGCGGACGTCGACCTGGGGGACATCCGGCTCGAGGCGGGCCGCGCGCTCACGGGCGTCGTGCTGGACGCGACGACGGGAGAGCCCGCGGAGAATGTCCTGGTGGCGCTCGACAGCGAGCTGCGCGACGAGGGCGACAACTTCCCGCGACAGCTCGTCTTGAGGACCACGGACCGCGACGGACGCTTCGACCTGGGCAAGCTGGAGGCTCGCCCGCTCACGCTCCGACTGGCCCTGCTCGAGCGCTACCGCGAGCAGTTGGTTTCCATCAACGCCACGCAGACCGAGGTGACGGTGCGCATGGACCCCGGCGCGCGGCTGAACGTGACGGCGCGCGATGCGCAGGGGAAGAAGGCCAACGGCTTCGTCACCTATCAGGGCGCGGGCTCCGAGGGCTCCATCGTCCTGGAGAACGGCGCTGGGAAAGCGAGCGCGCTCAACCCCGGGAAGTACACGCTGCGGCTGGAGCCTCGCGGACAGCAGAGCCGTCCCCTGGCCTACCTGCCACAGCAGGTGGACGTGCCATCGAGCGGCGAGGTGTCGGTGCAGTTCAAGCCCGCAACGGGCGGCGTGACGGTGAGGCTGCGCGTGCCCACGGACCAGGGCGTGGACATGGCGCTGGTGCCCGGCAGCGTGCCTCCGCCCACGAGCCCCGCCGCGCTCCGCCAGGTCATGTTCCAGGGCATCCCCGGCTTCTACGAGGTGGGGGACACCGAGGTGGTGTTCGCTCATGTCCCACAGGGCAGGGTCACCGTCTTCTTCCTCACGCCCGACGCGCTCGGCCGCTACCACACCGAGGAGCTGGACATCCCCGCGAGTGGCACGATGTCTCGCACGCTACAGCTCGCGTGGCGGAGGCTCGACGTCACCCAGGACTAGTCGCCTCGCGGCTGTTGGACATCGCGCGTGCGTCTGCGGGCTGGAAACGAGAGCCGCGCCGTGCTTCAGGTACGGTGCGGGGCCCGCCATGCACTTCAAGTTCGTCCACGCCGCCGACCTGCACCTGGACACTCCCTTCCGCGGCATCGCAGCCCACGGCCCGCTGCTGACCCGGTTCCAGGAGTCAACCTTCCGCGCCCTGGCGCGCATCGTCGACTTGTGCCTGCGCGAGCGCGTCGCCTTCCTGCTGCTCGCCGGGGATTTGTTCGAGGTGAAGGACCGCTCCGTGCGCGCGCGGCTCGCCCTGCGTCGCGAGCTGGAGCGCCTGCACGTCGCGGGCATCGAGGCATTCATCGTCCACGGGAATCATGATCCGCTCAGCGGTGACACGGGCACGCTCGGACTGCCGTCCTCGGTGAAGGTCTTCGGCCCGGACTGGGAGGAGGTCGAGGTGCGGCGCGAGGGCCGCCGGTTGTGCCGCGTGCAGGGCATCTCGTATCCCGACGTGGAGGTGCGTGATGACTTGTCCTCGCGCTTCCGTCGCACCAGCGAGGGCTTCAGCGTGGGCCTGCTGCACGCGAACCTGGGCGGCGCCGAGGGCCATGCGAACTATGCCCCCTGCACCCCCGCGGGCCTGGGCTCGCGCGACCTGGACTACTGGGCGCTGGGACATGTGCACACGCGCGGCGAGCTGGCGCTCCCCGGCGGCGGGCTCGCGGTGTACCCAGGCAATCCGCAGGGCCGGCACGTGCTGGAGACCGGTGAGCGAGGCTGCGTGCTGGTGGAGGTGGAGGACCGTGGGACGCGGCGGCGCTTCGTGCCCGTGGACACGGTGCGCTGGCATCGGGTGGAGGTGCCGCTCACCGGCGTGGCCACGCTGGATGGATTGATGGGGACGCTGAGCGAGGCCGTGGACGCGGCGTGTGCTCATGAGCTGGACGGGCACGCGGTGCGCGTGGTGCTCACGGGGCGCGGTCCGCTGCACCGGGAGCTGGCTCGACCGGGGGCGCTCTCGCAGTTGGAAGAAGGGCTGCGCGCGAAGCTGGCGGCGGGACATCCACCGGTGCTGCTGGAGTCGCTGCGGGACTCGAGTCGCCCCGAGCTGGATTGGGATGCGCTCACGGCGGAGGGCGGCTTCGCTCGCACGCTGTTGGAGGAGGCTCGCGCGCTGGAGGAGGACCCGAGCGAGCTGACGCGACTGTGGGACGAGGAGGCGCTCGGCAGCCTGGGGCAGAAGCTGAAGCGCCTGGGGGTGGATGTGCTGGAGACGCCTCGCAAGGAGTGGGTGTCCCGCGCGAGCCTGCTGGGCGTCGAGGCGCTGCACGAGGAGGACGGGGCATGAAGCCGGGCTTGCGCATCGACTCGCTGCGGGTGCGACGCTTCGGACACTTCTCCGAGCTGTCGCTGGAGCTGGGTCCCGGACTGCACCTGATGTACGGGCCCAACGAGGCGGGCAAGAGCACGCTGCTCGCATTCCTTCGGGCCATGTTGTTCGGCTTCGAGAAGCGTGGGCATCCGGAGCGGTATGCGCCCTCCGAGGAGGACACGCCCTTCGGCGGTGAGCTGCGGCTCTTCACGGCGACGGGGCCGCTGACGGTGCGGCGCATGGCGACGCCCAAGGGACGCAAGGCCGAGAGCCTGACGGTGCTCGGGCCCGACGGCGAGCCGCTGTCCGAGGAGCGCCTGAAGGACGCGCGGGGACATGTCTCGCGGGAGCTGTACTTCGATGTCTTCGCTTTCCGGCTGGAGGAGCTCGCGGGCTTCGAGCAGCTCACGGAGGCTCGGGGCGCTTCGGATGCGTTGGTGGCCGCGAGCATGCGCGGGGCCCGGCGATTGCCCGAGGCGATGTCCGCGCTGAGCAAGAGCGCCGAGCGGCTCTACAAGCCGAGTGGGACGAACCCCGAGCTGAACGTGAAGCTCCGTGAGCTGGAGGAGGTTCAGGAACAACTTCGTGAGCAGGGGAACCGGCCCGCGCTCTACTTCGCGAAGCGCGAGCGATGGGAGGCGCTGGGTGGGGAGCTCGTCCGGCTGGAGACGCGGGTCCAGGAGGATGGTCGCGAGTTGGAGCGGCTGGAACGACTGTCCTCGGCGTTGAGTGAAGTCACGGCGCTGGGGGAGGCTCGGGCGGAGCTGGAGGGACTGCCGGCGCTGGAGACCTTCCCCGAGGGCGGCGAGACACGACTGGAGGAGGCGCTCCAGCGCGGTCGCAACCAGCGCGGCGACGTGGCGCGGCTCGTGGAGAAGCTGTCGTCCACGGAGGCGGAGCTGGAGCGGCTGTCGGCGCCTTCGCCGGTGCATGGGCGGGAGGAGGCGCTGCGCGCGGCGGTGGCCTCGTATGCGGAGTACTCGGAGAGGATTCGAGCGTTGCCGGCCCGGCGCGCGGCGCTGCGGGTGAAGAGGCGTCAGGTGGAGATGTCGCTGGAGGAGCTGGGCCTCGGCGTCGATGGCGCGGGGTTGATGGGACTCGACTTGAGCGCGGGGGCTCGCGCGGGGCTGGAGTCACTGTCGACGCGCCTGGAGGCGGAGGAGACGGGACGGAAGGATTCATTCGCCGCCTGGGGGCGGGCTCGCTCCGAGCGGGAGCGCCTGGATGGGGTGCTCGGGCGATTGGAGTCGGAGCTCGCGGAGCTGCCGGATGTGCGGCCCTCGCATGTCCGGCAACAACAGGCGGGCTCGCGTCGGATGCGCGAAGTGCGCGGTGAGCTGGAGCGATTGGGGGAGAAGAAGGAGGAGACCCGACGACAGCTCGAGGGCTCTCGCCATTCCGGAGTGGGCCCCGGGGCGCCGAACGTCGCGGTGATTCCCGTGTGGTGGGTGCCGGCGGCCGCCGCCATCGTGGTGGCGCTGGCGGTGGGTGCGTGGTTGATGGGTGGGACGGCGGCGGGGGCGATGTGCCTCGCGGGTGGATTGCTGCTCACCGGATTGGTGGAAGTGGCTCGGCGGCGCGTGGAGTCGGCTCGCGATGCGGAGCGCGCGGCCCAGGCGGCCCGGCTGCGTGAGCGGCAGCAAACGGAGGAGCGGCTTCGCGCGACGCTCGCGGGATTGGCGGCTCGCGAGGAGGTGCTTCATCGGGAGCTGCTCACGGCGTCGATGGAGGCGGGGCTCGCGCCGCTGGCGACGCTCGCGGACATCACCGTGCGCGAGGGTTTGTTGGCGGACCTGCTGGAGAAGGCGGGACGGCGCGAGGTGCTGCTGCGCGAGCGGGACACGCTGCGCGCCAGCCATGACGTGGCCTCGCGCGATGAACGTCAGGCGGGCGAGACGCTGCGTGGACATGAGGGGCGAATCGCGACGCTCAACGCCGAGCTCGCGGTGTGTCTGGCGTCACGGAAGTTCCCCTCGGGCCTGCCCGCGCCCGCGGCGCTGACGCTGTGGCGGGATGCCTCCGCGCTCCGGCAGCGCTGGCAGGACGTGAGCGCCGAGGACGCGGCTGTCAGTACGGATGAGGCCACCTGCGCGGCGGTGGTGACGCGGCTTCATGAGCTGACGCAGGGGCTGTTCACGAACACGTCCCTGCGCACCCATGCGGTCTCTGGCTCGTCGGGCCGCGATGCACCGACCGGCTCCTTGTCCCTGAATACGCCCGTGAGGCTCGCGCACGGCACGGAGCGCCCCCACGAGCTGACGAACCCAGCGTCGCACGACGGCGCTCCGACTCACGAAGACACTCCTCACTTCACCAGGACGGTGGACTCACACACGTCCTCGCGAAACGCTTCGTTCGCGACCGCGGACTCGTCGAACCGCGACGCGCCGACCGAAGCCCTCTCGTCCGCGACGCTCCTCACGGTCTCCAGTACGCGGGGCCTCCGCGCGGCTCGCGTCCCTCCGACGAGCACTCCGTTCCACGACGAAGACCTCCTCTCCGCCAGGACCACGGAGTCACTCGTCGCGAGCGTGACCTCCGCCCTCGACGCGGCCCGTGAGCGCGAGACCGAGCGGCGCGCGGTGGACGAACGTCGTCGCGAGCTGCGTGAAGAGAAGGCGCGCCTCGACACCCTCCGCCAGTCCGAGGACGCCGCGCTCGCCGCCCTGCTCCACGAAGGTGGCGGCGGTGACGAGGAGACCTTCCGCCGTCGGGCCGTGCAGGCCCGCCGCTACGCCGAGCTCGTCCGACAGACCCGTGAGCTGGCCCAGCGCATCGAGGCCCGCACCGGGCTCTCCGACGCACAGGTCCGCGAGGCGCTCCGCTCCCTCGGCGGCGCGGAGGGACTGCGCATCACCCTGGAACAGGTGCGCTCGCGACACTCGGAAGCACAGTCGAAGCTCAAGGACGTCCTCACCGAGCAGGGCGCCACGCGGAACCAGCTCGAACAGTGGGAGAACGACGACCTGCTCTCGCGCCTGCGCATCCAGGAGGAGACGCTCCGCGCGAAGGTCGCCGAGCTCGCCACCCGCTACGCCGAGGACAAGCTGGCCCTCGCCCTGCTCAACCGCGCCCGACAGCGCTTCGAGGAG
Source organism: Myxococcus guangdongensis (assembly GCF_024198255.1). Classification (NCBI taxonomy): domain Bacteria; kingdom Pseudomonadati; phylum Myxococcota; class Myxococcia; order Myxococcales; family Myxococcaceae; genus Myxococcus; species Myxococcus guangdongensis. The sequence goes on from NZ_JAJVKW010000027.1 coordinate 26,494, forward strand.
GAGCAACAGCCCCGCGTGGTGCAGCTCGCCTCCGAGCACTTCGCCCTGCTCACCGAGGGCCGCTACCGCCGCGTGTTCATCCCCGCCGGCGACGAGCGCGAGCTGCGCGTCAGCGATGGCCAGCGCGACTGGTCCGCGGACCAGCTCTCACGCGGCACCCGGGAGCAGCTCTACCTCGCCTTCCGGCTCGCCGTGGTGCGCGACTTCGGAGAGACGCGGGGCGCGCTGCCGCTCATCGTGGATGACATCCTGGTGAACTTCGACCCCACGCGGGCCCGAGGCGCCATCCACCTGCTCGCCCGACTCGCCGAGCAACAGCAGGTGATCGCCTTCACCTGCCACCCCTGGCTGCGCACCCTGTTCGAGGCCGAGGGCGCGCGCCTGCTCGTGCTCGACTCCCACGACGCCTCCACCGCGCGCAGAGCGGGATGACAGGCGCGCCCAACTCCCCGCTATCTCCCTCCCGGGCCTGTGGCACACTGCGCGCCATTCGACTCCTGTTCTCCATCGTCTTCTGGGCGTTCCTCGGAATCTCCAGCCTGTTGCTCTTCCTCGGGGCCGTCGTGGTGTGGGCGCTCACCACGCCCTTCGACCGGAACGGGCGCGTGCTGCACCTGTATTCGTGCTTCTGGGCGCAGCTCTACTTCTACGTCAATCCGCTGTGGCACCTGAAGGTGGACGGCCGCGAGCACCTGCCGTGGAAGGGCGCCGCGGTGCTCGTGTCCAACCACGAGTCGCTCGGCGACATCCTCGTGCTCTTCGGCCTGTACCGCCCCTTCAAGTGGGTCTCCAAGGCCGCCAACTTCAAGCTGCCCCTCATCGGCTGGAACATGCACCTCAACCGCTACGTGCCGCTGGTGCGTGGCGACAAGGCGAGCATCCTGAAGATGCTGGCCCAGTCCGAGGCGTGGCTCGCGCGCGGCGTCCCCATCCTCATGTTCCCCGAGGGCACCCGCTCCGAGGACGGACAGCTCAAGCCCTTCAAGGACGGCGCCTTCGCGCTCGCCCTCAAGACGCAGTGCCCCATCATCCCCATCGTCCTCACCGGCACCGCGCGCACCCTGCCCAAGCACGGCCTGGTGCTGGAGACCTCCGCGCACTGCCACGTGCAGGTGATGCCTCCGGTGGACCCCTCGGGCTTCCACGACGTCGCCGCGCTGCGTGAGCACGTCCGCGACCTCATCGTCGCCGAGAAGGCCCGCCTGGAAGCGCTCCCCGCCCGCGCCTGAGCCCCCGGCGACTTCCTGCCGGAAGCCCTGCTACCGTGGGCCTCCGACGGGGAGGGAACCATGCGAAGGCCATTGGTGCTGGCGCTCACGCTCGCCGTGCTCACCCTGGGCGCGGGCGTGGCCTTCGTCCTCCTCCGGGACTCGCCCTCCGAGCCCGCCACCTCGCCGGCCTCCGTCACCCCTTTCACCCACGCGCCGCTGGCCCAGACACGCGGGACGCTGAGCCTCCGGGGCCGCGTGCTCGCCGCCGACAGGAGCCCCGCCTCGGGCGTGGAGCTCTCCGTCTCGCGCGCCCTTCCCGGCGAGTCGCTCTCGCTGCGCCCCTGCGGCGAGGACGTCGACCTCCCGCTCTCCTCGCCTGGGTGTGAGGACCTGGACATGCTCGCCGCCCTGCGCGACCTCATCCAGGCGGGCCGCGGCGACACGCCCGTGGTGGCGCGCGTCACCACCCATGCGGATGGCACCTTCGAGGTGAAGAACCTCCCCGAGGGCACCGTCGCGCTGTGGGCCGTGAGCGCGAAGGGCGCCGCGCTGGCCACGGAGGTGACGACGGGCACGGAGGACGTGGAGCTGGTCCTCGAGCCAAGCGTCGTCTTCGCCGGCCGCGTCGTGGACGAGGCCCTGCGCCCCGTGGTGGGCTCGAAGCTGACGCTCTTCCACACCGAGCATTCGCGCTTCTTCCAGACGACCAGCGACAGCGACGGCCGCTTCACGCTGGGCCCGCTGCCGGCGAGCACCTACGGACTCCAGGTGGACGACGACCAGCTGGTGGGCTCGTGCATGAGGGAGACCTCCCCCGATGCGCTCGAGGCGGAGGACATCGTGCTCCACCGACCCCGCAGCATCGTCGGTCAGGTCCTCCTCGAGGATGAGCGGCCCGTCGCCAACGCGCTCGTGGAGGCCGTGGACACCGGCGTCACCGCCGAGACGGACGCGCGCGGGCGCTTCACCCTGGAGGGGCTGCCTCCGGGCGACTACGTGCTGAAGGCCCGCCACGGACAGCAACAGGGCCAGGCGGAGGCGACGCTCGACGAGGAGCAGTCCGAGGTGGAGGTGACGGTGCGCCTGGGCACGCTCGTGCGGGTGACGGGCTCGGTGCGCGACACCGCGGGGCAGCCCATCGAGGGCGCGACGGTGCTGGCCAACTCCCGTGGCACCGTCTACTACGGCACGGAGGCCCTCACGGGAGCGGACGGGCGCTTCGAGCTGGAAGAGGCGACGCTGGGCACCCACCACTTCACGGTGTCGGCCAAGGGCTTCCTGCCCACCGAGACCACGGTGGTGGAAGTCACGCACCGCACACCGCCCGTGGAGCTCACCATGGAGCGCGCCTTCGTCGTGGAGGGCCTCGTGGTCGATGAGGCGGGCACACCGCTGACGGAGGTCACCCTCTCCGCCATGAAGTGGCTGCGTCAGCCCAAGGGCCGGCGCGACGGCAAGCCGCACGATTTGGAGCATGGGGACCCGGACGCGCCCTTCGCGGATGGGCCGGTCATCGACGCGGCGACGGATGACACGGGGCGCTTCGTGCTCAACCTCCCCTCGCCCGGCCTCTACCGGCTCTCGCCCAATGTGACGGGGTTCCTCGAGACCACCCTGGAGGTGGAGGCGCCCGCGCGGGACGTGCGCGTCGTGATGCAGCGGGGCGCGCGCGTGGTGGGCACCGTGGTGAACCTGAAGGACGCCCCGATTCCGAACGTGGCCATCACGCTGAGGCCCGTGGGCCAGGAGGAGCCCGTGCCCATCTGGGTGCGCAGCGACGCGCAGGGCGCCTTCCAGCTGGAGGGCGTGCCACCGGGCCGGTTCATCCTGCGCGCCTCGCTCGAGCACAGCGGCGTGGGCGATGTCTCGGTCGACGTGACGGTGACGGGCACCGAGACGAAGACGGTGACGATGCGGATGGACGGAGGCCTGTCCATCGCGGGGCTCGTCGTGAACGAGGCGGGCACGCCCCTGCCTGGCGCGAGCATCTTCGCCTATCCGCTGACCGAGCCCGACGACTCGAGCCGGCGACGGTTCGGACACCACGCGCCCCTGCCTCCTCCCGCGCAGGCCCAATCCAACGAGCAGGGGCGCTTCACGCTCGAGCACCTGTCGAACGGGCGCTACCGCGTGGACCTGACGATGGCGAGCTACGCGCTGCGCGGCTCGGACACGCCGGACGTCGACGACACCCGGCGCGTCTCGGGCGTGCAGGCGCAGGCGGGCGTGACGGACCTGAAGCTGGTGGTGCGCTACGTGGGCGGAGTCCGCGGGCGCCTGGTGCGCGAGGACCGCACGCCCATCACCCGCTTCAACATCGATGACGTGCCCTACCGCGACGCCAACGGCGCCTTCCAGGTGCCCGTGGAGCAGCCGGGCACCACCTGGCTGACGCTCGAGGCCCCGGGGCTCACGCGCGTGGTGCGCCAGGTGGAGGTCATCCGGGGCCAGGACCTGGACCTGGGCGACGTGGTGCTCAAGGCCGGGCGACGGCTGCGCGGCCGCGTGCTGGACGCGAGGACCTCCGCGCCGGTGGTGGGCCTGGAGGTGGACGTGAAGTCACCCGGCGCCGAGGCGCGTCGGGGCGAGGACTCGGGGGACATGGACGAAGGACCGCCCTCGCTCGCGTCGGCCATCACCCGCGCGGATGGCACCTTCGAGCTGCCGCCCCTGGAGGCGGGGCCGCTCGTGCTGACGCTCACCCATCCGGACTACCTGCCTCGCAGCGAGCAGGTGGGCGACGGCAGCGCGCCGCTGGAGCTGCGCGTGTCCGCGGGCGCGCGATTGGAGGGCACCGTGAAGGACCGCGAGGGCCGCCCCGTGGACACCGACGTCCAGGTGGTGAACGTGCTCTCCCCCGAGGACTCCCTGGACGTGGACCGGGGCACTGGGACGTTCCGCGTCTCCGGCCTGCCGCCCGGCGAGTATGCCGTCGCGCCCCAGGAGGACACGAACTTCCAGGGTGACTCCGTGCGCTTCCTCCCCCAGCGCGTGCGCCTGGGCCCCGACGAGCGCAAGGTGCTCCACTTCCAGGAGATGGCGGGGGCGACGACGCTGAAGCTCAACCTCCCCGAGCGGGGCGCGATGATGATGACCGAGCGCGTGGCCCTCCTGAACACCTACCTGTTCCCCGGCGACGTGCCGCTGCCCAAGTCGCTGCTGGAGCTGGAGCAGCTCGGCCGGAGGCTGGCGGTCCCATCCTGGCCCTATACCGACACCCGCTTCGAGGAGCTGTCCGCCGGGCACTACACGTTCTTCTTCACCAGCATGAACTTCGACACGCGCCGGGAGCAGGTCCACCGGGGCGAGGTGGACCTGCCCGCGAGCGGCGTCGTCGCGCTCGACGTCCAGCCCACGTGGCGCGCCCTGGCGCCCATCGAGGTGGTGGAGGATTCGGAGGCGGAGTGAGGCCCGCGCCCTCGTTTGCGCCCGCGCGGGATGCCGCTTAAGCCCTGCTTCCATGGGTGACAAGCCAGGGTGGGGCACCGACTCGGAGCTGGAGCTGGACTGGGGCGCGCGCAAGGCACGCTCCGAGCCACAGGACGCGCTGTCCACCGCTCCCGAGGAGCTGGCGCCGGCGCTCGCGGGCAAGGGGCCTCCGGGAGACCCGCGCTACATGAGCCTGGAGCTGCGGCTGGCGCTGGAGGCCGTGTTGACGGCGACCTCGCTGCGCATGCGCCAGTTCCGCGAGGCGCTGGAGATCCTCATCGGCTGGGAGGGGAAGAACAAGTACGAGGTCTGCGGCGAGGACGGCCGGGGCACCGTGTACGTGGGCGAGACGGGCGAGGGCTGGATGTCGCGGCTCGCGCGAAATTTCTGGCCCTTCTACCGCGCCCGGCTGGAGTGCATGACGTTGGGCGGCACGCTGGCGATGGCGGTGGAGCTGCCCTGGCACCTCTTCTTCGCCCGCGCGGAGGTGACGGCGTGGGACGGCCGCCCCATGGGGGACATCGTCCAGCGCTTGCGCCTGTTCGGTCGGCGCTTCGACATCGTGTCATCCACCGGCGCGGTGCTGGCCTCGGTGGAGGGGCCGTTCTTGAAGCCGTGGACGTTCCGAATCCTCCAGCGCGGCGAGGAGGTGGCGGTCATCCGCAAGAAGTGGAGCGGCCTCTTGCAGGAGACCTTCAGCGACGCGGACAACTTCCGCCTGGAATTCCAGCCTTCGTGCACCGACGGCCGGCTGCGTCAACTGGTGCTGGCCACCGCGCTGCTGGTGGACCTGACGTACTTCGACAACCGCAAGAATCGCTCGCTGTTCGGCGCCGGCGCGGACATCGTGGATTAACGGCTTCCTGCGACTCGCGGAACATCCGAAAGCGAGAAGTCCAGGACCCAGGCGTGCGCACACTGCCAGCAGTGGCGTCCTGTGCTAAGTCCCCTGGCCCATGTCGACGAGCGACGCGCTGAACGCAGCAGACCTCGAGCGGTTGGCCCAGGCGGAGTCGCCGGACCTGGCCGATGCCATGCTTGCCCTCCTCGAGCAGCAGGAGCCGGAGCCGGAGGAAGGCAAGGCCCCGCCGAAGGACGCCTTCACCTTCGAGAAGCTGCTGCGCTCGCTCGCCCAGGCGCAGGCCCGCTACGACAGCGCTGGACGCCGCGAGGCCTCCGCGGACGCGTGGCAGCGCTTCCTGGCCCAGAAGGACGTGCCCCAGCCCGCGCGGCTGGCGCTGGCGGACCTGCTGGTGTCGCTGTACCGCAAGAACACCAACGCCTCGCGCGCGGTGCTGCTGGAGCTGGCGGCCACCGCGGACCTGAAGTTCGGCCTGTGGGGCGGGCTCAAGCGCATCTACAAGCTGGCCGAGGCCAACCACGACGCGGAGCTGTTCGGCGTGCTCGCCTGGCGCTTCGACGTGGAGCGCCGGCAGTCCTACAAGCACGAGGTCTCCGGCGGGACGCTCCAGTATCTGCGCCGCCGCGCGTGGCGCTACCTGCGCCACCTGGGCGCCGCCGTCCCGGAGCTGTACCCGCAGTTCGCCGTGGAGGTGCTGCGCCACTACCAGGAGGACACGTCCTGGTACTCCGTCTGGGTGGCCAACCACATCTGGGCGCACGGCACGGGCAACTACACGGGCGGCTCCTTCGGCATCCAGCCGCCGGGCGACATGGTGAAGCAGCGCGCCTTCACGGAGGCGTGGAAGCGCTCGCCGGACGCGCTGATGCGGCTGCTCGACACGTGCCTGTCGGACCCCGCCGCGCGCTTCGCCATCCAGGGCCTGCGCAAGGACTTCCCGGAGAGCCTGCGCAAGGTGACGCCCGCGTGGCTGGACCGGCTGGCGCGTCGTCCGCTTGCCAGCGCCCACGACTTCCTGGTGGAGACGCTGCAGGGCTCCCCTGAGTTCCACCAGAGCAAGCTGCGCGAGCTGGGCCTGCACGACGCGGTCATCGCGCTGCTGATGTCACCCAGTGGCAGGGCGCGCACGTACGCCATCGAGTACGCCCGGGCGCACGCGCAGGACCTGTCCGCCGAGCGACTGGTGGAGCTGGTGGCCAAGGGTGAGAACGACGTGAAGGCCTTCGCGGCCGCCACGTTGGAGAAGCGCAACCCGCGTGAGCTGGGGATGGAGCTGCTGGGGCGGCTGCTGCCCTACAAGGCGACGGCCGGCTTCGCGGCGAAGTCGCTGGAGCAGTCGTTCGACCGGGCGGAGCTGACGGCGGGCTTCCTGCGGGACATGTACCTGGGCACCTCCGAGCAGCTCAACTGGGCCAAGGGGTACGTGCAGTCCAAGTACGCGGCCGGGGAGATGCCGGTGGCGTTCTGGAAGGAGCTGCTGGAGGACCCGCGGCTGACGAAGAAGCCGTACCCGGTGGAGGGCCTGGTGGTGAAGGCGCTGTCGTCGTACGCGCCGGCGGCCATCGGTCCGGAGTGGCTCTTGGACAAGGCGGCGCACCCGCGCATCGGCGCGCAGGTGGCCACGTGGCTGCAGCGCGCGGACAGCCTGCCGGGGCTGGACGTGGAGAAGGTGAAGGGCCTGGTCTTCAGCGCGAAGCACCGGCACGTGGCGCTGGCGCTCCTGGGCAACCGCAAGCTGTTCACCGCGCGGCAGCTCACGGTGCCCTGGCTGCTGGCGCTGGCGCGGCGCGCGGACCCGACGCTGCACGACTTCGCGCACCGCTACCTGCTCGAGTACGTGGCGCCCGCGGACTTCAGCGACACGGGAGACGCGGCGGCGGGCCTGGAGCGCCTGTTCGAGCTGGCGCTGGGCGCCAAGCAGCCGGTGCCGGTGCGCGCGTTCGCGCAGACGTACCTGCGCTGCCACCACCCCATCATCGGACCGGAGCAGCCGGAGTCGAAGTCCTACGAAATCAAGCCGAAGGCGCCTCGCAAGGCGTACACGCCGGAGAAGCTGTGGCCCGCGCTGTTCGACGCGCGCGACGACGTGCGCCGCTTCGCGCTCGCCGTCACCCGCGCGGAGCTGCGCGCGTGGGGCTGGCACACGCGGGTGTACGAGCTGGCGGACGCCGAGGCGAAGGAGGTCCGCAACCTGGCCTACGACGCGCTCCTGCGCGCGGGGGAGGAGGGCGCGGACGCCCGCTACGTGCTGCACCCCGAGGAGCTGGACCCCGTGAAGGTCTTCTCCCTCACGGAGAGCACCAAGCGCAGCACGCGCGAGGTGGCGGTGGAGCTCATCCGCCGGCACTACGCCAGGCTGGGCGGCGCCGAGCGGCTCACGTGGCTGATGCAGAGCGCGGACCGCGAGGTGGGCCTGTTCGCGGTGCGCCTGCTCTGGGAGAAGCACCGCCCCACGCACCTGCCGGAGGGGTGGAAGCCCGCGGGCGCGAAGGAGGCCCCCGCCACGGGTGGAGGCGCGCCGTTCGCGGACGTGCCGGCCCTGCGCGAGTTCCTGCGCAAGATGCTCTTCGGCCTGCCCCCGGGCCGCGCCAAGGAGGCGCGCGAGGGCGAGGTGCAGAAGCGCCTGTCGGCCAGCGTCGCCAAGCGCCGGGTCATCGAGCTGGTGCGGGACCTGGGCCTGGAGGACGAGAGCTTCGCCCGGGTCATCGCGCCGGTGCTCGGTGAGTTCACCGGCTCCATGGCGAAGGGTGAGTGGCAGAGCTGCCTGGCTTCCCTGGTCCAGCTGCGCACCGCGCATCCGAGCGCGCAGCTCGGGGGCTTCTGAGCGTCGGCATTCCCAGCGTATCGGGTGCCCGATGGGCGCCCCGGAAAGAACACCATGTCCGTTCTCGCCATCGGCAACATCGAAAAGCTCCGCGCGCTCGCGGCGAACCCCCGCGTGCTGCTGCTCGGCGGGGCCCGCGCGTCCGCGCCCAGCCGCCTCACCGCGTTCGACCTGGCCTCCAACAAGGTGCTGTGGAGCAGTGAGCTCCCCTCCGCCGTGAGCGCCCTGGCCCTGTCGGGCGAGCGCTTCGCCGCGGCCCTGGCCGACGGCACCCTGTGCCTGGGCACCGTGTCCGACGGGCAGGTGCAGACGCGGCTCACCGACGCGCATCCGGGCGGCGTCACCGCGCTCGCGTCTAGCCACGACGGCAAGGTGCTGTTCAGCGCGGGCGCGGACGGCGTGGTGCGCGGCTGGGAGTGGGACGGCGCGCGCAAGGCGCACGAGTGGAAGGCGTCGCCGCAGCCCCTGCGCGCGGTGGCGGTGGACCCGTCCGGGACCTTCATCGCGTGCGGCGGTGATGACGGCGTGGTGCGCTCCTTCACCCAGGCCACCGGTGAGCGCCGGGACATGGCGGGCCACGAGGGCGCGGTGCGCGCGCTGGCCTTCACGCCGCGCGACGGCCGGCTCGCCTCCGGTGGCGACGACGGCAAGGTGCGCTTCTGGTACCTGGTGGGCGCGGTGGAGTTCGAGGTCCGCGGCGACAAGGACTCCGGTCACGCCGGGGCGGTGCTCGCGCTGGTGTTCCCGCCCACGCCCGCCGCGCAGGACGACGAGGAGCCCGGCGACCGGGTCTGGTCCGCGGGCAGCGACGGCAAGGTGAAGGTGTGGCGGCTGGATGAGCGCCGCAAGCCGCGCACGCTGGACTGCGGCAGCAAGCCGGTGAACGCGCTGGTGTTCGTGGCGCCCGGCAACCCGCGCGAGGCGCGCACGTCGCTGGGCGCCCTCTTCACGGCGGGCGAGGACCGGCGCGTCTTCCGCTTCGGCATCGAGACGGACGGCAAGCCGGCCAACGGTCAGGTCGTGTCGCGGCACGGGCTCGACTTGCTGACGGAGTCGCTGAAGGCGGGGCGCCCCAAGCGCGAGGCCGCCGTGCGCGAGGCCGCGGCGCTGGAGGAGACCGAGGCGCTCGACTTCGTGCTCCAGGTGCTCTCCACGGACAAGGAGGCGGAGGTGCGCCGCCTCGCCGCCCGCGAGCTGGGCGAGAAGGGCCGCGTCGCCGCGCGTCCGAAGCTGCGCGAGCGCCTGGACGACGACCATCCCCAGGTGCGCGCCGAGGCCCTCAAGGCCCTGGAGGCGCTGGAGACGGAGTCGCCGCTGGCCGCGCCCCGCGCCGCGCTGGAGTCGCGCTTCGTGGACATGCGCGTCGCGGGCCTCCAGCGCCTGGCGAAGCTGGGCCGCGCGTCCCCGCTGGTCCCCGCGCTCATCGCCAGCAAGCTGGGTGAGACGGACGCCACCGTGGGGCTGGCCGCGCTGGACGCGCTCTCCTCGGTCTCCGCGCCTGCCGACACCGAGCCCCTGCGCGCCGCCTTCGAGCGGGGCCAGCCGCGCCTGCGCGTGGAGGTGCTGGTGCGCATCGCCGGGGCGGGCCTCCTGGGCCACGCCCAGCTGCAGCCGCTGGTCGCCCGCGCGCTGGATGACGCCGACGCGGACGTGCGCCGCGTGGCCTTCACCATCCGCGTGCTGGAGCGCCGCGCCCTGGCGCACGCGCTGGAGAGCCGCGACGAGGACTTCGCGCGCTCCACCAAGGACGTGGCCCGCCGGCTCGCGCAGCGCTCGCGGCAGGGACAGACCTCCGCGCTGACGGACGCCGACGTGCAGGCCGCGCGCGACGCGATGCCCGCGCAGGGCGCCGTGGGTGCCTCGCTGACGGAGAGCGACCTGGAGCCGCTGCTGGCGGCCATGGCCTGCCGCACGCCGGACACGGCCGTCCGGGGCGCTCGGGGCCTCGCGCAGCTGGGGGATGCCCGGGCGCTGGGCGCGCTCCTGCAGCTGTCGCGTGAGCCCGACCCCGCCATCCGCCGTCAGGCCGCCGCCGCCCTGCAGGCACTGCAGGACGCGCGCGCCCGCGAGCGGCTGGTGTGGATGCTGGACGACGAGAACGCGGACGTGCGCGCGACCTCGCTCGACGCCGTGGTGGCGCTGGACGCGGAGGCGCCGCTGGCCTCGGCCGAGGCGGCCCTGCGCTCCGGCCACGAGGACGTGCGCGTGCGCGGCCTGGACCGGCTGGTGAAGCTGGGCGCCGCGGCCCAGGGCGCCGAGCCGCTGCTCGGTGACGCGCTGGAGGACGAGTCCGCCAAGGTGCGCGGCGAGGCGTTCCGCACGCTGTGGGCGTGGAACGAGAAGGTGCCGGAGAAGGCGCTGGACCGCGCGCTCGCGGGCCGCTTCCCGGACCTGCGTGGCCGCGCGGTGGAGGTGCTCGCGCAGCGCGGCGCCGAGGGCTGGGCGCAGGAGCGGCTGAAGAAGTCCGTGGAGGACCGCGACGTCGGCGTCGCCACCGCCGCGTACGAGGCGTGGGTGAAGCTGGTGGGCAAGGAGAAGCCCGAGCCGCACCTGGCCGCCCTCGCGTCGACGCACCCCGCCCTGCGCGTGCTGGCAGCGAAGGGCTCCGTGCACGCGCCCGCCGAGCCCCTGCGCTCGCCGCTGCTCAAGCGCGTGCAGGACGAGGAGCTGGAGGTCGCGGTCGCCGCGCTGGAGGCGCTCGACAAGCTGATTCCGAGCGAGAACGGGCCGCTGCTGGCGGGCCTGTCCTCCGCGGCGCTGCCGGTGCGCGTGCGCGCCTCCGAGCTGCTCGCGCCCCGTGGCGCCGAGGACATCATCGAGCCGATGCGCAACCTGATGGACAAGGAGCTCGAGCGGCTGTACCCGCCCGCGTTCCTCATCCCGCTGCGCATCCGGGGCGCTCGTGCCCTGGCGACGCTGGGCTCGCGTCGGCTGCTGTCCTGGTTCGCCACCACGCTGCTGACGAGCGAGCTGGGAGATTTGCAGGAGCAGGGCGCGCGCGGCCTCGCCACCGCCAGCCGTCGGGGCGACGAGGGCTACCTGCTGGACGCGCTCAGCCACGCCAACGTGGCGGTGCGCTCGTGGGGCGCGGACGGCCTGTCGCGCCTGGGTGATGCGCGCGCGCTGCCGGTGCTCACCGGCAACCTGCGCCATGACCACCTGCCCATCCGGCTGGGCGCCATCCTCTCCTTCGCGGCCCTGGGCTCCGAGGGCGACGGCGGCCTGCTGCATGGCCTGGAGGACCGCGCCCGCGAGGTGCAGGAGATGGTGTTCGCCATCGTCCTCGCCCGGGACTTGCGCGCCACCCGTCGCGGGGAGCCGCCCGACCTGCTCGCCAGCGCGCTGTCCAGCGGACGCCCCGAGGTGCGCTACGCCGCGGCCCGCGCGCTGGAGCTGCGCACGGAGACGGACGCGTACCGCGCCAACCTCGTCGAGGGGCTGCTGCCGCCCAAGCCCGACAAGGTCGGCGACATGAAGGACTGGCCCTCCGAGGAGGACCGCGCCAAGCGCATGGTGGGGCTCGCCGAGGCCCTCTCCAGCGGTCAGCCCGAGCAGCGCTACGCGGCGGCCCAGGTGCTGCTGCTGCGCAACAAGCCGCTCGACTACTTCCGCGAGGCGCAGAAGGTCGCCCGGCCCAGCTCGCTGGACGCGCCGTGGAAGCCGGAGACGGCGCCCACCGTGTCGCCCGTGCAGGCCACGCCCGCGAAGAGCTGGCTGCGCCGGCTGTTCTCCGCCACCAAGCCCGGCACGCCGGAGACCTCCTCTCCCGAGGCGGCCACCCACGCCGAGCGTCAGCACCTGCGCCGGCTGGCCTTCGGCGCGTACGTGGGGCTCTTGCGCCAGGTGTCCGCGGGTGACGACGAGGGTCACCGCGTCCGCCGCGACGCCGTGGACCGGGTGGTGAAGCTCACGCAGGAGGGCTACGCGGGCACGCCCGCCGCCGTGGCCGCCCTGCTGCGCGCCCTGGAGGATCCACACCAACTGGTGCGCAAGGCCGCGCTCACGGGCCTCAAGGAGCTGTTCCCCGCGGGCAGCGACGAGCCGCTCTCGCTGGCCCTGGCCTCGCTGGCGCCGGACGTGGCGCGCATCGCGCTGGACGAGCTGGCCGAGCGGGGGGACGCCGCGAAGCCGCGCATCACCGCCGCGCTCAACTCGCCGCTGTCGGACGTGCGCCGCTACGCGTTCGAGCTGCTCGAGAAGCTCAGCCCGCCCGGCAGCCTGGAGCCGCTGCTGGCCGCGCTGGGCAGCGAGCACGCGGACCTGCGCGTGGGCGTGATTGAGCGGCTGGCCGGCGCCAACGACTCGCGCGTCACCGAGGCGCTGGGTCGGGCCATGTCCAGCGAGCACGAGGACCTGCGCCTGCGCGCGTCCGAGCTGCTCGCGTGGCGCGGCGACGAGCGCGCGGTGGAGGTGCTCGCCTCGTTCCTGCGCTCGGAGACGCCCGCCGTCGCCAAGCGCGCGGTGGAGGCGCTCGCCCGACTGGCCACGCCCACCGCCGTGAGCGCCCTGGCCGCGCGGCTGGCGGTCTCCACGGACCTGCACGAGCGACTGCGGCTGGTGGACGCGCTGGGACAGACGCGCCGCCCCGAGGCGCTGGACGTGCTGGCGCGCCGCGTGCTGGAGGACGACACCAGCGCGGTGCGCGTCGCGTGTGTCCCCGCCGCGATGCAGGTGGCCGGCACGGACGTGAAGAAGCGCGACGCGGCGCTGGCGCTGCGCTTCCTGCGTCCGGCGGTGAAGAGCCTGGACGTGGCGGTGCGGCTGGCGGCCCTGCGCGAGCTGGAGCACGGCGCGGAGGCCGGTCAGTCCGAGGTGCTGGTCAGCCTCTTCAACGACCGGGACGTCACGGTGCGCGCCGAGGCCGTGGGGCTGTACTCCAAGCGCGTCGTCGAGCACGCCGCCCCCGTGGGCCCGCTCGAGGACGTGCTGCGCGGTGGGGCTCGCGAGCTGATGCTGCCCGCCGCCGAGGGCGTCGCGCACCTGCGCGGCGTGAGCGCGCTGCGGCCCCTGCTGCTGTACTCGCGCGCCGGTGAGGACGGGCAGCGCGAGCGCGCCCTGCTCGCCCTGGGCACGCTGGGTGACGCGCGGGCGCTGAGCGAGCTGGAGACGGTGGCCGCCGGTGGCACGCCCGAGGCGCCCACCGAGCCGAGCATGGTGTGGGCCGCGGTGGAGGGCCTGGGTCGCCTCGCGGGCCGGCTGCCGGACGGCGAGGAGCGCCGCCGCGTCGAGGAGAAGGTGGAGGCCGCCGCGGTCGAGGGCGCCGACTCCTCGCTCCAGCAGGCGGGCGTGAAGGGCCTTCGCGCCATCGGCGGCGAGCGCGCCCGGGTGAAGGTCGAGGCGCTGCTGCTCGACACGGACACCCACCTGCTCGTGCGAATCACCGCCGCGCAGGAGCTGGGCAAGCTCAAGGACGTGGAGGCGGAGACCACGCTCGCCACCATCCTGGACGACTCCACGGAGCTGCTCCGCAAGGAGGCGCGCAAGGCGCTGGACGAGCTGTTCCCGAAGGAGCGCACCCGCGTCGAGTTCCTCGCCGTGGCCAGCCGCTACCAGGACATCTCCGAGCCGGCCGTCACGTACCTCTCCCGCGAGGGTGACCCGGCGCTGCTGGTGCCCCGGCTCGCCACGCTGACCAACGAGGAGCTGCGGCTGAGCCTGCGTCGGGGACTCTCGCGGCGCGGCGCGCTGCCGGTGCCCGAGACGGTGACGCTGCTGGAGCACGACAAGGCGGAGGCCCGCCAGGAGGCGGCCCTGCTGATTGGCACGTGGACCGGCGAGGCGCGCGCCTCCGGACAGGTGGACGTGGCCGGGCTGTCCCGCGCGCTGGTCTCCTCCGAGCGGCGCACCGCGAAGGACTGGGCGGCCACGCCTCCCGGCCCGAAGAAGAACGCGCTCGCCTCCGCGTGGGAGCGCATCCTGTGGGCCGGCTCGCGGCTGGGCACGGCGGGGCTCGCCGACTCCGCGCGCGACATCCTCAAGGCTGGCGAGGCGGGCTCCCCCGCGACGGTGCGTCAGGAGGCGGCCCGCGTGCTGTCCCGCCTGGGCACGGCCGGCGCCACGCTGAAGCTCCAGGGCCAGGACACCCCGGCGCCCGTGCTGTCCAACGACAAGGAGCGCACCGCCTCCGCGGACGTGCTCAAGGGCGCGCTGACGGACCCGGATGCGCGGGTGCGCTCGGCGGCCGCGGATGCACTGGCGCGGCTCTCCCCCGAGAAGGCCGCGACCTGGGCGCTGGAGGTGAAGCCGTTCGACCCGGTGGCCCTGGGCCCCACGGGCGCGAAGGTGCCCGCCGACGCCCTGGCCTCGTCCGAGGGTCGTCGGCTGGCCGAGCCTTCGTTGCTGGGTCAGGGGAATCTCGCGCCGCTGGCCGCGTTGGCCCAGAGCGCGAAGCCCGAGGTGAAACAGGAAGCCTGGGCCGGCATGGGCCGGCTGGGCGGTGACGAGGCAGCGAAGCTGCTGCACACGGCCGCCTTCGACAAGTCTCAGTCCGTGGAGCTGCGCAAGGCCGCCTGGCGCGCCCACAAACGTGCACGTCGCGCCGCCGAGCGCGCGAAGAACCACCGGAAGGAAGGGAACCCGTCGTGACGACCGCCACCCGTCACCCCGTCGAGCTTCGCTACGCCACCGCGAGCGACGTGGAGTCCCACGCGGACGCCTCGCGCGTGCTCCTGGCCCTGGAGGGCTCGCGCGGCACCGTCGGCGTGCGAGGCCGCCTCAAGGACGCGTCGCTGTTCCGCGACGCGCTCACCGCCACGTTCGGCATCCTCGCCAGCGACCTGCGCTACCGGGGCAAGGACCGCACCGCGTACCTCGCGTACCTCATGAAGAAGGGGAAGCGGGCGAGCGCGCAAATCTGGGAGGCCCAGAAGGCCTTCCTCGACAACGCGCTCGACGGTGAGCAGAAGCAGGACGCCGTGCTGGACCCGGTGCTCACCGTGGACCCGGACAGCGTCTCGCTCGAAGTGTTCTCCCGCGACGAGAGCGCCTACGCGCGACTGTCCCTGGACAACAGCCTCTTCGAGGGCCGCGAGGCCGCGCACGGCTCCACCTTCCTGGACGTCCCGTCGGACCTGCTCTCGCGCATGGACCGGCTGCGCACCTACCTGCCCGTGTCGCTGGAGGCCCACGTCGCGCTGCCCGCCAAGGAAGCCCGTGAGCCGCGCAACGTGCAGGTGCCGCACGCGTGGCTGCGCGGCTTCCTCCAGGTGCAGTCCGCCGCCACGCTGCCCGCCAACACGTGCGAGCTGGCGCCCATCGACCTGTACAACCTCCTCTTCGCGCTGCGCACCCGCAAGGCGAAGAAGGCCCCGCGCGCGCTGCGCTTCGAGCTGGTCCCCGGCGCTCCGCCCAGGCTGGTGCTGGAGCCGTGGGAGCTGGTGCTCGAGTGCCACGGCGGCAAGTACACCGGCACCGCGCCCGCGGTGGTGCGCACGTTCGGCCGTCAGCGGCTGGTCGCGCTCGCGCGGCTGTTGCCGCATGCGAAGTCCGTGCGCCTGCAGCTCATGGGTCCGGGCCTGCCGGTGTTCTGGGTCATCGACATGGGCCAGGCCACGCTGACGATGGGCCTCACCGGCTGGACGGAGAGCGGCTGGTCCTCCGCCGCGGCCTTCGACGTGCTGATGCCGCGCGCGGTGCCGGAGGGTCTGGCCGAGAAGCTGCGCGGGAAGCTGCGCGCCGATGGCCCGCAGTCCTTCGAGCCCCTCGTCGCCGCCGCGGAGGGCGCGAAGAAGGAGCAGGTGCGCGCGGCGTTGCAGCTCGAGTGCCTCCGCGGCCGTGTCCTCTTCGATGTGGCGCAGGGCAAGTACCGCCCGCGTGAGCTGATGGCCACGCCCGTGGACGAGTCCGTCATCCGCTTCGGCAGCGAGCGTGAGGCCCGCGCCCACCGCCTGCTCGGCGACGGCGGCCCGGGTGCCGGCGAGGTGAAGCTCACCAAGGTGCACGACATGGTGGGCGAGGGCACGCGCATCCACGGCGAAGTGGTGGACCGCGAGGCCGTGCGCAGCTTCTTCCCCAGCTTCACGTTGGACCTGGAAGGCCGCGTGAAGGACGCGTCCTGCGGGTGTCCGCACTTCCGCCGCTCCGGCATGCGCGAGGGACCGTGCGAGCACCAGCTCGCGCTGCGCCTGGTCTACGCGCGCCGCCGCACCGAGGAAGAGGCGCTCCGGCAGACGCCCGAGGGCCGCAAGCACATCCGCGCCGAGACGCGCTCGTACGTGCGTCGCGACGCGGAGAGCGGACAAGAGATGGTGTACCGCGTTTCCTTGGATGGCCAGGTGGTCGCCGTGGAGTGGGGCCTTCGCACCGGCGAAGCGCGTCACCAGCGGCTCTGGTTCGACACGGACGTGGAGGCGCGCACCGCATATTTCACGCGCCTGGAGAAGCTTTCGGCCGACGGCTACATCGACGCGGCCTCGTCATTGGTGTAAACACTCAACCACGGCTCGGTCGCCTTCGATGGCGGCCGACAGGGAAGGTGCGACGGAAGACACGATGAAGCGCGCTTCACGCGCGAGCAGCCGAGAGAGGTCTGGAGTGCATCAGCCTGAGCGCCTCGAGCGCGGGAGCGGCGTTGCGCCGCTCCGGTTTGAATGCAGGACACTCTCCGCAAGGTAGCCTGTTCTTGGCTCTCTCCCTCACCTGCACTACGGCCGGGGTGGGCAGCGGAGCCAACGACGCGACCGCCGTTTGCCCACCCCGGCCGTAGTGCAGGTGAGGGGAGAGCCGGTGAGGCTACCGTGCCCCAGGTGAGATGGTGGTGCTTTCCTGGCCTCCCTCGACTGCTCGCGAATGACAGCCGCTTCGTCCGAAGCCGCCGCGCCCCCTCGAAGGTGCTGACATGACCGCCAGGCTGGAGTCGTTCGTCCCCGCTGCCGCGCCGCAAGCCGTCGCGACGCCAGCGCCCCAAGCCCCGTCCGCCACCGCTGTCGCTCAACGCGAAGCGCGTCGCGCCGCGCACGAGGCGTTGCTCGCCCGATGGAAGGCCATCGTCGAGGCCGGCGGCGCCGATGCCTGGGCGCAAGGCCAGTTGGTCTCTCGCGGCCTCGCCGTGGGAGAGCTCGACTTCTCCAGCGCCTCGGAAAAAGAGAAGACGGCGTGGAAGGAGAAGAAGAAGGCCGAGGCGGCCGAGCGTCGCGCGCTGGGGCGCCAGGCCCACGAGGCCTGGAAGGCCACCCACGTGGGGCACCTGGGTGCCGGGGTCCACTGGGAAGAGGACGGCGGCGCCGACAAGTTCGACATCGCGCACCGTGAGGAGCGCGCCCGCGCCAACGGCCTGCCCGAGCTGGGCTCCGCGGAGGTGCTGGCCAAGGCGCTGGGGCTGAGCGTCTCCAAGCTGCGCTGGTTCGCGTTCCACCGCGAGGTGGACACCGGCTCGCACTACATCAGCTGGGGCATCCCCAAGCGCGACGGCGGGACGCGGACGATTACGTCCCCCAAGCCGGAGCTGAAGGAAGCGCAGCGCTGGGTGCTGTCCAACGTGGTGGAGCGGCTGCCCGTGCACGGCGCGGCGCACGGCTTCGTCGCGGGGCGCTCCATCCTCACCAACGCGCTCGCGCACCACAGCGCGGATGTCGTGGTGAAGGTGGACCTGAAGGACTTCTTCCCCTCCGTCACGTGGCGCCGGGTGAAGGGGCTGCTGCGCAAGGGCGGCCTGCCGGAGAACACGTCCACGCTGCTGGCGCTGATGTCCACGGAGGCCCCGCGCGAGGCGGTGCAGTTCCGCGGCAAGACGCTCTACGTGGCCAAGGGTCCGCGCTCGCTGCCGCAGGGCGCGCCCACGTCGCCGGGCATCACCAACGCGCTGTGCCTGAAGCTGGACAAGCGCCTGTCCGCGCTGTCGAAGAAGCTGGGCTTCATCTACACGCGCTACGCGGACGACCTCACGTTCTCGTGGACGAAGACGAAGCAGCCCAAGGCGCGTCGCGCGCAGGGTGCGCCGGTGGCCGTGCTGCTCGCGCGCGTGAAGGACGTGGTGGAGTCCGAGGGCTTCCGCGTGCACCCGGAGAAGACGCGGGTGAGCCGCAAGGGCACGCGTCAGCAGGTGACGGGCCTGGTGGTGAACAGGGCCCGTGACGGCGTGGCCTCCGCCCGCGTGCCGCGCGATGTGGTGCGCCGCCTGCGCGCGGCCATCCACAACCGTCAGAAGGGCAAGCCGGGCCGCGAGGGCGAGTCGCTCGAGCAGCTCAAGGGCATGGCCGCCTTCGTCTACATGACGGACGAGGCCAAGGGCCGCGCCTTCCTGAAGAGCCTGGAGCAGCTCGAGGCCCGCGAGAAGGAAACGGCCCCGAAGGCTCCGTGAAGTGATGGCGTCGCGGGCTCGGCGGTAGGTGACTCACCTCCGGGTCCGTCGACAGCCGCCGAAGTCTGAGGCGACTCGCACGCGCCTTTGAGTCCGTCGGCTCAGGGCGCGGGATTCGCCGCGCTCCCCTCCCCGCCTCCGAGCAGCGCCCCGTCGAAGAAGGCGCGCAACCTGCGGGGATACTCCTGGGGCTCCACGGTGGCGAAGCCGCCATGCCCCGCGCCCTGGATGCGCCACGTCTGCGCGTACTCACGCACGTGGGCGAAGAGCTCATCCGCGAGCGGCTGACCCGACTCCTCCGTCCCCATCACGATGAACAGGGGCCGGGGGCGGATGTGGTCCACCGCGTCGATGGTGCGCACCTCCTCGATTTGGACTCCGCGCCGCCAGAACGGCACCAGCGCGCCCGTCTGGGTGATGACGCCGAAGCGCCGGAAGTCATACGCCGCCGCGAGCCACAGCGTGTTGAACGGGGACAGGAGCACCACCGCGCGCACGTCCGGGTCCTTCGCGGCCACCTCCGCCACCGCGGCGGAGCCAATCGAGAATCCCAGCGCGCCCACCTTCGCCGGGTCCACGTCGGGCCGGGCCCGCACGTACTCCAGCGCGGCCCGCACGTCCCGCCGCTCCAAGTCGCCCCATGTGGACGTCTCGCCCTGACTTCCGCCGTGCGCGCGCAGGTCGAACAGGAGCACGCCATAGCCCGCGTCCCGCAGGATGCGCGCCTCCGGCAACACATCCGCGCGCGTCTGTGAAAGGCCGTGCGTCATCACCACCGCGGCGCGGTTCCTCGAGGGCACGTACCACCCGCGCAATTCCAGCCCGTCCGAGGTGAAAAGGCGCACGTCCTGCGCGTCCGCGAAGTCCGCGGGGCGCTCCGGCGCCACCCGGGGATAGTGGAAGTACGCCTCCGAGTGCCGCAGCGCCCGAGCGAAGAGCGCCAGGGTCGCGAGCACCCCCAACGCCACCACCGCCGCCACGACTCGCCGCCACTTCATGCAACACCTTCCCCGGGCATCCCCCGGCTGCTCGCCCGAGCCTCACGCGAGTCACTCGCGACACAGGCGGGCGTCCAATGGTCAAGCTCGCGCGCCGCAGCTTACACTGCGCCGAATCAACTCGCGGTGCGTCACGCCGCGCATCCCCTTTGCACTCGCCGGGTCGCTGTGAGCACGTCCAAGAAGACTTTCGATGCGGTGGTGGTGGGCTCCGGCGCGTGCGGTGGCTGGGCGGCCAAGCAGCTCACCGAGGCGGGGCTGAACGTCCTGGTGCTGGAGGCGGGGCGCAGCAACCAGGCGGACAAGCTGCTGTGGGTGATGCACCGGGTCCGCCAGAAGCTCTTCCGCTACCAGGCGGAGACGGACAGCGCGCGCAAGCAGCGCCAGTCGGTGCAGTCCACCACCTTCGCGTGGCCCTTCCATCCGCACGCCTTCGTGGATGACGTCGACAACCCGTACACCACGCCGAAGGACGCGCCCTTCACGTGGATTCGCGCGCGGCAGGTGGGCGGACGCACCTCGGTGAAGGCGCACGGCCGCCAGTTCTACCGGCTGTCGGACTTCAACTTCAAAGCAGGCGGGCGCGACGGTCAGGGCCCGGACTGGCCCCTGTCGCTGGCGGACCTGGCGCCGCACTACGAGACGGTGGAGCGGTGGATGGGCCTCCACGGCAACACGGACGGGCTGGACACGCTGCCCGACTCCATCTTCGCCGCGTCCATCGCGATGAACCCGGCCGAGCAGCGCCTGAAGGAGCGCGTGGAGCGCCGCTGGCCCGAGCGCCGCGTCGTCGTGCGCCGCACCGCGGGCGCCCCCGTCACCATCCCCGCCGCGCTCAAGACGGGCCGGCTCACCCTGCGCACGCACGCGGTGGTGGACCAGGTGCTGCACGACGCGAAGACGAACAAAGTCACCGGCGTGCGGTACATCGACTCGGACACGGGCAAGACGCACGAGGCCCACGGCCGCGTGGTCATCCTGGCCGCGGGGACCATCGAGACGACGCGCCTCATGCTGCACTCGAAGAGCGCCGCGTTCCCGGAGGGCCTGGGCAATTCGTCGGGGCAGCTGGGCCGCAACCTGATGGACCACACGTACCTGCTCGGCATCGAGGCGAAGATGAACCTGCCCGCCTCCGAGCAGCGCGCCGAGCAGAGCTGGGCGTACATCCCCCAGTTCCGCAACGTCACGACCAACGCGGAGGGCTTCTCGCGCGGCTACGGCGTGCAGGTGTTCACCTTCGGGGACTCGTGCCACTTCGTGCCCTTCGGGGAGATGGTGCCGCGCGCGGACAACCGCGTGACGTTGAACCCCACCGTGAAGGACCGCTGGGGGATTCCCGCGGCGCACATCGAGTGCCGTCACTCGGACAACGAGCTGCGCATGAGCGCGGACGCCGTGGCCGCCTGCCAGGAGATGATGAAGGAGGCGGGCTTCACGGTGGAGAAGGTGAACGACACCCTGTCCACGCCGGGCATGGCCATCCACGAGGTGGGCACCGCGCGCATGGGCACAAGCCCCAGCACCTCCGTGCTCAACGCGTGGAACCAGAGCTGGGACGTGCCCAACCTCTTCGTGATGGACGGCTCGGCGTTCCCCTCGCAGGGACCGCAGAACCCCACGCTGACGATGATGGCCCTGGCCGTGCGAGCCAGCGCGCACCTGGTCAGCGAGCTCAAGGCCGGCAGGCTCTGACGCGCACGGAGGACACGGCCACGCACTGGAAGGTGGCCGTGTCTCCTCGCGCCGTCACGGGCCTCAGGTCTTGGGGCCGGGGCCCTGGCCCTCGTACTTCTTCTGCTTCTCGCGCAGGCTGAGCCGCGAGCTCCACATCGCCGGTGTCATCACCACGATGAGCAGCGTGAGCAGCACCGTTCCAATCATCAGCTCCCAAATCATGTCCATGGCTTCGCTCTTCTGGATTCTTCAGACCGACTGACTGCCATGCCGGGGAGAGCGAACGACTCGCGCACCCGGCTCCTCAGGGACACTCCGAGGGCGGCACGCCTTCCGTGGGCACACGGACGCGCGCAACCCAGGCGCGAGGCGGCCTTCGCGTGACTCCCGTGGGACTTCAGCGGGAGGACGCGACGTCGCCGCGCGCCGGAGCGCTCAGATGAGGAGCGTGCGGATGCGGAGGAAGACAGGCGGTCCCTGGGCGGGAGGCACCTCCCACCAGGAGAGCGAGCGCTGAGGCACCCACTCCGGCGGACGAGGAGCCGCCCAGGCGACCGGGAGCAGCACGGGAGGCGCCACGACGAAGGGCGCTCCACTGGAGCCACCCGCCTCGGTGGGCGCGGGCAAATCCCAGTGCGGCTCCTCGCAGCAGTTCCAGCTCAGCGCCGGGCCGTCGGGCGAGGAGGAGGCCTTGTGGCCGCCTTCCTTCTCGTGCTCGTGGCAGCGGCACTTGGTGGCGCGGGTCGCGACCTGCTTCTCGCAGTAGTGCCCCAGGCCCGCGACGCCGCTGGCCAGGACCTGCCAGCCGACGAGCAACACGAGCGTGAGGATGCGGGACAGTCCGGACACGATGCTTCGGGTATACGCCGCGCGTGGGTCCGCCGCAACGCGAGGCCCGGGGGTGCGACGTTCCGCCCTGACAGACCCCATTCGGGCAGCTCGTTTCAGTACAAGAGGCCCTTCTGCGGCTGCACGGGCTGGGGCAGCTCCGTCTCGCCCAGCATCTGCCGCAGGTTGATTTCGATGGTCCGGCTGAGGGCCGTCATCGGCGTGTCGCTGACGTCGTCCTCGAAGGGCGTCTCGATGTCGCGGCCCACCGCGTCCAGGCCGATGAAGAGGAACGCGATGATGGCGGTGACGATGGGCATGAGCCAGCCCAGCTCCTCGACGACGCCGAGCGGCAGCAGGACCAGGTAGGCGCGCGTCATCACGTACAGGAGGATGTCGTACTGCCGGGGCAGCGGCGTGTTCTTGATGCGCTCACAGGCGCCGAGGAGGTTCGTCATCTCGGACAGCGTGCGGTCCATCGTCACGTGGAGGAAGACGACCTTCTGCGGGTCGGAGACCTGGCCGTAGATGCGGCGCAGGCGGGTGGCCATCCACAGGAGGATGGCGGAGGGGATGTTGTGCTCCTCGCGCAGGGCCTCGATGACGGCGGGCCGGAAGAAGCGGACGATTTCGGGCAGCGGGTCCTGGCGGCGCAGGTGGCAGCGCAGCGCGTGCACGAAGCCCATCTGCGCGTAGACGAGCTCGCGCGCGTCCTCGGTGATGCTCTCCACCATCTTGGTGATGATGCCCCGCTGCTCCTCGGGCGGAGTCTCCAGGACGGCGATGTGCTCCAGGGAGACCTTGGCGTCGGTGGGCATGCGCGCCTGGCCGAACCTGTCGCGCACGGCGCCGTCGCTCGCGCGCGGGCCCCTCACGGTGCCGGGTCGGTCCACGGCGGTGCGCAACAGGCGCGAGGGCACGGCCGCGAGCTCCACCTCGGAGAGCGGCTCCTCCTGCGTGGTGCCGGGCCGAGGCAGCAGCGTGAGGACCTGTCGGGCGAAGGAGCGCGACCAGTTCACCACGCCGCCCCACAGCGTGCGCGCCTCCCACCAGCGGTCGTAGGCGGAGTTGTTGCGGAAGGCGAGCAGCACGCCGAGCGCCGCCGCGAGCACGGTGATGGGCAGCGCGGGCACCGCCAACCAGGACGCGCCATACGCGCGGTAGCCCACGATGATGGCGAGCGCGAAGAGGACGTGCAGGGTGACGGGTAGGCCCGTGTAACGCAGGATGATGCGCCAGGACAGACGCCGACCGACAATCATCGCGAGGGGACTCCGAGGACGAGGTTGCGCCGCGCGGAGCGTGTAGTGACGACGACCGGGGCTGACAACGGCGGGCGCCGGACTGTCACCCGGATGTGTCACGCACCAGCGCGGACCCGAGTCCCGAGTGTCCTCAAGCGAGCAGAGTCCACCGTCAGCGCCGTGAGCCGCGAGCTCCCAGCACCGCGCCGCCGAGCAGCGCCACCGCGCACACCAGCGCGACAGGGCCCAACCAGTGGCCCCAGGTGAGCGCCAGCGTGGACAGCCCGGGAGACGCGGGCACCCGCATGACCTGGGTGCCTCGCTGCGCGTCGGCGATTTCGGAGAGGACCTCACCGGACGCGTCGATGAGCGCGGACACACCGGAGTTCGTCACGCGCACCTGCGGCCTGCGCGTCTCGATGCTGCGGAAGATGGCGTGCGTCAGGTGCATCCTCGGGCCCGGCGAGCCGGTGAACCACGAGTCGTTGCTCAGTGTGACGAGCAGGTCCGCGCCCTGCCGCACCTGCTCCGCGACATGGGACGGGAAGACGGTGTCGTAGCAGATGAGCGGCGCGACCTTCAGCACGCGTCCATCCCGCCGGCGCAGCGACAACGTCCGAGGCCCTGGGCCCGGTGTCCAGCGTCCCGTCCACGGCAGCCACTCGCGCAACGTCGGCGAGTCGAGGGTGTCGGGCACCCACTCCGTCAGCGGGAAGAGCTTCGACTTGCGATACACCGTGCGCTCGGGAGCGGCACCTTCACGAGTGGGGGGCGCGAGGAACATGGCGGCGTTGAACTCACGGCCGTCCTCGACGTCGTACGAGCCGAACACGAGCGGCACGTTCCGCGCGGCGACGTAGCCGGCAATCTCCGCGTCGAGCTCCGCGCCCGCCTCGCTCTTGGGGACACCAAAGGGCGTCGGGTACACCGTCTCCGGCCACACGAGCACGTCGAGCGGCGCCTCACGCAGGAGCGCATCCGACAGCGCGTAGTGTGTGTCGAGCACCGTGCGCACCACCTCGTACGCGCCCATCTCCGCCTTGAGCTTCTCGTAGTTCGTGATGTTCGCCTGCACCGCGCCCACCACGAGCGCCGGCGTCGCGTCCGTCGCCGCGCGCACCTGGGACAGCCGCAAGGCCCCGTAGCCCGTCAGCCCCATGAGCAACACCACCGCCACGCCCAGAGGACGCAGCGCGCGCGCCACGCCTCGAGCGCGGAAGACCCGCACCGTGCCGAGCAGACACTCGTTGACCGCCAGGAGCACGAGCGTGAGCCCCGCCGCGCCCGCCACATCACCGAACTGCCGCAGCCGCTCCGAGTAGACGAAGCCCTGTCCCAGCGTGTCCGAGAACAGCTTGGGCGCGAGCCACTCGACGCCCACGTACACGAGCACGCTCGTCACGGCGGGCAGCCACGCGGCGCGCTCGCCCACGGCGCGGCGGGCCAGGTGACGTGCGAGCGCGGTGAGCACGAACTGGGGTTGGAACACGGGCGCGAGCAGCAGCATGGCGCCCCAGCACAGCCACCTGGGCGCGCCCGAGTAGCCCTGGAGCGCGGTGGGGAACCAGTGGAACACCGTGGCGCAGAACGTGACGCTGAGCCCCACGCCGAGCGCCAGGGCCTCCTTCGACGAGCGCGCGCGGTCCACGGCCGCGAGCCAGAACGTGAGGGCCACCCACCCCAGCGCGGTCCACGGCGAGACGAGGGACGAGAAGGCCCACAGCGACACGGTGGTGAGCGCGACGGCGACCAGCGCGTCGGCCAGGTGTCTTCCGGGCGAGGGCTCCAGACGGCCGAGCTTCAAGGCGCGTCCTTGGACTCGTCGGACTTCGGCAGCTCCAACATGCGCAAGGGCATCCCCGGAGGCGCCAGCTCCTCGGGCACCACGCGGTTCTCCGGCATGGGGATGGGCTGGCCGTTCGCGTCCACCGGCTTGTGGTCGGGATGGAACATGAGGATGGCCTCGACGCGCTCACCTTCGTCCGTCGACTGGTAGTGGCGCACGTAGCCGGGCGGCAGCTCGAAGTCCTCGGGCACGACGATGCCGCGCTTGAGGGGCTTGGTGCCGCGCTTGTACAGCTGGAGTCCCGTGGGCTGCTCCGAGGGCATGTCCGGCTCCGGCGCGGGCGGCGGCGCTTCTTCGATGGGCGCGGCCATGGCGACAGGCGCCTGGGGAGCCGCTCGCGTCGCGGCGCGAGGCACCGGGGCGCGCGCCACCATGGGAGCGGGCTCGGCGACAGGCGCGGGGGCCTCGACGAAAGGAGGCGGAGCCTCGACCTCCACCGCCGAGGCGCTCCACCACAGGCTCACCGCGATGCTCAGCACGGTGAAGACGAGCGCGCCGCCCACCAGCCACTTCGCCACGCCACCTCCCGAGGAGGGGCGCGAGGCGGCCACGTGGGTGACACCGTCACGGTCGACACGGCGTTCAGGAGATGGTTGCTGCGGCCGCATGCTCGCCGGGAGACCTCCGCGCTGCGTATGCTACGGACAGCCTCTCGCCGAGGCAATTCGGCCACCTGGCCCCCGGCGACCCCGCTCCCTCGCGCCATGAGCCTCTCCTCCGTCGACGCCCTCCCCTCCCCCATGCCCACCGCCGAGCCCGAGCGCTTCACGCTCCACGCCTGGACGACGGCGCAACGCGGCGTGGCCGTGACGGCGCGCCTGGTGATGATGACGTGCCTGCTGGCCTTCACCACCTGGCTGATGTCGGACATCCTGCAAGGCACGCAGACGCTCACCGCGCAGCCGCTCATCCTCGGCCTCGTCTTCGGCTGTGGGCTCCCGGTGGTGCTCGTCGCGGGGATGCGCGTCCGGGCCCGCGCCACGCTCGAGGTGGGCGCCTCGGGGCTCGCGCTCGCGCTGCGAGACGGCGCGCGGCTGGAGGTTCCGCTCGAGGTCGTGGACACGGTGCGCCCGTGGCGACTGCCGCTGCCGGGCCCGGGGCTCGTCGTGCGCATGAAGTCGGGACGCGCGTTGGGGCACGGGCTGGAGGTCGAGGACGCGCTGCCGCTGCTCGTCGCGCTGGGCCGCCTCCAGGGCTCGCTGGGTGAGTCGGCCTCGCATCCGCTGGTGCGCTACGGACGGGCGCGGCGGGAGCTGTGGAAGAAGCGCTGGTACCACCTGCTGCTCAAGCTGGTGGTGTTCCCGCTGGTGCCCGCGGGCATCTTCTTCCGGGCGCACCAGTACATCGCCTTCGGCGGTCCGTTCGGCGAGTACCAGGTGTCGGGGCTCGCCGCGTACCTGCGCTCGTTCGGTCGCTACTACGCGCCGATAGCGCTGAGCCTCCTGCTCATCGCCGTCTTCTGGCGCGCGGTGGCGGAGGCGCTGTCGCTGGCGGCGGCGAAGTGGACTCCCTCGTGGACGCGCGGCGTGCGCCGAGGGGCCGAGTGGTGCTGCCGCCTCGTGTACTACGGCGGCATCATGGCCTTCACCGCGCTGCGCTTCCTGTCGTGAGGGCCTGGCTGGAACGACGAAGGCCCCCGACGCTCGGACGAGCATCGGAGGCCCTGGGATGCAGCGACTCACCCGCGCGGAGCGGGCGCTGACATCACGGCGTCGCGGGGTTGAAGCGCGAGCTCTCCCAGCCCATGCGCTCGTGGCCGGTCTTGTTCCACTCGGGGTTCTTGCCGTTGACCACCTGGGTGTCGGTGAACTGGGGCGCGCCCGTGCCGGAGCCCGAGCCCGAGAAGATGCTCACGCTGATGGTGGTGCCGAAGTACGTCGGGTGGGTGTTGTCCGACTGGATGTAGTCGTAGCTGGTGCTGGCGTTGACGAAGTGGGTGTTCGCGTCGCGCAGCGTGGAGCGCAGGGCGCCGGTGATGCGGGCCACGTAGGCGGCCTCGGTCTCACCCGCGACGTAGCGCAGGGCGGCCGAGTCCACCTGGCCATCGCCGTTGCTGTCGTAGTCCGCGGCCATCATCTCCGCGAAGGAGTCCGCGCACTGGAAGCCGTACTTCGCCGCCAGGTTGCACGTGCGCCAGTTGCTGCGCGCCAGCAGCGGCAGGAACTTCACCTGCTTGTTCACCGTGGCGCCCGTGGCCGAGTCACGGCAGGACGTCTGCACGTTGTCCGCGTCGAAGCCGGGGTAGTAGATGTTGGAGACAATCTTGACCTTGGCCGACGTCGCGTACTGGTTGATGGCCTGCATGGCCCGCTCCGTGTACGTGGTGCAGGCCGCCAGCGCCGCCTCCAGGCCGCTGTAGTCACAGGTGCCGGACTGACCCGAGAACGCGCTGCGCGCCTGCAGGTAGTCATTGCCGCACATCTCGAACATCACGGCGCGCGTGTTGGCCGTCTGCATGTACGAGCGCTCGGAGACAATCTTGTTGTTGTAGATGTCGTCCGCCTTCGCGCCGGACTTGGTGCGGCGGATGACCTCGATGTCCGCGTTCCACGTCTTGGCCAGGTACTCGCCCTGCACCACGGGGGCCGCGCGGCGCGCGACGGCGGAGATGCCACCGTTGTAGCCCGCATAGATGGAGTCGCCGTACGCCACGACGCGATACTTCGTCGTGGACGTGGACCGGTCGATGGTCCACGACGTGTTCTGGTTGATGGTGCTCGCCAGGGCGCTACCACTCACCGCTGCGGTGGCCACGGCAACCGCGAAGGACAGCCCATTGCGACGGAAGAACATGCCCGCTCTCTTCTCTTCCCACGGGGGGATGTAGGGGGAGACCGAACCGTACACGCCGTCGATTCGTGAATCACCCGCAAACTGGAATAACGCGTTCAGTCAGAATTCGAGGAATGCGTGAAACTTTGTCCCACGAGGGCTTGGGGTGTCTGATTCCTGACGCGGCGCGACGCATGACGCGGTGTTTCACAGTGTTTCAATACAGCGGGAGAAAGCACAATTGAGGTGGACGACGGGAGCGCGGGTGTTGGCGCAGTGGCTGGTGCTGGGGGCGCTGGTGGGGGTGGTGTGCGGCGTGGCGTCCGCGGGGTTCCTGTGGCTCCTGGAGGAGGCGACGCGGCTTCGGGAGGCGAATGGGGGGCTGGTGTACGCGCTGCCGTTGGCGGGTTGGGTGTTGGGGGCGGTGTATGCGCGGTGGGGAGGGCCGGTGCGTGGGGGGAACAACCTGGTGTTGGAGACGGTGCACACGGGGGATGCGCAAGTGCCGTTGCGGATGGCGCCGATGGTGTTGGTGGGGACGGTGCTGACGCACCTGTTCGGCGGAAGTGCGGGGCGGGAGGGGACGGCGGTGCAGATGGGAGGGAGCCTGGCGGACTGGGTGGCGCACCGGTTCCGGGCGGGGGTGGATTTGCGGCGGGAGCTGTTGGCTGCAGGGATTGCGGGCGGGTTCGGGTCGGTGTTCGGGACGCCGGTGGCGGGGGCCGTGTTCGGGTTGGAGGTCGTGGTGGTGGGGCGGCTCGGGTACGAGGCGCTGTTGCCGGCGCTGGTGGCGTCGGTGGTGGGAGACGTGGTGACGCGGGGGTTGGGGATTCACCACACGGTGTATCCGGTGCCTGGGGCGTTGCCGTTGACTGTGGTTGTGATTGGGAAGTGGTTGGTGTTCGCGGTGGGGGTGGCGGCGGTGGCGGTGGTGTTCGTGGAGGGGTTGCACCGGTTGAAGGCGGGGATGGAGAAGCGGGTTCCGTGGTTGCCGTTGCGGATGGCGATGGGTGGGACGGCGGTGGTGCTGTTGTGGCTGTGGGTGGGGACGGATGCGTATCTGGGGTTGGGGGTGCCGGGCATCGTGCGGGCGTTCGAGGACCCGGGGCTCCCTGTCTCCGCGTTCGCGTGGAAGCTGGCGTTCACGGTGGTGACGCTGGGGACAGGGTTCCTGGGTGGGGAGGTGACGCCGCTGTTCTTCATCGGGGCGAGCTTGGGGAACGTGCTCGCGCGGATGTTGGGGTTGCCGGTGGACCTGGGGGCGGCCGTGGGCATGGCGGCGCTGTTCGCCGCGGCGGCCAATACGCCCCTTGCGCTGTCCATCATGGCTGTGGAGCTGGTGGGGGCAGGGGTCCTGCCCCACGTGATGATTGTGGCTACGGTGGCGTATGTGTTGACGGGCCACCGGGGGATTTATCCCGCGCAGCGGATTGGGCGGCGGAAGGACGGGGGGCCGGGGTTTGGACGGTGGGTTCCGCTGCGGGAGTTGGAGAGCACGGTCCCCGGGCCTGTCACTGAGCGACCCGGGGACGGTGGACCTGGGGGTCAGGGCTCTGGGTAGTGGAAGACGCGACCGTCGTCACCGACGATCCATATGTCTCCGGACGCGGTGATGGCGATGTCATTCAGGGGGACAGTCGCTGTGGCTGCGGGCAAGTCTGGGCCCTTGGCCCAACCGTATGGCGTCAGGCGACGCAGCCTGCCATTCGCGCTCCCATCCACCATGTAGCACTGGTCCGCCAGCAGGCGTTGCTCTGAGCTCTGCCCGTCATTGCGCATCACCACACTGGTGAAGGGGACATTCACTCCCACAGGTGCATCAACCCGGTTCCAGGTCACATTTCCATCCCAGCGCCACGCGGCCCCGTTGTCGCCCACCGCGCAGGCTTTGTTGGCAGTTCCCATCCATACAGCCCTCGCGGAACCCGCCGTGTTTCCTGGCGCGTGTGAGTGACTGGCGGCAGTCGCAGTTCCCCCAGGTGTCACCGCATAGCCACGGAACCTCTGCCCACTACCACTTCCTGTCGTACCGCCAACTGCAAGAAGGAACTCCTCCTGCAGCCCGTGCATCCCGTAGAAGTTGACCACATTGTCGTCCAGCTCGGTAAACGGCGACGCAGGCGGTTGCGTCCCTGGCGCATACCGATACAGTCGGCCCGTCGTATCCGTGATGTAGAACACGCTTCCACTCGGCGCCGGGAAGCCCACCAACGCCGTGATGTTTGCTCCACTTGGTATAATTCCGGGGCTGCAATTGAATCCACTCGTACCCGTGTGAACAGCGAGCCATCCACCTTCTCCACCCAGCCAGACATTTCCTGAGGGATCCACCCAAGAAGCTGTCCAGTTGTGATCCCCACAGTTGTTCGGGTTCGCAGGCGCACTACCGTCCCCCGGCTGCGTCGTCGCGTCCCCAAAGCTGAAGCTCTCGAACTTCGCACCGG
>NZ_JAJVKW010000028.1 GCF_024198255.1 Myxococcus guangdongensis
TCGCACAGGACATGATGTTGAACCCGCCCAAGGGGCTGAGCCCGGATGACATCAAGGGGCTTCCCGATGCGGTGGCTCACTACCGCGCGCTCGAGGAGCAGTTCTGCCGGCCGCCCCCCGGCGCCTCGGTGAACCGCGGAGAGGAGCTCGTCAAGCTGTTCATCAAGCGGAACACCGAGGGCACGTCGCAGGCGAGGAGCATCACCAAGAAGTACGAGTCGCGAGCCGAGCAGCTCGCGGATGACGGCTCCTCGGTGAGCGCCAGCCAGATTGCGCTCGCTGTCGCCATCGCCGTCGCCATCCTCGCGAAGGAAGCCGTCCCGGTTCTCCCGTAGCCCATCTCTAACTCGCGCGCGGGCGATGCAGCACGGGCCGCCCGCGCGCCTCCCCGCTGTGCCCGAGGTGAAGCGTGACGCAGTATGAGATGCGAAAAGCGGTGGAGGGCTTCAAGTTCGGGCCACCCTTCTCCCTCCTGGATTTCCAGGTGAAGCTGCAGCACGACGACGGAACCCACCTCTACGTCAGCGTGAGCGCAGCCTTCGCTGAGCGGGAGTCCGGGGACCTGAGGCGCGCTCGTTTCACGAAGCGCCTGGCGTACGTTGGCCTGGACCGCCCGGCGCTGCTGGCCTCGCTGCGGGAGGTGCTGCGGAGCTTCGTCCTGCATGAGCTGGACGAGTCCATCCTCGTTGACGGCGTGAGGGTGTTCGACCCCCACGCTCCGGGCGCGCCTGCCGCCGACATCGTAGCCCTCCAGTTCCAGCTCGAGCTGCTGGCCACGCGTTCTCCTTCCGAAAACTCCGAGGTGCACCGTGACGACGCAGCGTGAAACGAAGTTGCAGCACGACCAGTGGTACGACGAGGCCATCTCTGCTGGCGACAAGCTGGCAGACGCCGGCGTGCCCGAGCTGAAGGCTGTCAATTCCAAGCGACTGGTTGCGTCCCTCAAGAACCTGCGCGCCGAGGCGGCGAAGGTGCCGGGGCTGGAGGCGGACAACGCGGCGCTGGTGGATACGCTGCGAAAGGCGGCGGACGATGTTGACCGCCTTTCGGGCTACACGAAGCGAGCGGCGGCCGTCGCAGGTCGGATTCGCTCTGCCATCATCGCCCAGCCCCCGCCCTCCCCGGCGCAGGGGGACGAGACGTTGACCCAGCGCCTGCGCGACCTCAAGGCCGGAGAGCCGCCCATCGCGTTCAGCTTCACGCGAGAGACCACTCCCACCCCGCCGGCGCTGCTGGTGGCGGAGCGACTCGCGGATGTGGCACGGCGCATCGCGTCCGGCGCGCACAACTGGATGGTCTACGACGACCTGGATGCGGCCCTCGCCGCCTACGACGCTGCTCGGGCCGCGTCGGTCCCGCCCGCGCTGGTGGAGGCGGTGGAGTCCGTCCTCGACTGCCCCTACCACCTGGACTCCGCCACGGTGCCCTCGGCTGGCGTGGAGTCCGCGCCTGGGCAGGTAGTGGGCGTGATGTCCATGGGACTCCTCAAGTACCGCGCGCTCCGTGCCGCCTACGACGCCGCGACGCGGAGCGCGCCGCCGAAGGAGTCCGGGCTCGCGGAGGAGAGGGGAGACTCGCTGGAGGTACTCGCCGACATCCTGGACTGCGACATGGACCGCGCTGCGCTCGTGTCAGCCGTGACATTCGCGCACGAGGACGCCGCGAAGTACCGCGCGGCGGTGGAGCGGCTCGACGACATCCAGGGCGCCTTCCGTGCCTCGCGCACCGACGATGCCGGATGGATGGTCCGCGCTGGCCGTTTCTTCGTGCTGGGCGAAGGCGCGGGGGCCATGCCCCAGTCCGGGCCGGAAGGTGACAAGAGTTCGACGGCGCGCGAGGACCCGCGCGCCGCGACTCTGGAGGACTTCCGCCGTGGCGTCGGCCAGCGCCCCTCACTCACCGGTGAGGACGTCAGGCAGTTGGCAGACGAGGGGCTCCGCCCGCACGACGCTCTTGAGCAGCGACTCCAGCGCCACCGCCAGGCCACACCCGTGCCGCAGGTGCCGGCGCTCAAGGCCGGGCCCGAGGTGGTGTGGGAGGGAGACGGGGTGCGGGTGCTGGCGGATGGGACGTGGGAGTTCGTCTCGGGCGGCACGTACCAGGGAGGTTTCAACGCCCTCACCCGCGCGCTGGCCGAGGCGAAGAGGGCACCTGCCGACGACCTCCGCTCGTACACCCAGCTCGTTGACGCCGTGCGGTCGGCGTTGGCCCAGCTGCGCGCGAACCCTGTGGGCGAGGTGGCGGACGCCATCGACACGCTGTCCGGCGCGCTGACGCGAGGTCCCCATGCGTAGGCCCGCGAGGAGGTACGCCTCGAAGACGAGCGTCCCCGTCCACAAGTCCCGCGCCCAGATTGAGGAACTCCTCGACCAGCACGGGGCCGACCCACGCCAGACGTCGGAGAGCCGCGAGCGCGGCGAGGCGGTGGTGACGTTTGGGCTGGAGAACCGCGTCGTCCGGTTCCGGATGCCGCTGCCGCAGCTCGAGCTCTTCACCACGCGCAAGGTCCGCGGGCAGACGGTGAAGGCGACGCCCGAGCAGCAGCGCACCGCCTACGAGCAGGCATGTCGCGAATCCTGGCGTGCTCTCCACGCCGCGCTGAAGGCGAAGTTCATTTCCCTTGAAGGAGGCATCGAGACGTTCGAGCAGGCGTTCCTCGCACACGTGGTGACGGCAGACGGCCGCACCGTGGGCGAGCACGTCCTCCCGGCGCTGGAGGCGTCATACCGAACGGGCAAGGTGCTGCCCCTGTTGATGCCGGGGGAGCCGAAGCCATGAGCGCGTCCACCGTCGTCACGTTGTCCGGGTGGCTCGCCATCGTCGCGGGCATCGGATTCCTCGTCTACGGCTCGGTACTCAGGGACAGGGAAGCGGAGAGGGCGGAGTTCGACCTGTGGAAGCAAGAGCGGCGCGAGCGCCTGGAGCGCATGCCGTGAGCGTCAACGACATCAACGCCCGGGCGACGTACTGCTACACGCGAGAGGGGCGCGGCGTCTACGCGGGCCCGTTCTCCATCCACCCGCCGGGGGCAGTCCTTGGGCACTCCGGCCGGAGTATGCGCGCGGAGAATAGAGGCGGCGCGTCATGGTGAGGCACACCCTCACCAAGGCGCTGGAGATGGTTCGCGCCCGCGTGGCGTCCGGCGACCCAGACCTGCACTGCGCCCTCCACTTCGTCGCGCGCTCGCGCCGGCTGTTTCCCGATCCCACCGCCGCGCTCGCTGAGAAGGCCGTTGTCCTCATGGACAAGCTCCTGGATGGCATCCGCTACGACGCCACGCCACAGGAGCTGGACAGCCCTTTCCCTGCTGGCCCCACCGAGCAGCAAATCCTTCGCTACTGCGGCTGGATGGAGGCATGCCTCACCGCACGGCGGAACATGGCACCGCCGGGGAGGGGCGGGCTGGGACTCGACACGTGGAGCGACGTGGGCGGGCTAACGCGACTCCAGGCCCTCGGACTCGTCACGTTGGCGCTCGAGCGACTGTCCCGCATGCCGGAGTTCGGGGCGGGCCCGCTCTTCCCTGGTGTGCAGGGCTGACGTGGACGGACGTACTCCTCAAGAGGTATGGCTGCCGCTGGCGTCGATGGGAGACAACCACTCCACCATCTCCTCTCTGTGGAGCAACACCATGCTGCGCGTCGCCCTCACCGCCGTTGCAACCCTCGTCGTCATGTCGTGCAGCGACTCGGCGTGTCGGTCCACCACCGCGGCACCGTCGGTCCCCCCGATGCCGGACGGCCCTCTGGCTGGGCAGGCACGGCCGCCCTGCAGGAGCACCGCTGAGCTACCCCAGCTCGAGCTGCGTGGCGCGTGCTGGGTGCAGGTGCAGGCCCCCAAGGGCGCGGCCAAGGGCATCGTGGAGCTCGAGGGGAAGTTCTACGCGCCAGCCGCCCAGGACCACGCCCCCAACGGGTAGGCGCCCCGGCGCTGCCGTTGCCGTGGCCCTCATGTACCCTCCGCGCCATGCCACACGACCGCGTCACACGCGCGCGCGAATTCCTGATGCGCCTCAAGACCTCCACCCCGCGAGAGCTGGTCGACCTGCTCGACAGCGTCGAGCCCGAGCTCCGACTGTTCTTCGAGGACCACACGAGCGACCTGCTTGAGGACGTAGCCCCCCTCCTCCCCGAGGAGTCCCGCGAGGCTGTGCTCGACGAAGTGCTTTCGCTGATGGTGCTGGGGTACCTGGTGCGCGCAAACGAGGAGGATGCTCCGCCGCGCCCACCCTCCGTGCTCGCGTAGTCGCCCAGGTAACAAACGGAGCGGAGCCCGTCATGTAGGCATGTCCCCACGACGCTGCCCCCTCTGCGGCACGCTCCTGTCCCCGTACGCCGGTGACCACCAGCACCAGGTCCGCGGGCTCCTCCACTGCCCAACGTCCGCCATGCACCCCTCCGGAGTCCTCGACCCCGGGCCCTGCGTCTACAGGCCCGGACGCAACGGCCGCCTCGTCCCTGTCTCTCTCGCGGCCCGGCCGGAGGCCCGTGCCCGCGTGGACGCAATGCTCAACACCGAAAAGTGACGAGAACCGCGAGGGATGGGCACGGCGTTGGCATCCCTATGGGCATGGACACCGCCAAGCCCATCCCTCAGTTCCGTTGCCCACGCTGTGGGCGACTGCTCGAGCCTGTCCGGTGGAGCCGGAACCTGCTCACGTGCAACAACCGGCGGCACACCGAGGGCGACCAAGTTTACCGACCCTCCGGAGGGGGGCGCCTCGCCCCCTTCTCGCGCGCCGCAGACCCCACCACGCGAGAGGCATAGCGCCATACCTCGCAAGGGGTATGGACTGCACAGGCATCGCCGGGTGACAACCACCCCTCACCACGGGCTATCCCGCGAACGCGCGACACCTATTGATGTGCGCACCAGGTACAACCAAAGTGACTCCATCAATGTCGCGCAGGCCGCACCACTCAGCAGGTGGCCAATGACAAATTACGAAGCGGCAGAGCAGGCCGAGGCCAGGGCACGAGAAGTAGAGGACTGGCATGACCAGCAGGAGGCGCGCCGGACCCTTGAGGCGCTGGCCATGACGTGGACCGTGCCCGGCAGCCCAGCTGCCGACATGCTCGGGCTTGGGAGCATGACCCGCCTCCTTGCACTCAAGCCAGGTGAGGATGATGGACGTCGGCGAGGCGTCCTCACCTTGCGAGAGGACACGGCCGTGCTGGTCGCCGAGGACGGAACCGCTTTCGGGCCGACCGACGTGGCCGCGCTCGGCCGGTACTACCAGCACCCGCGCTATGCCGCTGCGGTGCGCGCTGGATACGTGTTCGACAGTGAGTCCGCACGATGAGACTCAACACCGCACGGGCAGTCTTCGTCGAGACGGACGGGAGCCGCGACGTGGTGACGGTGGAGGTCGAGTTGAAGCGTGGCGCCGGCTCGGTCGCGCGCCTGACGCCGGCCGGGACGGAGTGGCAACTCCGCTTCCTCGACCTGGACAGGGCTGGGCTCAGCCGGGCGGGGAATGGGAGCGCAACTGCCGTGGTCACCACTCCCGGGCTGTACGCAGCTCACTCCCAGCACAACTCTGTCAAGCGCGCCTGGACTTACTTCGAGGTGGTCGCTCGTGACGGCGGCCTCTCCATCGACATCCTCGGCACTGACGTTGAAGGCACCGCGCCTGCGACGCGGCGAGCACTCGACGAGCGCCATGGAATTGCCGCCGCCCGGGTCAGCGACCGCGAGCGCCGCGAGGTAGAGGAGTCCGTCCTTGCCGACGAGCTTGAGCGCGATGGGCGAGTGATGCTCGCCGTCAAAGGGCTCACCGTCGAAATCACCCGCCTCCGAGCTCCCTCGTTGCGCGGGAGCGAGAAGCAGGTGAGGTGGGCGCGGAGGGTTCGCATCACGGCCCTGCGGGGCTATCTACTCCCCATGCTCGCCCGTCTCGCACAACTCATCAGGACGAAACCGACGTTGGCGGCTCAGGCGGTCGAGAACATCGAGATGCTCGGCGCGCTCGTGCAGGACATCCTGACCCGCCACGCCCAGGCGGACTACTGGATTGACCGGCGGACGACCCGCGGAGAAGAGACAGGCGACGGGACGTTCAGCTCACCAATCGGTGCCCCGAGCGCGGAGAAGGTCGCCGCCCTCGCGCTCGCCGATGATGAACGGCCGCGTGCCGAACTCGACATCGAGCCTGCACCCTGAACCCGTCGGATACCCTCGCGCGAGACACCCGGGACGCCAGACGGTTGGAGCAGCACATCCGCTGAATCGCCTTACGCCTGGATGGGACGTCCGACAGGAAAGTGATGACTATGGCAGAGCAATCTCTCGTTCCGCTGTCCGCCCTCGTCGCGAAGGCCAGGGCCGGGTACGCCCGCTTCGGCATTCACGCTGGGGCCTCATTCCAAGCTGCCGCGGGCCAGCTTGCCGTTGGCACCTGGGGCGCGCTCGTGAGGGAGGTGCCGGAGCTGGTGAACATCTCGGGGCTGGCCATCGCCGGAGGCAAGAGCCCACCTACCCTCCACCGCCTGCGGACTGCGGCGGCGCGGCACGTCGCCGAGACGGACCTGCACTCGCTCCCCTCCGAGCCGCCCCAACTACTGCGTTGCCCGTGGCTCGTGGAGGCGTCCCGGCCCGACGCAGGTGACGCCCTCTTCGGCGACACCTTCTCCCTCGGGGGTTACACCGTCGACCGCGTCACGTACCTCGTAGGGCTCACACTGGACGGGGGAGCCGTCGTGGCGCCGTGGCACCCCACGTGGACGGGCGGGGACATCGCCGAGGGCACGCTGCAGGCGATGAGCCCCCTCATCCCCCCCGATGGACATGCGGCGCATCAGGTCTGGGCGCGGGCTGCGGCGCGATTCGCCGTCGTGTACAGCCTGCTCGCCGAGGCCGAGGGCTCGCCCCTGCGCCTTCAGGCTGCGCGGGCGAGAGACAACCCGCAAGGGCTCGCCATCACCGACGTGTATCTCGATGGCGCCGTCGGCACGGGACAGTCGGACGCCGCCCCCGTGCCCAATGCCATCCCCGGCCTCGTGCCAGAGGTCCGGGCGGTGAAGGGGCACCTCCGCCGCCAGCGCCACGGCCCGGAGCTCTCGCTCGTGAAGTGGATTTACGTCGCCCAGCACGGCGCGTGGCGCTGGGTGCGTCCCCTGTAGCCGCGGAGGGAGCCAGTGAGGCGCCACCGCCTCACACAGGCAAGGGCTCCTGCGGCGTGCCCTTGCGCCGCGTCTTCTGCTCGGGCAGCGGGCCCATCACATCCTCGACAGCGACGCCGCTCTCGTCGAGCCGCGCAACGAAGTCGGCGAAGCGCTCGCTCACGAGGATGTACATCGGCATCGCATCAAACCGGACCACGTCGAGCGTCGGCACAGTCCCCGCGTCGAGCCACCACGGGTTGGGCGTGCCGTACTCGGCCTGACCGCACGTGACGCACGGCTCTCCGTGGTACACGCGCTGGCACCCGGCGCCCAGCACGCCCTGGCGAGCGAGAGCCAGCTCGTAGAGCGGCCCACGCTTGTTCCCCGTGATGCGGCTCTCCACGGGTGCGAGGCCCGTCAGGCCCGCCGCCGTCATCTGCTCAAGCACGTCACCGTGGACCAGCAGCGTCCATGCGTCCTGCAGGACGAAGGGCGGCAGACTGCCGGTGGCCTTCCCCACAAGGGGGCCCAGGCCCACGCCGGGCTGAATCACCGCGCCCTCCGGCAGATACGGCATCGCCCCATCACGGAGCCGCACGTACTCGTCCCAGGGCACCTGCCGCTCCTTTCGGTACGCCTTCTCGCCAAGGTGGGCCGACAGGTTCACCGCGGCGAGGTCCAACCCCAGGTCCGCGTACTCGGTATCGCACGTCGGGCAGACCGCGTCGGGCAGGCGCCATTGCCGCTTCGCCCCATAGCTCCCTCGGTACTTCGAGCCCGTGGCGGACGTCTTCAGCCGATAGAAACGCATCAATTTCCTCCGTCTCCCGCGAGACTCCGGTCACCGATCTTCTGCCAGTACGACATGGGCATCCCCACCGTACCCGTCCTTATGGATTCACCTGTGATGCGCCACGTCGATGGCGAGTGCGAACTCATGAATGTTGATGCCGCGGGCGCGAGCAAGCAGTCGATGCGCTCATGCCGAGGCTGGTGACCTACGAGCAGCCCTGGTCGAGCATCACGGCGACACGTCGATGCCTGCGGAATGCGCGCCCACTCCTCGGCGAGGCGTGCCCGTGATGTCAACGGCGACAATCTCCGACTCGTCCAGCTCTTTCGCCAGTCGCTCGACGACGCGCTCACTCACCGCCACCACGGTCGGACAGACCCTCGCGAAATCGGTGGAGGGCACGTCGTCCAGACGCAGCTCGTTGAGGGGGGGGAGCGTGGAGCCCACGCGGCCGCAAGTCCTGCAAGGCGTGTCGTCTTCACCTCCGCGAATACTCCCTCCAGGCCGAACCTCCAGTTCCAACAGTTCGGCCGCTCCGGGTCGTGCCTTGAACCGCGTCGGGACCGGGATGGCCCCCGTGAGTCCCTCAAGCCGAGCAGCAACGGACAGCTGAACAAGGATGATCCACGGCATGTGGATGGACACAGGGGGGAACTTCCCGCTGGCCTTCCCCGTCAGAGCTCCGAAACCCGTCCCCGGCTCAACGACCGCGCCCTGCGGCACCAGCGGCAACACACGCTCCCGCAGACCTACGAACTCATCCCAGGGCACGCACCGAGCCCGCTCGAAGTCGCGCTTGCCCGGCAACGAGGAGAGGTCGACGGTCGGATAGTCGTGACCGACACCACTCCATGCATCCTTACAGGTCGGGCACTCGACTCCAGGCAACACCCACTGCCGACCGACGTGGTAGCCCCCAGACCACTTCGACCGCTCCACATCGCGTCGCTCCGTCAGCGTGTAGTAGCGCATTCACTCTCCTGCAGCCGCAGCCAGCGAAAGCCGCTGCCAGTACGTCATCGGGACGCCGATGAGACCATAGCGCTCGACCATTGTTCCCCCATAACGGAAGTGCTCCGCGCGGGATGGAGGGCCCCGGTGCCCCTGAATCCACAGGCGCCAATCCCGATTCCAGGGGCCACCATGCTTACCCGCATGCACCCGGCGATGCACCTCCACGTCGACGAGCAACGTGTACTGGTGAATGTCGATGCCGACGCCTTGGAAGTAATCCGCGAAGGCGCGCGGGAAGATGTGGTGGCGCTCCTTCGCTCGACGCTTCCAATCCGCGATGGCCTTCTTCGCCGCCTTGACGCTCGGAAGGTCATCAGCTCGGTACCACGGGATGATGAACACCGCCTCGCGCCCCGGTAGGGGCACAGCTCCACCCCAGTAGCGCTGAATGCGCGCTGTCGCTGCGTCTGCGCCCCGGGCAGGTGCTGGGCGGAAGGCATATGGCGGAGACGCAAGGTCCTCACATCGGAAGAGGCCGCACTCGTCATCGCTGCAGGAAGGGGCATAGCACCCCTCATCGCCATCGCCCGCGGACTGGGCGCAGTCCTCCGCGGAGTCATCTTGCAGCGTTGCCGTGAAGTCCGACGCGACAGCGTGCTCGCTGCTCGCGCACCCAGCCAACAGCAGCACCGCCAACCATCCAATCACTCGCATGACCACCCCCGGCGCCAGCTTCAGCCACGAGGTGCTCATCCAGCAAGGACGCCGCGGGTCGCGGGCCCGGCACGCCTCGTGCTCATGGCCCGCGTGACTGCGCGGC
Organism: Myxococcus guangdongensis; assembly: GCF_024198255.1. Classification (NCBI taxonomy): domain Bacteria; kingdom Pseudomonadati; phylum Myxococcota; class Myxococcia; order Myxococcales; family Myxococcaceae; genus Myxococcus; species Myxococcus guangdongensis. The sequence continues at coordinate 9,671 of NZ_JAJVKW010000028.1, forward strand.
CGGAAACTTCTCCCCGGGGCCGCGCCGAAGGACTGCGCCAATGCCCGCCCACCTCGTACGACTGACGCTCCCCATTCTGCTCACGGCCCTCACCCTCAGCGCCTGTGGACCCACGGAGGCGGAGCCCGATGGGCGTCCGCGCCCATCCGCCCCTAGAGACGGGGGGACTCCTGTGCCGGACGCGGGCAACCCCTCCGAGGGGGACGCGGGCAGCAACGGGCGCGCGGACGCTGGCAGCCCGTCACGCGACGGCGGCACGCCTCCAGCCTCCTGCACGCCGAGTTGCACCGGCCAGGAGTGCGGAGACAACGGCTGCGGCGGGAGCTGTGGCACCTGCAGCTCGGGCGAGAGTTGCACGGACGGCCGCTGCGCATGCGTCCCGCGCTGTGACGGCCGGCAGTGCGGCCCGGACGGCTGCGGGGGCACGTGCGGCACCTGCGGCTCCGGCTCCACCTGCTCGGCGTCTGGCGCCTGCGTCTGCGTGCCCCAGTGCCAGGGCAAGTCCTGCGGGCCTGACGGCTGCGGTGGGAGCTGCGGCGCGTGTCCCTCCAACTCCACCTGCACCGCCTCCGGCGAGGTGTGCGGGTGCGCCGCCGGCTACGTGCCGGACGCCGCCAGCGAGGCCTGCGTGCGCATCGGCGGCCCGTGCCAGGGCGTCAGCGAGTATGGCCACTGCGCGGGGGACTCGTGGGTGCGCTGCGACGCGCAGGCGGGCGTCGTCGTCGTCCCGTGCGGCGCCGGACGGTGCAAGACGGTCGACGCACAAGGCACCGGGGCATGCATGTGCGGCAGCATCGGCTCCGACGGCATCTGTCTGGCGCCGGATTTGACTCGCACCACTCGGCCCACCACCCACTTCGTCTGCGCCAGCAGCCTGGGAATCCTCATGGCCGAGAACTGCGCGGCGAGCACTGGCTCCCCTAGAGGGCTGTGCTCTTCCTTCGTGACGTCCTCGGGGTACATGACGTCCTGCTTCTGCGACGACTGCATTCAGGGCATCGGCGGCACGTGCCGCCCGCTGTGCGGGGGGCGCGACGTCTGCAAGTACCGGTCAGAGGGGAACGTCCACACCTGCGGCTTTTGACGCGCCTTTCACCCGGACCTGGCCGCGGTGCTGCCCCATGGGCTGTGCCGAGTGGCTGTGCGTCCTCCTTCCTGTCTCTCACCTCAGCCGGAGTCCACCATGGAGCCCCTTCGCACACGCACCACGCCTCTTCTCCCTCTCCTACGAGAGCCAGCTGACGGGCTTTCACCCGAGACGAAGTCCACTCCCCGCGCCACGCGCCTCGACAACTTCATCGAGGCCTTCCCCGCGCGAGCGTCCTCCACCAGCGCGCTCGTGCCTTCTGACGCGGCGCTGTCGACGGCGGGCGAGCTCAAGCCCAGTGCGGCCGACACCGCGAAGGCACCAACGGAGGGCGCGCCGAAGGAGAAGGGGTTCTTCGCCCGAGTCGGCGCGGCCATCGGCGGCGCCATCAACCGGGCCGCCGACGCGGTGGGCGGGCTGGTGACGGGGGCAGTCGAGGCCACCGTCGGCACGCTGCGCAACACCGTCGAGTCCGCAGGCACCGTCCTCCGCGGTCTGGGCAACATCTTCACGGGGCGCTTCCGCGAGGGCTTCACCCAGCTTGGGCTGGGCCTCGTGAAGGGTCTCCAGACGCCGCTGGACGCCACCCTCATCCTCGGCGGGCGCGCCATCAGCGCGGTGCAGACGCTGCTCGGCCTCGAGCCGGTCCGCCGAAGCCTCACGGACGGCGAAGTCTCCGCGCTCCGCACCGTGTACGGAGACTCCATCGACTACTCGCGCATCAGCATCAAGGAGGGCAGCGCGGGACTCTTCTCCCTTTCCGGCCGGGCGTTCACCCACGGGGACACCATCTACATCCCGGCGAAGCACCTGCCCCTGCAGCTCGACTTGCTGGTCCACGAGGTGGGGCACGTCTGGCAGCACCAGAATGGGGGCACCGACTACATGAGCGAGGCCCTCGTCGCGCAGTTCGTCGGCGACGGGTACAACGTCCTCAAGGCACTGCGGGAGGGCAAGGCATGGGAGGACATGAATCCGGAGCAGCAGGCGGAGCTGCTCGAGCTGGGCTTCAAGTCGGGGCACCTGGAGGACGCGTCCATCCCCTTCATCCTGGAGGGAGAGGACTACACCGCGCAGCTCGGCGCGGCGCTGCGCGAGGTCCGCGCGGGCCGGGGGGCGCCGTAGCCATGGCCCTCCGACGCCTCCCCTTCCTCGCCGCACTGCTCGTTGCGGCCCTCACCGGTGCCTGCGAGCCGCCCCTCCACGTACAGCTCGCCTCCGCAGAGGAGTCCCTCCCCTCACCCGCCTTCGTCATCCGCGAGCCCTCCCGCCCCGAGGGCCCACGGTACGACTTGGTTCGCGTCAGCCTCCTGGACGGGACGCCGGTGTGGGCCATCCGCGCCCGCGGCTCCCTGGGAGGGCCAGGGCCTGCACGCCTCGTGTACGGGGTGGTGCCCGACGGATTCGAGGAGGTGCAGCCCGCCACTCCGCTGGAGGTGGGCCACACCTACGCCGTTTCCGTGTCGGGCGAGGGGCGCGGAGGGCTCCACGTCCGCGTCCAGCAGGACGGGAGCCTCACGGCAGCGCCGTAATCCGCCCTCGCGCGAACGTCTTCGGGCATCCGGAAATTCATGCAGTGCGGCAAGTCACCGAGGATTGTAGCCAGCCCGACCATCCAATGAACGTGGGTATCCATCCAGTACAGTCACTATCCGCAGATGACAAGCAGTGGGGTAACGACCGTACAGAAGATCGTTACCGGATCGACGCTCACTGGCGGGGTGCTTCTCACCACCCTCGTAGTGATGGGGTAGTTCACACCAACCGTCAGCAAGGGCAGAGTTACCTCGGTATCAAAGACGACGGTTTCACCAGGGGAAACTAGGTTCGTGGCACAGCTGACGGTGTTTTCGGAAATGGAGCATCTCGGGGACGTATTCACTGGAGTCCATCCGCGCGGCAAATCAACCGCCACGTCAAAACTGGCCGCCAGGGGGGCATCAAGATTCAACAAGACATGGTTTCTCACCAAAATAACCATCCCAACGCGGTTCGGTATGACTTTGGCTCCAACTCCAATATCGACACCAGAGCTCTGCGCCACTGCCGGAGCAGACAGGAAGAACAGGCTCAACACATACGCCACACCAAGGTGACGACAAGCAAGTATTTTCATATTTCCCAACGTTGCCACTACGAGATTTTTTGACACGACAGGCGTTCTTCGCCAATCATAGCAACCGTCTCTCACGCCTCAAGTCGCACGACGCCCCGGCAAAGAATAATCAACAGATCATAGCCTTCCAGGGTAGTTTACCAGCACTTCGCTGACACCTGGGGGATGCCAATATCTAGGTAGAGATCAGGGGTGGGACTGCATTGAGGGGGCGCAGCCCGCAGCACCGCTTGGGGCAGGTCGGGACGACAATGTCGCCGTGTCGGGCGAGGGACAGGGAGGACTCCGCGCCCGCAGTCAGGGAGACGGGAGTCTCACGACGGCGCCGTAGTCGAGACGCAGCTCAGACCGCGCGGCGGGCCAGGGTTTCTCCCCGCGCGGCGTCCAGGCGCACTGCGGCCGCTTCGCAGTACCGCTCCTCAAGTTCGACGCCCACTGCCCGGCGGCCGAGCTGCTGCGCGGCCAGCAGCGTGGCGCCGCTCCCCGCGAACGGGTCCAGAACCAAGCCGCCCTCAGGGCAGCCCCGCGCCACGAGGAAGGCCATCAGCTCAACGGGCTTCTCGGTGGGGTGCGTGCGCTTCTTCGGTGCGACGGGAGGGAAGCCGGGCAACACCGCGCCGTGGCGCTTCCCCAACAGCGGGCGGCGCTTCGACCCGGCGCTGTGGAGCACCACCTCGTAGTCCGGGGCGAAGGAGCCCTCGCAGTCCCCGGTGCCTCCGCGATTCTTCCACCAGATGAGGGCGCCCTTCATTCCCATGTGCGGCGCCATGGCGTCGTGGAAGTCGGGCCACGAAGCCCAATGGCAGAAGACGAAGGCGTGGGACTCCTCGGCCAGCACGCTGCTCGCGGCGGTGAGCGCCTGGCGGAACCCCCTCATCCCCCTGGCGCGCGCCGTCGGCGCGAATCGGAGCGGCCCCTTTTGACTTCGAGGCCCAGACCATCCCATAGGGCGGGTCCGTGAGCAGCAAGTCCGCAGATCGGGACGGGAGGTCCAGCAGGTCGCGGCAGCCGACGTGGTACAGCGTGACGGTGTTGTTCTCGTAGTAGGGCTTCACGTGCAGAGGCTCGTTGCGCTTGGGGGAAGGACTGCGACTTCAAGCGCACTGCACATGCGATGCCGCCTGCCTGATGCCCTCGTGACCCACTGCACATTAATGTGGTCCGTCGCATACCCTCGCACGCATCAAGGAGGGAGCATGGAATCCATTCGTTGGCACCCAATTCGGCAAGAGTACATCGCCCCGCGGAACAACCACGAGCCGCTCATCACGCGAATCGAGGCTGAGCGCCACAACGAGGCTCTTTTCGCGGCCCTCGTGACAGGGGGAATGCTGCTGAAGCTCGTCACCCCAGGGGGCGCGCAGCTCACATTCATTCCTGGCGACCACAAGGCGTTGGCTCCGACGCTGGTCGCAGGCCCAGAGAAAGTGCTCCCCAAGCTGTCTGGATTTGAGGAGAAGACGAACGAAGAGACGGTGGCTTCAGCCCTTGCCATGCTGAAGCGATGAGACCACAGGCAAGGGACCGCTCTTCGACCCTTGCCTGTGATTCACAGCCCGAACGTCCAGCGGGCGCCAACGCCAGCCATCCGCTCGCGCTCGTTCGCCTCCGCGAATCCGAAGAGTCCAAGGTCCGGACGGAGCCGGGCCCCTGCCTCGAGTCGCGCGTACCAGCCGGAGAGGCTGGACGTGCCGGCCTGGGCTTCGAGGTAGCCGGTGCGCACGGGCACGTCGCTGAGTACCCTGTCGAGCCCCGCGGCTACTGCGCGCCGCGGGGCGTCTGAGGGACCGCTGCCACCGCCGGGGCCAGCGCGGCCGTGCTGCCGATGGCCCCGAGTGTGGCCGTCAGCGCCGCCCCCTGCACCTTCGTCGCAGTCAACTCCGCGCCGTGCATGGCCGTCCAGGCCGCCTTCGCCTGGGCAACCTCGCGGTCGGTGGGCACGTAGCCCTTCAGGGCGAGCTGCTCGCGGAAGATGCGCAGCGCCTCGGCGACCTTGTCGTCCACCTTGTTCGCGGTGCGAAGCGCCATGTCGTTGACCGCGTAGTAGGCGAGGTTGATGACGTAGCCGACGCTGCGCAGGCGCTCCTCCGCCTTGTCCTTCCAGATGGCGCGCACGAGCGCTACCCCGCCACCGACGACGAGGCTGGCAACCAGCACCAGCACATCGGGGTTCGTGAGGATACCGAGGAGGATTCCGCCAGCGAGGCCGCCGGCCGTGGCGCCGGTGTCCGCGAGCGCGGCCGGCGCGGTGAGGACCACGGCAAGCGTGGCTAGGGAGAACAGCTTCTTCATGTGGGACTCCTTGAGCTACGAGTGGGACTGCGAGGACGAAACGGGACGCCATGCACCGCGCCAGGTGCAGCGGGCGCAGCGAAGGCGGCAGCGCGTGGCCGCCGACTGCGAGTGCCCAGCCGGCACGTCCACGTCGGGGACGTAGCGGTGACCGAGGAGCAGGCAGAGGGCGCGCCAGGCCATAGCGCTCACGAGCGGAACGGCAAGCGGCGCAGGCCCATGCGCCGCGCGCGGTAGTCGAGGCTGCCGAACACCTTCACGCACGCGTTGGCCTTGGCGGCGTCGGCCAGCGTCCGGGTGGTGCTCCCTCCTCCGGAGGCGCCAACCACGACGCCTCCGCCGACGTGCACCATGACGTGCTCCGCGTCGAGCGGTGCGCCCTTGCGGTGGTACAGCACCAGGTCGCCGGGCAGCAGTTCCTCCTCCTTCGGCACGGCGAGGCACTGCGCCAGGAGCACGTCGGTGTTGTGGGAATACCGCCAGTCAGGTCCACCCACCTCGCGAAGCGCCCAGGTGACGAGTCCAGAGCAGTCGAAGGCGCGCTTGTTGGCGACGCGGTCGAGTTCGCCCTTGCCTCCCCACCGGTAGGGCGCGTGCATCTGCGAGAGGACGGCGACGACGAAGGCGTTGCGCTGGGACACGACGTGCTCCTGAGCCTGCGGGGAAGTCACTGGCGACGGCGGGGAGGAAGGGCCGGCTCCTCCTGGTGGAGCACAGGCGCGGGCGGAGCCACCTGGACGAACCAGCGGCCCAGTTCGCGCAGCCCGGCCAGCCCCAACACCGCGACGAGCGCGCCCACCACCCATAGAGCCCCGGCGATGCGCGACGCGCGGTGCTCGCCGCCCGTCATGCGCGCGGACAAGTCGGGAATGGACTTCACCAGCGCGTCCTGGGCGACGTGCCGCGCGTCCTGCACGTCGAGCCGCTCCTCCAGCTTGTCCATGCGCTCGTTGAGCCGCTCGACGAGCTTGGGCACCGCCTCGACGACGGACTTCTGCTCGGTGACACGCCTGTCGACGCTGTCCACGCGCTCGTCCACCCGGCGCACGTGCTCTTCAATCCGCCGCACCTGCTCCGCCGTTGCCATGCGCTCGGCCAGGGCGCGCAGCTCCTCGCGCATGGACTCGATGAGGCGGTGCGTGTCGATGGCGTACTTCTCGGACGTGCGTTTCGCCTCGTCAGCGCGCGCGGCAACGGCCTCCAGCTTCTCGCCATGCCGGGCGAAGTCCTCTCGGAGGCTGGGGCGGGGGGAGGCGGCGGGGGACATAGCCGGTATCGTCCGTGCTGACGAGGACGCATTCCGGCGTCGGCACGGCACGTGCTCCCCACCTGCTTCGCGCCCGCGGGCCTGACCATCCTGGTGTTCTGCGCGCCGCTCCACACTCAACTCTCCGCCCAGGGCGAGGGCGTCACCGGCGTCGTTCTGGTGTCGCTCTGGGGCGTCAGCTACGTGGGAACGGTCCTCTTCCTCTGTGACGCTGGTGGCGTCCTCATCGAACTGGCGCGTGGTCGCGGACGTTCCCGCTCGCCTTGCTCGCCACGGAGACGGGCGCATTGGGCAAGCTCGTGCCGCTCGGCATGGCGGGTCTGTCCTGCGAATCCCCAGTGTGCGGGCTCATCCAACACACAGTGCGGCACTCGTGCTCGGGAGGAGGGTGGGCATGGACGCGTGGCTGATGCTCGCCCACTGAGCACGGCCATCACCCCGCGAGGAGGGGCAGGCGGCTGACGCGCGGGAGGTAACCCTGCGGCGCTGTCCGCTGTTGGATTCGACCTGGCCCCACTGGAGGACTGCCCTGCTCAATCGTCTGAGTCGTCACCAGTTCCCATGGTGATTGACGGGCGGAGCCACAGGGGGCGCATGAGGGAGGTCAAAGACGAGTCCGTGCAGGTGCCATCGGCGACGCGGCCTTCTCGCCTGCCGGGCTTCCACCGGCGCAGCATGGAGGAGCGCTGGCGAGAGCTGGCGCTGCGCGGAGACCTCATGCCCGAGGAACTGCGCGTGCTATGCGCGGTGGACGCGCCTTGCCTCGACGTCGTCAACCAGATGATCGAGAACGCCGTCGGCGTGTTCGCTCTACCCATGGGCCTGGGGCTGAACCTCACCGTTAACGGGCGCGACCACCGGGTGCCCATGGTCGTGGAGGATCCGTCCGTCATCGCCGCGGTGTCCCTCGCCTCCAAGCTGGTGCGCGAGGCGGGCGGGTTCCTGGCCGAGACGAACACGTCGATGATGATTGGCCAGGTGCAGCTCACCCGCTACGGCGCCCCCGAGAGAGAGCGCGCCCGACTGCTCACGGCCCGGGTTCAGCTCCTCGCGCTCGCCAACAGCATCCCCCCCGCGATTGAGCGACGCGGCGCAGGCGTGGCGCTGTCGGCGCAGGTGTCACGCGACGTGGACTGGCACGGCCGGAGTTACAGGTTGGGTTCGTCGGCGGCCCTGGGCGGCCCCCTGCCCGAGCGGACGGGCGTGTCGTCGCAGATGACGGAGGCGTCGATGGCACCACCCCTCCACCTGCTCCAGCGTGCTCGCCAGGACGGCCCGCAGCGGCGGACCGGCGGAGCGCAGCAACGATACGGCGGCGCGCGGACGGACGTAGTGCTGTTGTCCGGGTCGCAACGTCATCAGCGAATGGCCAACGATGCACAGGTACTCACGTGCGAGCACGGTCATGCGCGAATCCTCAGAGGACAGCAAACTCATGGCGGCCCGGGCACTTCGCGGACTGCTATCCCAGTAGCGAATGAGCCCCAGTCGCAGCGCCTGCATGCCCTCGTCCTGTCCCGCACAGGCGGAGTAGAGCGACGAGGCGAGCGCGACCCGGGTGCGCTGAGCAGGACGACGCACACGTGCGTATTGCTCCAGCGCGCGAGGCATGTCTCTGGGGTGGCAGCGCAGCGCATCCTGGAGCGCTCGTGCATCCTGAAAGCAAGACGTCATGCCGCTGCCGGACAGTGGATGGCAGCAGGACGCGGCGTCGCCCACCAGCACGGCGCTCCCCTTCCACACCCTCTCCGAGAGCCGGGCATCATTGGAGGCCATCCGCAGAGTCGAAGTCGCCTCCAGCGCCCGGCGAATCTCGGCAACCAGCGCGGGAGGCAGCGTGGCCAGCAACTCAGGGCGTTCCTTCAGGGTCTGGGAGGTAGTGCCCAGAGGGAGGTCCACCATCACCCTCGCCACCCCCGGCTGGATGGCATAGGCCAGCGCGTACAGCGGACCTCCGACGAACTTGTGTCCATGCTCGGGGCGCGGCAGACAGGCGCTGTCCACACAGAGCCCCAGCATGGTGGAGATTCGGGTGTAACTCTCGGAGATACCCAGCATCCGTCTCACGGGCGACGCGCGTCCATCCGAGGCCACCAGCAACCGGGCGCGCACCTCTTGGATGACGCCGTCGTGCTGGAAGCGCAGCCGGACGCCGCGCTCGTCGTTGTGTTCCACCGAAGTCACCCGAGCCCCAGCCAGGAGCGTGACGCCCGGCTTTCGGACGACGGCTTCCAGCAGCGGTGCGGCGAGAGCGACGTGCTCAAGCGACAGGCCCGTGGTGCCGTCCTTGTACGGCAGGACGACGACTCGGGCTGGCGACGCATAGAAAATCGCGAAGCCTCGCACCGGACGCGACAGCCAGGCGTCGATGACCTCGCTGAAGCCCAACTCCCGCAGCGCGTGTACGCCGGTGGGGTGCAGCAATTCCCCCGAGAGTTGTTTGTGTCGGTCCACGCCCGCATCCACCAGCAGGACGGACTGTCCCAACTGGGCGAGCGCCGCCGCCGCGGCACATCCCGCGGGGCCGCCCCCCACCACCACCACGTCGAAATCCCACGGACCGTCCATGACGCAACAACTGCGCATGGGCCAGACCCAATGCACAGGAGAAGTCATGGTTGCCCATGAAGAGTCGTTCTGCCGAGCGGTACTCCCCCGAGTCTCCAGGACGTTCGCACTGAACATCCCCTTGTTGCCCGCCCCCCTGGACCTCGCCGTCACGGTGGCCTATCTGCTCCTACGCGTCGCGGACACGCTGGAGGATGAAATCCACTTAGCCCGTCAAGAGGAGTTGTTCGACGCGCTCGCGGACCTGGTGCGGCTCGAGCCGGGCTGGGAGTCCCGCGCTCAATCCTTCGCTCATCTAGTGGGAGGCGAGTTTCGGGCCGGCGCTCCCGAAGCGGAGGTTGAGCTCGTCGAGAGGACCGTCTGGGTGCTGAAGACCCTGGCCTCGCTCCCCTCGTGGGCCCATCCTCCTATCGCCCGCTGCGTGCGCGTCATGACGGTTGGAATGAAGCAGGTTCAGCGACAGCACGGCGGCGGCAAGCCGGTGATGGGGTTGCCCGACCTACAGACGATGCTCGCCTACTGCTACTTCGCGGCGGGTGTGGTGGGCGAGATGCTAACGGAACTCTTCATCGCCTACTCCCCCGCCATCAACGCAACTCGACGCGGCCAGCTACAGAGTCAGTCCATCGCATTCGGTGAGGCCTTGCAGCTCACCAACATGCTCAAGGACGTGCGCGAGGACATGGAGCAGGGACGCTGCTGGCTGCCGCTGGACAGGATGGCGCGCCATGGACTGAAGACCTCCACGCTGACGCTCCCCAGCCACCGCGAACAGGCCATGGCGCTGCACTCGGAGTTGATGGTGGTGGCTCGGCGGGCACAGCAAGAGGCGCTCGAGTATGTGCTCGCACTCCCCGCCGAGGAGCCGAAGCTCCGGCTGTTCTGCTTGTACCCCCTGTTCTTCTCGGTGAAGACGCTCCGCCTCATCGACAACAACCCCGGGGTGTTCGATGTCCCCCCACTGAAGCTCAGCCGCGAGGAGGTGTTCGAACTCGTGCAGCTCCTGCACGCGCGAGTGGATTCAGACTCGGCGCTGCGGGCCCTCTTCGTGGAGTGCTCGCACGGCCCTCCGGAGGTGGAGGCGATGAGATGACGCGACAGGCCCGGGAGGTGCTGGTGCAGCCCCAGGAGGAGGACTCTCGGTTTCGTAGCGCACTACGCCGGCCTGCCTCCCGACGAAGGACAACAACCGGCGGCGCGTCCAGCAGACAGGGGCTGATGGAGGCACTCCAAGGACAATTCGCTTCAAGAGCCCCTGGCGCGCCCTCACACCGAACTCACACCATGCCGCCCAGCGCCGCGTCCTTGCCGATGGAGCGGAGGTAGTCGCGGAACATCTCCCACGTGTTGCCGGGGACGAGTCCGCGCGCGAAGGCGTTGACCTGCCACTCGCGCAGCAGTCCGTCCGCGCGCAGCAGTGGCCAGGGCCGGCCCGCCGCGGTGCGCGCCTCCAGCATGAGGCGCTCGAGCTCTCCCGCCGCTTCCAGGAAGGTGGCCGTCGGGTGGGCCACCAGCCAGTCGTAGGCCGCGGACTTCGCGGGGTAGCGCTCCTCCTGGGCCGCCAGCTCGAGCGCGGAGTACTTGCCCCAGTCGTCGGTGAGTCCCCCTCCCCCGGCCTGCAACACCTGCAGCTCGCCCTCCAACCCGGCGCGCTCCACCTGGAGAGCCTGGCCGACGCCAGCGAAGTGGCGCGAGGCCGAGGCGGCCGCGTCCTGCTGGCCGCGCACGCGCGCAAGCTGGCACGTCACGTCGCGCCGACGGGCCTCGATGGCGTTGCGCTGGTACACCTCTTCTGGGGTGAGGGGCGGCATGGGCAGTCTCCGGGGCGCTACTCGCGAGGCTTGGCGTTGTGCGACAGCAGTCCCTGCACGTTGTACGTGCGGGCGCCGTGGACGGTGAGGCGGACGACATCACCCTCCCCCTCCTCCTCGACGCCTAGGACGCGGCCGGGCCGTGAGCCGAGGAGGACGTCCCCGGTCCGCAGGGCGTTGAGCGCCGTCCACCCGGCGCCCTCCACGAAGAGGGGGTGGAGGCTGGAAGCGACGAGGCCGCGGCCGTCCTCCAGCAGCAGACGGTGTCGGCGCGCGCGCGCCCGCTGCACCGCCGCCACCTGGTAGGCGTCCAGCTTCAGCGACGCCTCGTGCTGGGTGAGGACGCGCATGCCGGGCTGCACCAACTCCGCCGGCAGCTCGCTCCCGTCGTCCATGAGGATGGGCTCCCACGGCGCGGGGCAGTAGCCGCCGCCGTCACTGCCGCCGCCACCGCCACCACCGTCCGGGGTGCCTGCGCCGACGGGGGAGGCGTACTGGCTGCCGAGGGCCGTGTTGCGGATGGTGACGGGGGTGAACCACTTCGCGGCGCTGGGCCCGTACGCGTTGACGATGGACACCAACAGGTACCAGACGGACGTCGTCGTCGAGGAGAGGGCCGTGACGGAGCCGGCGAACATGTACTGGAGGGACGCCCGCGCCTGGTTGTTGGCCGAGGACTCAGCAGCGTCCTGGTACACCCTGTCGGTGAGCGCGACGTGCAGCACCTGCTGGCGGTAGGCACTCCCGGCCGTCGGCCGCACCCACAACTCCACGCGTGCGTACCGCAGGCCGTCCAGGTTGTCGTCGAGGGACTGGGGCTGGAGGAAGAGCTGCCAGGTGGCCCAGGACAGCGTGGACGTGGTGATGTTGTCCGCGCACTCCACCCGCAGCCTGTCGATGTTGGGCGCGCCTCCGCGCACCGCCCCCTGGTTGTTGCCTCGGTAGAAGCAGCGGTTGCCGGGCCCCGGGCCGTCCAGGGTGACGAGCCCCTTGTAGAAGAGCGCCTCGAGCGGGTAGCGGCCCACCTGGAGATTCTGGCTCGCCACCTTCAGTGCCACGCCGACGTTGTCCAGCTTCGCGCCCGCCACGGGGATGCCGCTGCCGTCCTCCGCGTAGTTGGACGTCTGCAACGTGTTGGCCGACAGCAAGTCGAACGTCACCGAGCGCCGCAGGCTGAGGGCGTCCAGGTACACGGCCTTGCCCACGTCCGCGGCGACGACGGCGAGTTCCCAGACGAAGAGGACGCCGGTGCACCCAGCCGGGCACGCCCCCTTCACCTTGAAGCGCTGATAGCTGGTGGAGACGCCGTTGAGAGGCGTGGACGTGTTGGCGCCCGCGTAGTTGCCCGAGGCGTCCGTCCAGAAGAGGTAGAGTCCGCCGCCGTAGTTGCCGGAGAGGGGCGCGGACACCTTCACCCATGCGTCGGCGGAGAACTCGTCCCCGGCCGAGCACGGAATCCGCTTCGTCCACACCGCGGTGCGGTACCCGGGCGCGTTGAGGGGCACGCGCCGGCACCAGCGCCCCTCGCGCGCGTTGGCCAAGTCCTCCACCAGGAAGTCCCCCTCGGGCGACAGGCCCAGCGCCGCGGTGCCCGCCTCCGAGTAGCCGTTGGGCACCAGGTTGTCCGAGGGCGGCAGCAGCAGGTGCTGCGTGGCGATGGCGGCCGGCGCCACCTTCGGCGCCGTCACCGCCTCGGGGGCCAACAGCTTGCTGACGACGCTGCCGTCCGGAACGTTGGACAGCGTCTCCGTCGCCACGGTGACGGTGTCCGGGTCCGCGACGACGGCGCCACCCAGCACGCGCCAGCTCCCCTCGGCGCCGCTGGTGTAGCGCGTCTGCACCGCGGCCTGCACCGACACGGACGTCTTCGGCCGCAGCGTCACCACCACCCGGCGCTCCGTGGGCCCCACCCGCGCGGGCTCCACCAGGTACGAGTCGGTGTCGTTGGGGTCGTCCCCCGTGTAGACGACGACGGTGTAGCCCGCCAGCAGGTGCAGCGGGCGCTCCTCCGAGTGCCCCCACTCGATGGTGAGGTGCTTCGCCTTGACGATGCGCGGGCGCGGCTGCCCCGTCACGCCCTCGTCGTACACCCCTCCCAGGAATTCACTTTCACGCGAGCGCATGGCGTCCTTGTCAGGGCGGCGGCTCGTCCGACACCGTCATGGTGATGAAGGACGGCACCGTGGGCGTGGACACGACGGAGACGCTGGCCGCGTGGGTGGAGTAGTTGCCGGAGGAGTCCACCGCCTTGAGGCGCACGACGCTGACGCCGACGAAGGGCAGCGCCCACTCGAAGGAGGTGGCGCGCACCTTGGCGATGAGGGACGCCGTCTCCCAGCTGCCGCCGCCGTGGCGCAGCTCATACATGTCCCTGTCCAAGTCAGGGATTTCCACCCACCGGAGGGTGGCCGTGTTGCCGTTGAGAGCGTAGGCGAAGCCCGCCACGTCCGAGGGCGGAGCCGCCTTGCCCAGCACCGTGTACGCCGACTCCGCGAAGGAGGTGACGAAGCCGCCGCCCAGCACCGTGGCCACCTGGACCCGGTAGGGTCCCGGGGGGATGTCCTGAAGCTCCCAGTAGTGCGTCTCGACCCGCTCCTCGGAGCTCCAGTTGCCCTCGGACAGCCGCCAGCGCACCACGTAGGCGGTGGCCCCCGGGTGCTGTGTCCACCGCGCGTTGAGGGACACCTTCAGGCCGCCGTTGGTGGTCTTGTAGAGGCCCTCGCCCAGGGCCAGTCCCTGCGGCGGCGATGAGGAGGGCAGCGCGGAGGTGGGCAGGGTGTGCAGCTGCACACCCTGCTCGACGGCGGCGTACTTCCCAGGGTGGTGCGCCAGGGCCGTCACCTCGTACACGTGCGGCTCCACCTCGGCGACGGACAGCACGCGCCACGGGGTGGGCACCAAGTCATTCGCGGCCAACACCCAGACGGCCTGGGGCACGGGCGCGGCGGAGAACGGCGCCGCCAGCGTCAGCGCGCGGTACGGCGCGGGGGCCAGCGGCGCCACCGGGCGCTCCTCCACCTTGCCGTCCGGCAGCACCACGGAGAGGGAGTACGTGTGCCCCGCCTCGAGGTGGACGTCCGAGTCCAGCTCCACGCGCGAGTCCGAGGCCTCCACCACGCGGCCGCCCCAGCGCCGGCCCGCGCGCGTCGGGTCCGCCACCTTCACCACCGCGCCGGGGTTGCGCAGCGCGCCCTCCAGGCCGGTGCGGAACACCACCGTCTCCGTCTCCAGCCTCTCGGTGTGCAGCAGCCAGCGGCCCACGCGCTGGGCCTGCCCGCGCGAGGTGCAGCCCAGGGCCACCACGTCCGTGGGGTTGTAGCCGTAGTCGCGCAGCCCGTCCTCGTCCGCCACGTACTCCACCGCGGCCTTGTAGTGGTTGGCCGGGTCATTCCACGTTACGAGGGCGACGGTGTGGCGCGCACGGCGCGAGGTGCCCGAGTAGGTGAAGAGGCCGTCCACCACGTTGGCGGGGGTGAAGAGGTACTCCGCGTCGCGCGGCGCGTCCTGGGCCACGTACACCGCGCCGCTGGCCCAGTAGACGAGGCCGCGGAAGACGGAGGCCAGGTTGCTCACCACCTGGTACGCGTCCGCCTGCGTCTGGAGGTAGAGGTTGCACGTGAAGCGCGGCTCCTGCCCACCCTTCCCGTCCGGCACCAGCTCGTCGCAGTACCGGGCCACCGTGTAGAGGCCCCACTTGTCCACCTGGGACTCGTCCAGGTAGCGGCCCAGCCCGTAGCGCTTCGTCGTCAGCAAGTCGTAGAGGCACCAGGCCGGGTTGTCCGTCCACGCCACGTGGAAGGTGCCGTCCCACGTACCCGAGTACGCGCGCGTCTGCGGGTTGTAGTTGCTGGGCACCCGCACCTTCAGGCCGCGAATACGGTAGCTGCGAGCCGGCACGCTGCCGAATTGCTTCGCGGACACCTGGAGGGCCACCAACGCGGTGTTGGGGAAGCTCAGCTTCTCGTCCAGCACGGTGGTGTACGACTTCCAGAGGGTGCGGTTCTGCAGGGCCACTGTGTTCGCGTCGGGCGTCGTGCGGCGCACGCGGATGTCCCACGGCGGGCTGCCGTAGAGCTCAATCCGGTACGCCCTCTCGTAGGGGCTGGTGCATTTCCCGCGGATGACGCCCGCGCCCTGCAGGTCCTGCTCCACCCAACCGCCGCCATTCGACTGCACGTCGACGGCGAGCCTGACGGTGAAGGGCTGCAAGTCACCCGTCTCCGGGTGCTGGTACGTCAGCTGCGGCACCTGCACAGTGACGCGCACCGCGTCCACCTCCGCGTCCCGCACCGTGCGGATAGCGGGGCTGCCCTCCTTCACCTCCACGTTGACGGAGAACTCCGCCTCGGCCGCGCTGAAGCCAGGGATGTACTCCTGCCCCTGCGTCCCCGGCACGTCGTACGCGGTGACGTCGCGGAAGTTGGGGGAGTCGTTGGGGTTCACCACCGGGACGCCGTCCAGGTAGACGCCCTTCAGCCCTCCCTGCAACCCTTCGATTTCTCCCTCGCAGATGACGTCCAGCACGCGCGCGTACGCGGTGGACACCAGCGAGTCCACCGCCTCAGTGGGCGTGCGCTGCGCCCCCGAGCCGCCCTTCCCGCCCGACTCGCCACCCGCTCCGCGGAGCGCGCCCCTCTCAGGGGACATTGGGCACCTCGTGCGGCTCCTCGGGGTCCGCTCGCTTCACGTTGTGGGAGAGGACGCCGAGCGTCTGGTAGGTGTGCGCGCCGGCCACGGTGAGGAGCACCACGGGGCCGCGCCCCGCGTCCTCCACCCTCGCCACCACCCCGGGCTTCTCCCCCACCAGCCGTGCCCCCGGCTCAAGGTGACGCAGCTCCACCCAGGCCGCCTCGGTGCGCACCCGGTGGTTGTACGTGGCCACCAGCTCGCGCCCGTCCTCCAGCACCATGCGCCGGCAGTCCGCCTCCAGCGTCGCGGCCCGGGTGACGGGGTAGTCGCCCCATGCCAGCGTCACCTCGTCCTGGGTGCGCACCCACGCGCCCACGCGCAACTCGCCCGCCGGCACCTCGCGCCCGTCCGAGAGGAGAATGGGCACCCACGGCGCCGGGCACCCGCCGCCCACCGCGCCCTGCCCCCCGGGCCCCGTCTGGCCGCCCGCGGGCCCACCGAAGCCGCCACCCACGCTCCAGTCGGTGATGATGCCGGCGGACACCACGCAGCTGCCCACCACCATCTCCCCGTAGCAGAGGGGCACCGGGTGGCCCTGGGCCAGCGTATTCACCGGGCCGTTGAAGACGTAGGACGGCTGGTGCTCCGGCTTCTCCACCGGGCCCGTCGCGCGGGGCGGGCCGAAGAGGAGCTGCGCGGCGCCGCCCACCATGAGGCTGCTGCCCAGGGCGATGAGTTGCCCGCCCGCCGTGCCGTAGTCGTAGACGGAGAGCACCGCACCGCCAGCGATGAGGACAGCGCCCAGCACCACCTGGAGGACGCCCGCCTGCTTCGCGCCCGCGAGGGCCGGGAGGATGGTGATGCGCTCCCCCTTGGCGACGCCCAGCTCCTGTGCGCCGACGTCCCGCTCGCCTACAAGGACGTGGAAGCCGGGCGCGCTGTTCTCCGCGAGGTAGCGGCCGAAGCCCTCGCACACCGCGCACAGCGCGCGCACCGCCTCCGCGGGCGAGGGCACGCCCAGTTCCAGCATCCACTCACGCCCGAAGCGCGCCCCCAGGGGCCCGCCGAGCACCACCGTCGTCAGCATAGGCTGCGGTGTCGGACGACTCGGCGGGTGATGCGCTCCCAGAAGCCCGAATACGTCTCCCTCCTCGACAGCGAAGCCTGGAGGTGGTGGAGGACGACGTCCGCCCCCAGGTAGACACCCGCGTGGTTGGGCACCGGCGCGCGCAGTTGCATGAGGAGGACGTCGTGCTCGCGCAGTGGAGCACCCGTCACGTCCACGAAGCCCGCGCGCTCGTACCCCTCCAGGTAGAGGTTGCCGCCCTTGAGCCACCAGTCATCGGGCCGCTCGAAGTCTGGGAGCGCGAGCCCCATCACGTCCGCGTAGTAGTCGCGGATGAGGGCAAAGCAGTCGAGGACGCCGTGGCTGAAGGGCCGGCCCACCAGGGGCGCCCGGTAGCCGCTCGGCACCAGCACCTGCCAGTGCCCCACAGGCACGTTGACGATGAGCCAGGGCAGGCCCCAGCGCTCGCACATGACCCGGTCCGCCTCGCTCGGATCAGGGGAAGCGTTGGGGTGGGAGTGGACAACGGCCACCACCTCCCCTTCTGCTTCCGCCTGAGCGAAGTCCTCGGGCGCCAGGTGGAAGTGCGCTTGGCCCTCGGCGAGGTTCCGGCACGGCCGGTACACCAACTTCCCCGTGGTGCGAACGATGAGCCCGCATGACTCACGGGGCATCTCTGCCTGAGCGTGCCAAAGGGCGACATCAACCAGCAACTGAGGAATGACGAAAGACAGCATGAGTCTGCATCCGGAATCGAGAGAGAACTGAGAGGCACGAAGGGAAGCCACTCAATCCAAGTCTTCGCCCGATGGATGGACAACGTCCGTTGGCGCAGGGGCCACCAACGTGCAGAACTAGTATCCCGAACGCCCAGGCGACATCTGCACACATTTCACCCCTTGCAGTTTTTGCCTACGCTTGTTGGCGCTCCAGGGTCTCAGCTCAACAGACGTCGCGACTTCGCTTTGGTGAGATTCTCTATGACGACACCAATCACTCCACCAATCACTCCACCAATCAGTCCATTAGTCACTGCCATCATCCAGGCGTTGACATCCCGCAAGGTCCCGATCACCTCCGTAGCTCTCATTGTTGCTGCCCTCGCAGTCATCAATCCAGCCACCCCCGACAACACAAAGAACGTCGCCATCGGCGCCGGCTTCGGGTTCTCTCTTTTCGTTGCATACATGTTCCTCAAGTTCGGACTCTCCAAAATCCCAGAATACCAGCGAGGCTCAGTGCTAATAGGAGTCCTCATCATCCTGTCTCTAACATTCGTCTCCACCGTCTATGCCATGGGTGTCGCAATCCACAACCAAATCCAAGAGAAGGCCAAGGAAAGCGCCGTCACGGATGACGAGATTCCAGAGACACCATCGGGCAACAAGGTAACGAAGCACGAATACGCAGTTCGCCCTGTTCCAGTCATCGAGCCGCCTCCACCCCCCAAAAAAGCCATACGTCCTTCCCCTGTGTTTCCTCCCAAACCTCCCACCGAGGCCAGTCCCAAGAAGTCGGATGTAGTCCTCGCAGTGGCGCCACCTGCACCAGACTCCGGTCCCGAGGAGAAACCGACTCCCCCAGTTCGACCACGCAAACCACCACGCATAACCGTTGCGGGCTGCTCGCTGCTGGAGACGTCGTTCGGCGGGGATGTTGGTAAGCGATGCAAGGCCGTCTGCCTGTCAGACAAGGGCAGGCTGTGCTCGCCCTCAGAGCTAGGAAGTCTGATCCCGAATTACGTCAGGGGCATGCCCGAAAGCACCCAGGATGCCCTCTTCCAAATCTGGCACGACAGCGCAGAGTATAATTGCGGCAATTGGAGCCACAGCAGTCCGGAGGAATATGGCACAACTTCAATCCTGCGCATATCTGCAACAGACCCCAATAATTACCCAACATGGCGACTCATACCCACCGCCCCTGTTCCGTGCAACTCAATGATGGGTGCCGGATGCTGTGTCGACATTGAACACCCAGACGACGAGGAGTCAGAATAGTTTCCGTCATGCTGAGGGCAAGCCGCTCGGCATATCTGCCTAGGCATCAGCGCGTCGAGAGGCAACGCCCCCCTCGCGAATTGCTTGGCAAGCATTAACGCAACAGGCCGACTCCAGGCTCCCCGTACGGAAGAACCGACGTCGCCCCGAATCGGGTCTTGCAACTCGCGAGGCGCTTCCCACACCTGTCCTGGGCCGGGTCTGCCGTCGGCGTGTCGTCCGCCTTCGCCACGGGCGGGCCCTCGTAGCCGCACCCGCGCCCAGGTGCTACCAGCCGCAAGTCAGCCCATGGGCCACGCACCAGCCGCGATCACCACGAGGCCATCCGGCTCGCGAGGTAAGCCCGTCTGCGGACACTCAAAGGCTGCTGTGGCAACTTCCCGGGGCAAATCCGACAAGGCGGCGAGCAGCATCCAAGATCTCCGGAAGGAGGCGGATGAGGTGCGCCCCCTTCCGGCTATCGCCCATTGAATGGACTCGTCCCGAGTCCGTATTGTTGGGACTCGGACTGGCGTTATTGTCTCTCGCTCAATTGGCTTGTATTGGGTCCGTGCAGGGGCCACCGGAACCGCTGAAGCAACTCGCCTGGGTGCAAGTACCCGTGCAACCCTCCCCGCAATCGAAATCAGAGCAGAACACTCCATCATAGACACAGCCATGGCTCGAACAAGCACGCCCTGTGCAACTCCGCGTGCAGGTTGTGCTGAGGGAGTGAACCTGCCCTGTGTCATCGACCACCGTAACCTTACCAGTCGATACCTGCTTCTCGCTGGAGAGCAGCACAGTCGTAGCTTCGCCTTTCTGCACGATCCGAGTGCCAGGCCGTGTCATCAACTCCTTGACCTCTGGCGGCGACACGTCCCTCTTCTCGCATGTCGCCGTTTGCGGAGCCTGCGTTGATGTCGCGGACTCCTCAGCACCAGCCGAGACACCAAGAAACAGCACTGCGAGAATCACTGATCTCGAAATCATCGACACGCCTCCTGTAAGTCCCGGATCAAAGCAATCAAGAATAAGCAGACTATAGAGGGCATACCGTCTTCCGCCAAATCGACTTGAGCCCCTTGGGGGCTTTCCGCCCTCAACGTAGCAATCCAACACCCGGGAAGCCTCCGTAGGGCAAGACTGCTGTTGCTCCGAACCGCACCTTGCAGCTCGCGAGGCGCTTCCCGCATCTGTCCTGGACCGGGTCCACCGTCGACGTGTCGTCGGACTTCGCCACTGGCGGACCTGCGTACCCACACCCCTCACCGCGGTACTGCCACCCGCACATCTGGGTGATGACGCGCAGGGGGATTCGCACACCCTCGAGGTCGCACTTGGCCGCGAGGGTGAACTCGAGGAGGTGCTTGTTCTCCGTCGTCTTCGCGTCCACCGCGAACTCGTCATCGGGGAATCCCTCGGAGGGGCTCGCGGTGGGGTTGACGCCGCCGGGGAAGTTCACCGCGTCCAGGTAGCGCGCGAAGGTGCGCTTGCGGATGACGCGCGCGCCGAGCAGGTCGTTCGTGTCGCGCGCCAGGGCCCCCAGAGTGCCGAGGAGGTTGGCCATGGTGAGGGTCGGCCGGGGCAGGCGCCCGGTGCCCGACTTCTCGAAGCCACGGGCCTGCACGGGCCAGGGCTGGTACGACGCCCCCTGCCACACCACGGGCCCGCCCAGGCCGTTGGTGCCCGCGTGGAAGTAGCTGATGCCGCCCCCTGGGAGTCCGCTCGCGTCCAGGATGAAGAGTTCCACCAGGGCGCCGGGCGCCAGCTTCTGGATGTCCTCGGCGATGCTCACCGGCAGCCCCGGGAGCTCGGCGTCGAAGCCAGGGCAGCAGCGAGAAGGAGTCCCACGACAGGGGCAAGGAGGTTCATGCCCCCTGTCTTCATTGCAGACGGGGACTGCGTCCGCTCACCCCACCTGCGAAAGCTGCGCGTCTGCGGCCGGGCGAGCAGCAGCCAGCGCCGCGTCGGCAGCCCGACGGGTGTTCGCCTCGATGGCCACGTTGCACAGCGCCGACTGCGCCTGGAGCTGGAGCGCGAAGGCGCGACTTCGCGCCATGGACACGCCAATGATGGCCAGGACGACTCCTCCAACCACAGCCAGGATGGGCCCCGAATCCTTCCCGCCGGTGACGAATCCAATGAGTGCGCCGAAGGCGAAACCAGCGAAGGCACTGCGCACGACGAGTCCCTTCGCTTGTGCGTAGAGTGCCTCGGCGTGCGCCTGGATGATGTTCGGGTCGTACTGGACAGCCATGGACTTCCCCCAAGGGTTGAGCGCTGCTCTCGCAGGCCGGCGCGGACCCTCTCATTACGAGGAGCGCCAGGTAAGAGAGGCAACCACCACCCACCCGGGGCGGGGAATACCACCTGAGAGGTATTCCGCATGGGCAGCCTCTACCCAGCCACCTCATGGAACTCGGTGCTGACGTCGTGCGCGTTGAAGCCCTTCACGGTGGTGGACCAGGACTCGCAGACGACGCGGAGCACGCGCGCTCCCGCGCCGGAGAAGGTGAGCGCCGCGCCTGCCGTTGGGGGAACGGAGAAGGTGACGAGCCCCGAGGAGGAGAGCACGTAGTCCGCCCCGGCGGCGAGCGGCGCCCCGTCCAGGAAGAGGACCAGAGGGACACCCCACCCCGTCGCCGGCACGAGTTCCGCAGCACCAGGCGCGAGCGGCCGCTCGAGCAGGAACTGCGTGCGCGCCCCGTCCCCCGTGCCGAAGCGGAACCCGGTGACAGCCCATGCGCTCGTGGGCGCGGCGAACTCGAAGGGCAGCGCTCCTCGGTGGGCGATGAGGAACGCATCGATGGCGTCGGCCTCCGCCTTCCTCCGAGTGTTGAACTGGATCGCCCAGCGCTGGAGGATGGCACGAAGGCCGTCCTCCGCGCGCTGGGCGTATCCGTCACCGAACTGGGCCTTCAGGATGCGGGGCTGTGCCTGCTGCTGCGCGCCGTAGTCTGGCGTGAAAGGGAAGCGCTCCATAATGGACATTAAGGAGCCGTCTGAGGACGCCCTCCGCATTGCTCCTCTGGATTTACTCGTCCAGAGACCATGACGGCAAGTGGCGAAGCCACAGCGCTTGCATCATCCGAGCAAGAGGTGGGGCACCTACGGAAACACCCAGCCGTCGAGTCACCGCGGGCAGAGAGGCGGCAACTGACTAACGGTGCTAGCGACTCGGCCGATAATGACAAGACCTTGTGCTACCGAATGACGCAACACACCGGAAATGGAGTCCTTCTTGGAAATAAGGAGAGTAGTCGTGCTGTCGATCTCAGCAGCAAGCCGGGCAACTGCTGAAAAAATATCCTCGAAGTCACTCCCAGAAGTGACGACAGGCAGAATGGCGTTCAGGCGGATGGCATCCAGATGGGCTGACAGCAGACTACTGAGCGCCTCCTCAGGCAAGACAGGGCGTCCTTCATTGATCGCATTCAAAGAAAGCTCGAAAGCCGCACCCGCACTGTCAACAACCCTTGTCATTGCCGCAATGGCCAAGCCATCTCCTGAGGTCCGATTCACACAGGACTGAGCCTTTGCGACAGAAGGGGCCACAACCAGGGAGAGGGCAAAGAGTGCAGCGGGAAGCCAGTGCATACCGTTTTTCATGGAATCATCCTCCACGGGAAACCAGGACATGCTACACGTCCTCCGGCGACTGTTTGGCATGGCTCCACCAACACGCAAGTCACGCAAACCGTCGGTTCCCCTCACTGGGTGAATCCAGATCCGGAGAACTCAGGCATTATGAATGTCACGGGGACTGGTGTGAACTGTACTTTCGTCCACCCCACTACACACGCACAAATGAGTCCAGGCTGCAATTCACCGCGGACGAGACTGAATCAACTCAAGCCGAAACGGCAATTGCCCCGCAGTTGGCCCCGCATGCACTGGCAGCGCTAATTCTCTTGGAGTGGGGGGGCGGCCTGGCTCTATGCGACGCCATCGCTCTCGCGGCCACTCAGCATGCCACTAACAACTCCTAACAAATACCAGGGTAGCGGCGTCGTAGGCGCATGGCGCAGCCGCCGAGGACGAGAAAGCCGAAGTGGACATCATCCGCACTCGTCACGGATGCGAAGGTGGCGCAGATGGTTCTTCCAAGCCAGCGTGCGCTCCTCAACCCAGCGGTAGCATCCGAGCCTTTCCTTGGACTCAACGCCAGGACGCGCGACGCAGGGGCAATGCTTCGCAAGAGAATCCCACTCCTGTTCTACCTGGAGGCGTAGGTCTTGTCGGCGTGGAGTTTCCCAGGCGAAGGTGCTGCCCCGAAGGCATCCGCACTGCGGGCACGGAGTCTACGAGAGGGAAGAGTTCGTGCGTGTCGTGGAAGTTGGCGGCTGTCACCGACTCGGTCAAAGGAGCGCCGTGGGCTTCTACGGAAAGATGCTGCTTGCTACCCGCCTTCGTTCTAGCCGTTGGGCTTGGCCCTGAGACGGCTCCCTTTTTGAGGCCCGCACAGACGAGGAGTCGGCCGCGCAGGCCCAATTCATCCAGCAACTGCTCCTGGGGCTTTGGCCACACGTCCGCGCGGGTCCATTCCTTCAGCCTGCGCAAGGATGTCATGCCCGACAGGCCGAACTGCTTGCAAGGCAGCATCTCCCATAAGATGCTGTTTCGTCGGACGAAGGCGATAGGCTCCAGTGCCGCCCGGCCATCTGCCGAAGGCGGCCCAGCTTCTTCTTGGGGCGCGGTGCAGGGTGAGCAGGGCCTCCACGCGATGCCAGACTGCGTCGGGGACGAGTTCGCGGGCCCTGCTCCTCAAGCTGGAGAAGGCCCTTGCCGCCGACCGGTCTGGTCCGCACTTGCGCTAAGCACTGTTGGAGGGACGGGATGCGATGGGCCCTATCGGACATCGCCGGTTTTGGCCGGTCAAGTGTACGCGCATCGACACGGACGCCCTGACCCGCGACCGGGAACAGCTCTGGGCCGAAGCTGTCGTGCGCTTCCATCAGGGCGAAACGTGGTGGCTGAGCAACGACGAAGCGGCGGGCGCTGAGCGGCACGCGGCCCTGCGCGCGGAGAACTACGGCGACAGCCGCAAAGAGGTCATCTTGCGGTGGCTGCTCGAAATGCCCTCCGAGAAGCGTCCGGCCGACGTGACGATCCTCCAGGTGGGCGTCGATGCGTTCTCGCTTGCCCCCGCACAGGTCGACCAGCGGATCTCGCGCGAAATCGCGTCGGCGTTGAAGGCGCTCCGCTTCGTGCGAGGTCAGCGGCGAATGGACGATGGCAGCCGCCCGCTCGTGTACGCGCTGCCCGACGAGCTGAAGCACGCGCCCGTCGAGAAGCGCGGCGAGCGGCGACCGCCACTGCAAGTCATCGCGATGGGTTCGTGAGCCGCTGTCTCAGCCGAAAAGGTGGGGCCTGCCCTCCAGTCGCAGACGCCAGACTGGAGGGTGAGGGGTGATGCGACGTACAATGCCCTGCTCGTAACCAAGTCATCGCCGGAGCCAAGACCACATGCCCTGAAGGGCAGCGTTATTGACTCCCAAC
This sequence comes from Myxococcus guangdongensis, assembly GCF_024198255.1. Taxonomy (NCBI): domain Bacteria; kingdom Pseudomonadati; phylum Myxococcota; class Myxococcia; order Myxococcales; family Myxococcaceae; genus Myxococcus; species Myxococcus guangdongensis. Next base: position 33,988 of record NZ_JAJVKW010000028.1, read on the forward strand.
AGGGTGAGATGCATTCTTCAATCACCTTCCGGCACCCTTCTCGCGAAGGGCTCTCCAGCAAACTCATCCCGAAATGGGTCAATCCATCCTGCCGCAGCCGGTTGGTGGACGGGTTTACCCACAAACCCGAGAGTACTTCATTATGAATCGCATGAACTGGTTGTTTGCCATTTCCTTCGCTTTGGCGTTCACGGCTACTCCGGCCCAAGCCCAGGAATGCGTGGACGCGAATAGCGCAGCGGGAACTGCTATCCAGGCAGCACAACGCGCAAGGATCGCAGCCATCGATGGCAATTTATACCTCTCAATCTTCAACAACACTCCAACGAATGGGGCCCTCCTCGACTTCAGTATTAAAGTCAGCGAGGAAGTTCTTGCTTATTCCGAGATGACAGCGGCGATGGTGCCCACGATTGGCACCAGCCTGGGCTCCAAACTGGTAAAGATCCAGGGCAAATTTGACGATGTTATCGTATCGAGTTCCAAGATCGCCAGTGGAGTTGTTTCTCCTACGGGTGGTGGCATCATCAAATATTATCAAACGTACAACAACATCATGGAGTCCACGGGAGCCATGATGTCGCTTGTAAGCGAGCTTCCTCCGTTCTGTAATTGATGGCTCAAGCGCGCTGTCCAGTCCTCGCGGTCAATGAAATCTCGCCCAGGTGTATACGAGCGCTCGCGTATCCCTTGGCATTCAAAGCTTGACCAGGGACTGGCCGCGTCGCCCGACTGAACCATCCCCAGAAACCGCACGCATTTACAGCCCCTAACGAAAGTCGAGGATGGGCTGGTCGCAGGGAAGAACCATCTCCAGGTTGAAGGGCATGGTCCGCGAACTCGTCCCTGACGCCTTCTGGCAGCGAGTGGCTCCCTTGCTGCCTCCGCCTCGTCCCAAGAAGAAGCTAGGGCGTCCTCGAGCGGACGACAGAGCGGCGCTGGAAGCCATCGTCTTCGTGCTCCGCAGTGGAATTCCCTGGGAGATGCTGCCCCGCAAGCAGTTCGGCCTATCGGGCATGACGGCCTGGCGCCGGCTTGAGGAATGGACCCGGGCTGGGGTGTGGGAGCGTCTCCAGGAGCGGTTGCTCGACGAACTGGGGTTGCGCGGCAAGGTCGACTTCTCCCGGGCCTCCATCGACTCCTCGTCCGTCCGGGCGTCAAAAAGGGGGCCCTCACAGGCCCAAACCCGACGGATAGAGCGAAGGCGGGTAGCAAGCATCATCTTCTCGTAGACGCCCACGGCCTGCCGCTCACTGAATCCGTGACTGCAGCCAATGTGCACGACACCCACGAACTCTTCCCGCTCCTCGACTCCGTGCCCGCGGTGAGGATGCCGTCGGGCCAGCGCCGGCTCCGTCCTGGGAAGCTGCATGGTGACAAGGCCTACGCATCGAGGAGGAACCGGCGTGGCCTGCGCCTGCGCGGCATCGCTCCTCGCATTGCGCGTCCGGGCGTTGAATCCAAGGAGCGACTGGGGCGCTACCGCTGGGTAGTGGAGCGCACCTTGGCCTGGAAGAACCAGCTCCGCCGACTTCGAGTCCGCGACGAACGCAGGGACGACGTCCACTTCGGCTTCCTCGTCCTCGGCTGCTGCATCATGCTGCTGCGCCGTCTCTGCTCTGACATTTGTTAGGGGCTGTAAGCATGTCCAGGGCGATCCACCCTGCGAGCATCCTGATGACCTCGGAGCGCCCTTCTTCCGTGACTGCGGGCTGAAACCCCTGCCCGCAGCATCCCCCGCAGCAATGCTCTCGCGGGAGTGGGCCGGGTGAAGAATCTGAATACGCCGACAGCGAGCAAGGCGTTGCCCCCGCCGACACAGGTAGTAGCTCAACCTTGAACGGAGTTCGTACCCTCCACCTCCCGTTCCGAAGTGGAACGTCTTGACAATCTATGCGCTCGCGGGCTCGGCGAATTCGAAGGGCAGCACTCCCCGATAGACGACGAGGAGCGTTTCAGAGAGCCTCGCCTTGCGCTGTGCATTGAACTGGAGCGCCCAGCGCTGGAGAGTGGCATGAAGGCCGTCCTCCGCGCGCTGGGCATACCCGTCACCGAACTGCGCCTTCAGAATTCGTGGCTGTGCCTGCTGCTGCGCGCCGTAGTCCGGCGTGAAGGGGAAGCGCTCCATCCCCGGTAGCGTCAGCGGCGACGCGGACGCCATCCATCAACCCGCGTGGAAGCGTCTCATCGACCCTGGGCTGGGCAGAGCATCCTCAAGGCGATCGTCTCCATCTGCACGTACGCCACTCGCGCCCGCATGTAGCGCGTCCTCGCCTCGGGACTGCCGTCCCGTCCCGCGACGGCCTGCTGCATTTCCCTCTCCACCGCCGCGAGTCCCTGCGCGAGCGCCACCCGCCTGCTCCAGTCGTCCATGAGCTGGCGGGTGAGCACAGAGCGTGCCGGACCTGACGAGCCTCCTTGTCCGCCCTGGCAGCGAATCATCTGGGTCCGCGCTAGCTAATGGGACAGATCCAGAGTCGATTGCACGCGCAGGATCTCGTGACACCGGTGGCAGAGCAGCAGGCGGTGACAGTGCTGCGGGGGGGGCACTCCGTCTGGTGGAGATCGCGGCATAAGGGCAAGTCTGAACACGCCGGCGGTGAAGGACAGGCATAGAAGGTGCCGTCGCACGTCACACCCGAGCCATTCGTCGCGGTGCAGGTCGTTGCCGTCACCGGGCAACTGACCGACCCCGTCGCGC
>NZ_JAJVKW010000029.1 GCF_024198255.1 Myxococcus guangdongensis
GTCGCCGGACTCGCGCTCGTCCTCTCTCAGCACCACGACGCACTCCCTCTTCCTTCTCCCGCTCCTTCCTCACTGCCCCCTCTGGCCTCCTTCGCCCAGGAGCGCCTCTGGTTCCTCCATCAGCTCCAACCCGAGCTGCGCGCCTACAACATCCCCGAGGCCGTGGAGCTTCGCGGCGCGCTGGACGTCCCCGCGCTCGATGGTGCGTTGCGGTTGCTGCTCGATCGTCACCCCGTCCTGAGGACGACGTTCGCCGCGGAGGATGGGCGGCCGGTGCCCCGACACAACCCGCTCCCCGTGGAGGTGCTCCAAGTCGAGACTCTCTCCGCGACGAGCGCGGACAGTCCCGCACTGCACCATCGGTTGCGCGAGGAGAGCACTCGCGTCCTGTCACTGGAGCAGGGACCGCTCTATCGCTTCCACCTGTTCCGCCTCGCGCCCGAGCACCATGTCCTCCTGCTCGTGCTGCACCACGTGGTGGTCGATGGCCTCAGCATCGACATCCTGCTGAGCGAGCTGTCCCAGACCTACGCGGCCCTGCATCAGCACCAGACGCCCACGCTGCCCACGCCCTCGCTCGGCTACGCAGACGTCGCCGCGTGGCAACGCTCCGCGCCGGTCCGAGCCCGTGAGGACAGCCACGTCGAGTACTGGAAGCGCCAGCTCAGCGGTGCTCCCGCGTTCCTGTCGCTGCCCACCGACAAGCCGCGTCCCTCCGTCCTCGGTGACGCGGGCGCACTCAGTCGCTTCCATCGACTGGCCCCCGCGCTGGAACAGGCACTCACCCAGGTCTGTCGGGAACACCATGTCACACCCTTCATGGTGCTGAGCGCGGCGCTCGCGGCGCTGCTGCATCGACACTCGGGCCAGGACGACGTGTCCGTGGGGACTCCGGTCTCCGGACGTCCACATCCCGCGATGGAAGACATCGTCGGCCTCTTCACCAACACGGTCGTCCTCCGCACCCGCTTCAACCCGGGAACCACCTTCGCCGAGCTGCTCGCGAGCACACGGACCACGGCGCTCGAAGCCTTCACGCATCAGGATGCGCCCTTCGAGCGAGTGGTCGAGGCCCTTCAGGTCGAGCGCAGCCTCGCGCACGCCCCACTGTTCCAGGTGGGCTTCTTCTGGGACCGCGCGGAGACCACGCTCGCCGAGACCTTCCCCGGGCTCGAGACGCATCCCATCGTCGTCGACGGCAAGAACACCCTGTCCGAGCTGGCCCTCACCGTCTCCGAGAGCCCTCGGGGCCACGAGCTGTCCTTCCAGTACAGCACCGACCTCTTCGAAGCTCCCACCGTCGAACGCCTGCTGTCGCATTACGTCCAGCTCCTCGAAGACGCCCTCGGTGCTCCGAACCGACAGGTCGCGCACCTCTCGCTCCTCGACACGGCCGAGCGGCAACAGGTCCTCCACGACTTCAACGACACCCGGCGCGCGGTCGACACGGACGCGACGCTCGTCTCGCTCATCGAGGCCCAGGCCGAGCGCACGCCCGAGCTGCGCGCGCTGACCTTCGAGGGACACCACCTCACCTACAGCGAGCTGGAGACACGCTCCAATCAGCTCGCCCGGCATCTCCAGTCACTCGGCGCGGGGCCCGAGGTCCTCGTCGGTGTGTTCCTGGAGCGTTCGCTGGAGCTGGTCGTCACCCTGCTCGGCATCCTCAAGTCGGGCGCGGCCTACCTGCCCCTCGACCCGGAGCTGCCTCGCGAGCGACTGGCCGGGATGCTCGAGGATGGCGGCGCGCCCGTCGTCATCACGCGCCAGGACCTGGCCAGCAGGCTGCCGCTGCACACGGGCCACACGGTCCTCCTCGACGCGGAGGCCGCGAAGCTCGCGAGCCTCCCTGCCACCCGCGTCGCGAGCCGCCCCCATCCGGACTCGCTGGCGTACGTCATCTTCACGTCCGGCAGCACGGGCCGCCCGAAGGGCGCGATGAACTCGCACCGGGCCATCGTCAATCGCCTGTCGTGGATGCACGAGGTCCACGCGCTGGCTCCGGGCGAGAGCGTGCTGCAGAAGACGCCGACCAGCTTCGACGTCTCCGTCTGGGAGCTGTTCTGGCCGCTCACCGTGGGCTCGCGGCTGGTGCTCGCACGACCGGGTGGACACCGGGAGCCCGCGTACCTCGCGAAGCTCCTGGCCGACGAGCGCATCACCCTCGCGCACTTCGTCCCCTCCATGCTCGGCGCCTTCCTGGAGGAGCCGTGGGAGCCCCTCACGGACCTGCGCCGATTGGTGTGCAGCGGCGAGGCGCTCTCCGTCGACCTCGTCCGACGCGCTTACGAGCGACTGCCGGCCGCAGAGGTCCACAACCTCTATGGCCCCACCGAGGCCGCGGTGGAGGTGACGCATTGGCACTGCCCTCGGAGCGACGCGCGCACGAGTGTGCCCATCGGTCACCCGGTGGCGAACACGCACCTGCTCGTCCTCGACACCTCGGGGCACCCCGTTCCCGTGGGCGTGCAGGGTGAGCTCCACATCGGCGGCGTCCAAGTGGGGCGCGGATACTGGCGTCGCCCCGAGCTCACCGCCGAGCGCTTCATCCCCGACGCCTTCAGCGACACACCCGGCGCGAGCCTCTATCGCACCGGAGACCTGGCGCGCTGGCGCGGTGACGGCACGCTCGAGTACCTCGGCCGCACCGACTTCCAGGTGAAGGTCCGGGGCCAGCGCATCGAGCTCGAGGAGATCGAGCTCGCCCTGCGGCGACTGCCCTCCGTGCGAGACGCCGTCGTCCTCGCCCGGGCAACCCCACGCAACGACGTGCGCCTCATCGCCTACGTCGTCGCCCGCGAGGGACGCGCGGAGGACGCCGCCACCGCGCGCACCGCCCTCAAGGCAGTGCTCCCCGAGGCCATGGTGCCCTCGGCGCTCATCGTGTTGGACGCCCTGCCCCTGACGCCCTCGGGGAAGACCGACCGTGGCGCGCTCCTCCGGCTGCCGTTCCCGGAGGTCGAGGCGACGCACGACACAGAAGAGGCACCGCGCGGGCCACTGGAGCAGCTCCTCGCGAGCTTCTTCTGCCAGGTCCTCGGCGTGGAGAAGGTCTCGCGCGACGCGGACTTCTTCGCGATGGGCGGACACTCCCTGAGTGCCACGCGACTGGTGTCGCGCGTCCGCAGGGCCATGGGCCAGGAGCTGTCACTCAAGGCCCTCTTCCTGTCTCCCACCGTGGCGGGCCTCGCGCGAGTGCTCTCGGAGCAGGCGCCCAGTCAGGCCACTCCGCTCCCCGCCCCCGAGCCCCGGAGCGAGGACACGGCCGCCGCGCCGTCGTTCTCACAGGAGCGCATGTGGTTCCTCCAACAGCTCCAGCCCGACTCCGCGTCGCTCGCCGTTCCGGAGGCCACGGAGCTGCGAGGTCCGTTGGACGTCGAGGCGCTGGAGTCCGCGCTGTTGTTCCTGCTGGAGCGACACACCGCGCTGCGCGCCATCTTCACGCCCGCGGAGGGCGGCCCGCGGCTGGGACTCGAGCCCGTGCCGATGCGCGTGCTCGACCGCGAGGACCTGTCGACCGAAGCCGCGAGTCGGGACGTGCTGACCCGGCGGCTGACCGAGGAATCCGAGCGCCCCTTCCGTCTGGACACGGGGCCGCTCTACCGCTTCCACCTGTTCCTCCTCGCACCCGAGCACCATGTCCTGCTGCTGGTGTTCCACCACATCGTGGTGGATGGCTTGTCGATGGACATCCTCCTGCGTGAGCTGGCGGAGTCCTACGCCGCCTACCGTGAGAACCGCGCCCCGACGGCACCGGCGCTCCCCATCGACTTCGCGGACGTCGCCGCATGGCAGCGCACGCCAGCCCTGCTCGCGCGCCAGGACGTCCACCTCGAGTACTGGCGGCGCAAGCTGGACGGCGCGCCCACCGTGCTGGAGCTGCCCACGGATGTGCCTCGGCACCCGGGGCGTGGACATGCGGGCGCCTTCACACGGCACCATCCGCTGCCGGTGCATCTCATCGAAGCGCTGCGGGAGCTGTGCCGCGAACACCAGGTCACGCCCTTCATCGCGCTGTACGCGGCCTTCACCGCGCTGCTCCATCGCTACACGGGACAGTCGGACCTGAGCGTCGGCACGCCAGTGTCGGGGCGCGTCCATCCGTCCCTGGAGCCCCTGGTCGGCCTGTTCATCAACACCGTCGCGCTGCGCACCCAGGTCGACCCCGAGGCGTCCTTCGCTTCACTCCTCGGGCAGGCACGGACCACGGCGCTGGAGGCCTTCGCGCATCAGGAGGTCCCGTTCGAGCGAGTGGTCGAGGCACTCCAGGTGGAGCGCAGCCTCTCCCACGCGCCGCTCGTGCAGGCGATGTTCGAGCTGAGTCCCAGCCCGCGCACGCTCTCGGATGGCTTCCCCGGCCTGGAGGCACGTGCGGTGCAGCTGGGCTCGGCCGCCAGCCTCTATGACGTGATGCTCACCGCCGAGGAGGACGGAGACCGGTTCGGCTTCTACCTCGAGTACCCCACCGCGCTGTTCGAGCCCGCGAGCGCGGAGCGGATGGTGTCGCACTACGTGAGCCTGCTCGAATCCGCGCTGCTCACGCCCACGACACCGGTGCGCCGGCTGTCCCTGCTCACGGAGACGGAGCGTCGACAGGTGCTCGTCGACTTCAACGCCTCCGCACGCGCCCGCGACGCCCACGACACCGTGGTCACCCGCTTCGCGGCGCAGGTCGCTCGCACGCCCGACGCGGAGGCCCTTTCCTTCGAGGGACAGTCGCTCTCGTACTTGGAGCTGCACACCCGCTCCACCCAGCTCGCCCACTTCCTGCGTGAGCTCGGCGCGGGTCCCGAGGAGCGCGTCGCGCTCTGCCTGGAGCGCGGGCCCGAGCTCATCGTGTCCATGCTCGCCGTGCTGAAGGCCGGCGGGGCCTACGTGCCGCTGGACCCCACGCATCCTCCGGAGCGACTCGCCCAGCTCCTCATCGACTCCGGCGCGCGGGTCCTCGTGACGAGGGAGTGCCTGGGAGACCTGTTCACCTCCGTCGCCATCATGGCCGCGTACGTCGACACCGACGCGGCCGAGATTTCACGCAAGCCGGTGGAGGACCTGCCCGAGTCCGCGACAGGCGCGCAGCTCGCGTACGTCATCTTCACCTCGGGCTCCACGGGCCAGCCCAAGGGCGTCCTGCTGACGCACCAGGGCCTGTACAACACGGCCCTCGCGGCGATGGAGGCCCATGGGCTCCAGCCGGGCCGGCGGGTCCTCCAGTTCGCCTCGGCGACCTTCGATGGCTCGGTCTGGGAGATCTTCTCCACGCTGCTCTCCGGCGCCACGCTGGTGCTGGCGCCCAAGGAGCGGCTCCTCCCCGACCTGCCGCTACGCACCCTGCTGCGGGAACAGCGCATCACCGACTGCGCGCTCACGCCGACGGTCCTCGCCCTGCTCGAGTCCACGGGACTCGAGTCCCTCCAGGTCATCGTCTCCGGCGGCGAGCCCCTGTCCGCCGAGCTGGTCCGACGCTGGGGCGCGGGCCGCGCGCTGCTCAACTCCTACGGCCCCACCGAAGTCACGGTGGCCGCCACCGTCACGCCATTCCCGGGGCTCGGACGTCCGTCGGGTGGCGAGCCCACTGCATTGCCTCGCGTCACGGTGGGAACACCCTGGCCCAACACCCGGCTCTACGTGCTCGACGCGCGCCTGGAGCCGAGCCCCATCGGCGTGCCCGGTGAGCTGTACGTCGGAGGTCTCGGCCTCGCGCGTGGCTACCTGGAGCACCCGGAGCTGACGGCGGAGCGCTTCCTCCCGCATCCCCTGGCGACCACGCCGGGCGAGCGGATCTATCGCACCGGAGACCGGGTCCGCTGGCTCGCGGACGGGCAGCTCGAGTACCTGGGTCGCCTGGACACGCAGCTCAAGGTGCGTGGCATCCGCGTGGAGCCCGGTGAAATCGAGGCCGTGCTCACGCGCCATGAAGCCGTGCGCGAAGTCGCCGTGGTGCCCCGCGAGGGCGTGGACGGAGACACGCGACTGGTCGCGTTCCTGGTGCCCACGCATCCCGAGGCCCTCGCCCTCGAGGCGGTGCGCGCGTGGCTGCGTCAGCGCCTTCCCGAACATCTGGTCCCCTCCGCCTTCGTGCTCCTCGACGCGCTGCCGCTCACGTCGTCGCGCAAGGTGGACCGCAAGGCGTTGGAGATCCAGGAGCTGCCTCGACAGGAGCTGCCGTCGCTCGGTGACGACGCGCCCCGAAGCACCACGGAAGAGCGGGTGGCGGGCATGTTCCAGGACGCGCTGGGGCTGGAGCAGCTCTCCCGTCAGGCGAACTTCTTCGAGCACGGCGGCCACTCCCTCTCCGCGACCCGGCTCGTCGCGCGGCTGCGTCAGGCCTTCGGCGTCGAGCTGCCCCTGACGGTGTTCTTCGCGAATCCCACCATCGCCTCGGTGGCGGCGTTCATCGACGCGGCGCCTCGCGCGGTGCACGAAGTCCCCACCGTCGTCGCCCGGCCGGAGGTGTTGCCGCCCTCCCTCGTCCAGGAGCGGCTCTGGTACGCGCTCCAGCTTCCCCAGGCCCCGCCGTATGTCCTCACGCTCGGCCTGCTGCTCGAAGGCGCGCTGGACGCGGAGCGGTTGGAGGAGTCCCTGGCCGCCGTGGTGGAGCGCAACGAGACGCTGCGCACCACGTTCTTCCAGCAGGGTGACGCGCTCCGTGTCCGCGTCCATCCTCCTCGCGCCTCGGTGCTCACGCGTGTGGACCTGTCCCGTCTGTCCACGACGCACGCGCTCGAGGTCGCTCGCGACGCTGTCGTGCGCTTGGACCGCGAGCACTTCGACCTCGCCCAGGGCCCGCTCTACCGCTTCGAGCTGCTGAAGCTGGATGAGCGCGGTACGCGCCATGCGCTCGTCCTCGCCTTCAGCCACACCGTGAACGACGGCGTGGGTCTGGCCACCTTCGCGGAGGAGCTGGCGACGGCCTGGAACTCGGCGGTGGACGGAGGCCCCGCGCGACTGCCTCCGCTGGCGCTCCAGTACACCGACTACGCCGTCTGGCAGCGACAGCCAGAGCAACTGCGCAGGCTCGACGAGGGCCTCGCGTCGTGGAAGCAGGCGCTCGCGCATGCACCGGCGCTGCTGGACCTGCCGCTCGACTTCCCGCGCCGCGCGCCCGCGCTCAACGACAACATGCGCGCGGTGACGGTGACGCTCTCGGCGGAGCACTCGGACACCATCCGCGCGCTCGCCCGGAGCGAAGGTGTCTCGTCCTTCAGCGTCCTGCTGGCGCTGACGCAGGCGTGGCTGCACCGGCTCAGCGGGCAGTCCCACGTCGTCGTCGCCACGCCCTTCTCGGGTCGCTCCACGCCCCAGGTGGAGACGCTCCTGGGCTACTTCGCCAACGTGCTGCCCCTGTGCACGGATGTGTCCGGCGCCCCCAGCCTGCGCGTCCTCCTGCGCCGCGTGCGCGACGTCGTGGCCCACGCCACCACCCACCAGGAGGTGCCATTCAAGCGCATCGCGGACACGGTGCAGCCGGAGGGAGACCGCACCGCGCCCCGACTCGCGCAGGCGCTGCTCCAGGCGGAGCGCCCCGGGCTGCCCGGACTGGAAGGACTGGCTGTCACGGAGCTGGACGTCGACGGCGTCATCCCCGCCTACGACGTGGTGGTGAGCGTCACGCTCGGCGACGCGGGCGCGCTGTCCGGATTCATCGCCCTGGACGGCGCCCTCTTCACGCCCGAGACAGGCGAGCGCTTCGCGCGCGCGTTCGAGCAGCTCGCCGCCTCCGCGCTGAGCACGCCGGACGTCTCGCTGCCCCAGCTGTCCATGCTGTCCGTCGCCCAGCGTAGGGAGGTGCTCGCCGCGCTGGCCGGTCCCGCGCAGGACATCGCGCCGGGCACGTGCATCCACACGCTGTTCGAGGCCCAGGTGCGCCGCACGCCGCATCTGGCCGCCGTCGCGCATGGGGATGTCACCTGGAGCTACGCGGAGCTCAACGCACGCGCGAACCTCCTGGCCTCGCGCCTGCTCGAACGAGGGCTGAAGCCCGAGGAGCGCGTGGGCGTGGTGATGGAGCCGTCCACCCAGGCCATGGCGGTGCTGCTCGGCATCCTCAAGGCTGGTGGCGCCTACGTCCCGCTCGACGCGGACTGGCCCGAGCCGCGCAAGCGCGACGTGCTCGAGCGCGCCGAGGTGCGCAGGCTGTGGGTGGACACGAACGTCCTGGAGCCGCACCTGTCGCTCGTCGCGGACGTGGAGGTGCCGCCCATGCCCGTGTCCATCTCGGACGACTTGGAGCCCGGGCCGCGCCGCGTCCTCGACTCGCAGACGGCGTACATCGTCTTCACCTCCGGCTCCACGGGTGAGCCCAAGGGCGTGATGGTGGAGCACCGCTCGGTGGTGAACCACAACGTGGGCATCGTGAAGCGCTTCGGTCTGGTGGAGGGAGACCGGATGCTCAACTTCGCGCCGCTCACCTTCGACGCCGCCGCCGAGGACTTGTACCCGCCGCTCCTCGTGGGAGGCACGGTGGTGATGCGCAGCGGCCTGGTGCCCGCGCACACGATGACGCCGTACCTGGAGGAGACGGGCATCACCCTCATCAGCCTGCCCCCCACGTACATCGAGGAGTGGATTCGTCAGATGGAGACGCTGGGCCAGCGCGTGCCCGCGCGCCTCAAGCTGCTCGCCCCCGGTGGCGACGTCCTCAAGAAGGAGACCTTCGAGGCCTGGGTGCGCGTGGGCGGTGGACACGCGCCGTGGGTCAACGTCTACGGCCCCACCGAGTGCACGATCACCTCCGCCACCTGCGACATCCCCGGCGTGGAGGGACTGGGCACCGCCGCCACGTTCCCCATCGGCCGGCCCATGCCGCGCGTGAGCTTCTACCTGCTGGACGAGCACCTGGAGCCGGTGCCTCCCGGTCTGCCGGGCCGCGTGTACATCGGCGGAGCGGCGCTGTCCCGCGGCTATCTGCGCGCGCCGCACCTCACGTCCGAGCGCTTCCTACCGGACCCGTTCTCCGTCACGCCCGGCGCGCGCATGTACCACACGGGTGATTTGGCCCGACTGCTGCCCGATGGACGCCTGCGCTTCCTCGGCCGCGCCGACCACCAGGTGAAGGTCCGTGGCTTCCGCATCGAGCTGTCGGAGATTGAGACGTGCCTGCGCCGCCACCCGCTGGTGCAGGAGGCCGTCGTCATCGCGCGCGTGTCCCCGTCCGGCGTGACGTCGCTGTATGCCTACGTGCAGGCACCGGGGGTCTCACGTTCCGAGACGTTCCGCGAGCACGTCGCCTCGCAGCTCCCCGGCTACATGGTGCCGGCGACGTTCGTGGTGATGGACGCGCTGCCCATCAACGCCAACGGCAAGGTGGACCGCAAGGCACTGCCGGACCCGGACGCCGTGGTGACGCCCGAGCCGTCCTCCGAGCCCACGTCCGCCGCGAAGCTGGAGACCCCCTTCCGCACCACGCTGGAGATGGTGCTCCAGCGATTGTGGACGGAGGTGCTCGGCCGCCCGGGCGTGCAGGCCGGCGACGACTTCTTCGCGCTGGGCGGTGACTCCATCCTGGCGATGCGACTGCTCGCGCGACTCGAGGAGGAGCTGGGACTGCCCCTGCCCCTGGCCACGCTCTTCCAGAGCCCCACCCTGGGCGAGTCCTCCGAGGCAATCCTCGCGCTGCTGCGAGAAGGCCCCCGACGCACCAGCGCGGTGCGCCTGTCGAGCCCCCGACTCCCCGAGGACACGCCCCCGCTGTTCCTCTTCCACGCGGGCGACGGCGAGGTGCACCACTACCGCGACCTGGTCCCCCGACTGGAGCCGCACTTCCGCTGCCATGGCATCCAGGCGCCGGAGACGCTCGCCTCGGGCCACGGGCACGCGACGCTGGAGGCCCGCGTGGAGGCGTACGCGCGCGACATCCGCGCCATCCAGCCCCATGGCCCCTACCGGCTCGCGGGCTTCTCGTACGGTGGCTATCCCGCGCTCGGAGTGGCCGCGCTGCTGGAGGCCCAGGGCGAGACGGTGGAGCTGCTCGCCATGGTGGACACCGCCACGTGGGAGGCCATCCGCGCCGTCGCGCCTTCGGCCGATGAAGACGCCGTGCTCGTGCTCGCCAGCGAGTTCGGCGTGCGCGACGCGGCGATGGAACAGGAGCTCGCCGCGCTCTCCCGCGAGCAACAGTGGGAGCACGTCGCGAAGCGGGCCCGCGAGCGGGGAACGGCCGCGCCGCACTTCCGGGGCAGCGACTTCGCTCGCATCTGGCGGGTGCTGGGCGAGGTGCTCACGCCTCAAGCCCGCGCGTGGAACATCCCCCTGACGCGCGTGCGCCCGACGCTCATCACCAGCCGCGCGCTGCGTGAGCAGGTGGGCGATGCGCGCCTGGGCTGGACGAGCCACCTGCCCGCCGAGCACCTGGACGTGGTGGAGATGGAGGGGGAGCACGCCACCGTGCTCCACCCGCCCGAGGTCGACACCCTGGCCGCGCTGCTGCTCGCGGCGCTGGGCAAGGCGTGAGACGGAGGCCGCGTTAGCGGAAGCGGCCCTCCAGCCACGTCTTGGTGAAGATGTTGGGGCTGAGCGGCGCCAGCTCCACCTCGTCGTAGCGGACGGTGAGCTGCGTGCCCTCGGCCTCCTCCACCTCGAGCACTTCGCGCATCAGGTACACCGGCCGGTTCTCCGCGGCCGGGTCCAGAATCTTCTGGTAGCCGCGGATGACGTCGGTGCGCAGCGTCCGGCCCGAGGGCGCGTAGCCCACGCGCTTGACGATGTTGTAGTCGGGGTCCACCCAGACACGCAGCTGCGGGAAGGACGCCTCCATGCCCGGGCGCACCTTGAGGAACAGCTTGCGGAACTTCGTGCCCGCCGCCGTCTCCTCGCCCTCGTCCTGCACCTCGTAGGTCTCCAACAGGTGCGAGCGGTCGAAGTCCTCCTCGCAGGAGATGGTGTTGACGATGTTGCCGCGCGAGGTGGTGCGCTGCCAGTGGCCCACGGACGGGTCGTACTCCCACAGGTTGCGGCCGATGCGCAGGTATCCGCCACCCGCCATGTTGCGCGGCTTGGTGATGTAGATGAGCAGGTCCTTCGACGAGTCCCGGCGGAACACCAGCATCTCCAGCAGCGCCTCGGTGCCGTCCTTGCGCTTCTCGCGCAGGCGCACCGTGCTCTTGAAGTCGCTCTTGAGCGCCATGCGCGCATCCACCCGCCGAATCACCTCCTCGGCGGACACGGCGGCCTTCGACTCCGCGGCCTTCGGCTCGGCGGCCTTCTCTTCCTTCGGCGCCGCCGGGGCCAGGGGCGCGAGCGACAGGGCGAACATCACGGCGAGACGGCGGATGGACGTCTGCATCACAGGGACTCCATGGCGGACCGAGGTGTCAGCGAGGCGGCACGCGCCGCCGGAATGAGGGTGGCGAGCCCCGCCCCCAAGGTGACGAGCACCACGGCGAGGACGCACAGCCCCAGGTTGGGTGTCAGGGGCAAGGTGCCACTGAAGAACAGGTTGGAGATCTCTTCATGCAAGGGCACCGCTCCGCGCAGCGTCACGCACAGCACCGAGGACACCACCACGCCCAGCGCCGAGCCCACGAAGCCCAGCAGCAGCCCCTCCGTCATGAAGAGGGCCACCACGCCGCGGCGCTGCATGCCCATGGCGCGCAGGGTGCCAATCTCCCGTGTGCGCTCACGCACCGCGACGCTGAGCGCCACGAAGAGGCCCATCACCACCAGCACCAGCACCACCAGGCTCACCAGCACCGCCAGCGCCGTCAGGCCCAGCGTGACGAAGGACATGAACGAGGACTCGTCCTCCCACGTGCTGACGTCCAGCTTCTGGCCTCGCCAACCCTCGCGCAGGAGCAGCATCTGCTTCTCGGCGTAGGACTGGTTCGCGGCGGGCAGCACGTCGAAGCCCGCGCCGCGCAGGGAGTCGCGCAGCGAGGTGCCCAGCGCGTCCACGTCCACCGGCGTGTCACCGCACACCACCTGGAGCACACCCGCCGAGCCCGGCTTGAAGCCGTCCAATTCGCGCAGCGTCTCGTTGGAGACGAGCAGGCCCGCGGACTCGCCCAGCAGGCCCGCCTTCTCGGTGATGGCCACCACCTCCACGTCCAGCGCGTTGCGACGGCCTCCGCCCACCGGCTGGGCGAAGAGCGTGGCCAGGTCCCCCGTCTTCACCTTGAGCCGCTCGGCCAGCGTGGTGGACACGGCCAGGGTGCGCGGCCGCGCGAGGTCCTCCAACCGGCCGGACGCCACCCGGAAGCGCGCCAGGGAGTTCTTCTCGCTCGCCACATCCATGCCCACCAGGAAGGAGCCCGTTCGGCGCCGCCCCGCGCCCGCGAGCGCGAAGCTGCGGCCTCGCTCTCGCAGGTAGCAGCCTTGCGGCACCTGGGGCTCCAACACGCCGCGCACCTTGCCGGCGTCGCCCACCACCGGCGCGATCGAGTCCGGGTGGACCTTGAAGAAGCCGCCCACGTTGAGGTCACCCGTGAGGAACGTGGTGACGGCCTCGCGCTGGGCCGTGGCCACGCCGGCCGCCAGCGACGACACCGCGACGATGACCCCGCTGGCCGCGGCGGTGATGCCCAACAACAGGAGCACCCGCTCCCGGTGGGCGAAGAGGTTTCGCAGCGCCAGATGCAGAAGGGAAAACATCGCCTCAGTCCTCCCTCTTTCGCATCGCCACCGCCGGAGGCACCGCGCTGCCCCGCCACGCGGGCACCAGCGACGCCACCACCACCACGGCCACCACGCCCAGCCACACCCCCAGCCCCTGTCCCCACGACAGCCGGGGCATCAACACCGGCCCGCCCATGAAGAACTGGAGCGCCTCGTCCGTGACCAAGATGCCGTCCCCCATCGACCCGAACAGGAGCAGCGCGGAGAGCGCCATGCCCACGCCCGCGCCCAGCCCTCCCAACAGCAGCCCCTCCATCAGCAGCGAGCCGAACACGTCCCGCCGCTGCATGCCCACCGCGCGCATCGTCCCCACCTCACCCACGCGCTCCTGCGCGAGCAGCAGCAGCGTGCCCGCGGAGACCAGCACCACGAACAGACACAGCATCACCGAGAAGGCCAGCAGCACCACCCGCGTCATGCCCACCACGCCGCTGATGAAGCCGCCCGCCGCCTCCCAGTCCACGGTGGCCAGCGGCACCGAGGCGCTCGTGCCCTGTTGCACCACGACCTCGGCCACCCGCACGGGGTCCGCGTCCGGCGCCACCACCACCGCGGCCTGGAGCACGCTGCCTCCGCGCAGCTCCGTCGCGGAGAAGGTGTCCGGCCAAGCGCGGGCGCGCGGGAAGTCGGGGATGTTCGTCGTGCGCGTGGGCACCGTCTCCACCTCCACCACCGTGGCGGGCTTGAGCTGGTCCACCTCCGCCTCCGCCAGGAAGTCGAGCCCCAGCGACTGGGCGTCTCGCTTCGCCTCCTCCACCATGTCCGGCGACAGGCGCCCGGACAGGTAGCGCGCGCTGACCAGGTCCATCAGGCTCAGCGTGTTGACGCGGCTCGTGTCCCCGCCGAGCCCCCGGAAGCGATACGTGCCCCACACCTTGAGCGGCACGCCGTTGACGAGCGAGTCCAACCCCTTGAGCACCACCGTGTCCCCGGGCTTCACGCGGTACAGCGGCAACAGGGGCGCCAGCTCCGCGTAGAAGACCTGGTGACGGGTGGCGAAGTTTCCGTCCTCCAACTTCAGGAACTCTCGCCACAGGGCCTCCGGCTCGCCCTCGTGACCCAGGACACGCTCGAGCACCGCGCGCGCGGCCTCGGAGCGCTCCGCGTCCACGCGGGCCAGCAGGTCCGGCAGCTCCGCCTGCGCGCGCTCCACCAGCGTGCGCAGGCGCTCGTCCTCGGCGAGCAGCGCGCCCCGGTCCAGCTCCCGCTTCAGCTCATCCAGCCGCGCGGCCACCGGCAGCTTGAAGCGCTGCTCGTAGAGGCCGTGCCCCAACAGCAGCCCCCGGTGGCCCTCGGGCGGCAAACTGCCCGTCACCATCTCGAAGCGGGGGAAGGCGCGCGCGAACTGGGTCAGGTCGCTGCCCAGGTACTCGATGTCGATGGACTCGCCCTCGCCCACCTGCCGGGCGACGTGGTTCTCCAGGTACTCGAGCGCCACCAGCGGCTCGGCGCGGAAGCGCTCCCAGAAGTCGGGCTTCGTCGTCTCCGCCAACGCCGCGCGGTCCATGCGCGCCTCGTCCGCGGTGAGGAAGGCCTCCGTCTGACGGTCGGCGTCGCGCGCCACGTCGCGCAGCGTGCGCTCCAAATCGGTCGCCAACCGCATGAGCCGCGCGTTGCGCTCGGGCGAGGGGAGCTGACGGGCCACGGCGCGCGCGGTGGAGAGCTTGTCGTCCAGGTAGTTGCCACGGAACGTCGCGGCCATGCCCACCTCGAGCGGCACGACGTCCTGGACACCCGGTGTCTGTCGCAACCGGGTCTCGAGTGACGGGTAGTCGGGCAGCGGCACCAGCACCGGCGCGCCCGTGGGGCCCGTCACCACCACGGCCTTCTCGGAGGACTGGGAGTTGTAGACGAGGAAGTGCCCCGCGCCGCTCTCGATGACGCTGCGCTGGGTGCCCTCGGAGATGCCGGCCACCATCGCGAGCCCCAACGCGAGCAGCAGCGCCGAGCCGAGCGCGAGCAAGGCGACCACCCAGCTCCGAGGCCGGGCCACGACGCTCTGAAGCGCGAAGGACAGCAACGTCACTGGAGACTCCTCGCGATGCGGACCCTGCACCCTCGCCTCAGCGCGGCGGGCGGGCGTCCTCGACCGGACGTGGAGCCTCGGACGATAGAGAACCCACCCGGGCGATACAAGCCATGCACTCCGCCCGGTTGCGCGACGCGAGACGACCGGACCAAGCTGCGAGTGAATGTCGGCCACCCCCAGCCCCTCCCTCGCGCAGTCGGTCCACTTCTGGGCACGCAACGCCGCGAACGAGTCCGCGCTCCTGCGCGCCTCGCTCCGCCTGGGCCTCTTCGACGCACTGCCGGTGGAGGGCACCACCACCGCGTGTTCGCTCGACGCCCTGGCCACCGCGACGAAGAGCTCGCCCCGAGGGCTCAGAGCCCTGCTCGAGCTGCTGGTCTGCCTGGGCTACGCGTCCCTCGATGACACGCGCCGCTTCGCCCTGGCGCGTCATGCCGCGACGTTCCTTCGCGACGCCTCCTTCCTCGAGCGGCTGCGCGCCGAGCTGCCCTGGTGGGGCCCCCTGTCCCTGCTCGACGAGGCGGTGAAGCGAGGCGAGCCCGTGGAGCACGAGGGCCAGCGCTGGGACGTGCTCGGGCACTGCCGCGCGCTGTTCCTGGAGGGCACGCGGGCCGAGTCGGCGCTCACGGGCGCGCAGGACTTCTTCGACCGCTTCGCCCGGAGCGGCGCGCGCACACAGGTGCTCATCACCGCGGGGAGGATGGGGCTGCTGGAGCTGCTCGCGGCCGCTCCGCGCACGATGCCGGAGCTGGGCGCGGCCACGTACCTGAGCACGACAGGGCTGCGCGTCGTGGTGGAGGTGCTGGAGAAGCTGGGGCTCGTGACGCGCGAGGGTGAGGCCTTCGGGCTGAGCACGGAGGCGAAGCGGCTGCTCGACGGCAAGGCGCTGGCGTACCTGGTGCGCTCGCTCAGCGTGTCCGCGCAGTACACCGAGGCGCTGGGCCGGCTGGACGAGACGGTGCGCGAGGAGCGCTTCATCCTGGACCTGAAGGACCCGGAGGTGAGCCGGCGCTTCTACGCGGACAACTCCAACCAGATTACGGCGGTGTTCGCGTCGCACTTCCAGCTCAGTCGCAAGGCGGCCACCACGCTCGCGAAGGCCCACCCGCTGGAGGGCGCGGCGGTGCTGGACATCGGCACGGGCTCGGGCGTGTGGGGCGCGGCCTTCGCTCGCGCGACCCCCACCACGCAGGTCACCTACTTCGACCAGGGCGTGGTGCTGGAGCAGGTGAAGACGAACCTGGCGCGGCTCCAGGTGGCGGACCGCGCGCGCTTCTGGCCTGGGGACTTGTTCACCCACGACTTCGGCGAGGCCGCCTTCGACGTCATCATCCTTCCCCAGGTCTTGAACGTGCTCAGGCCGGAGAGCCTGCCCGGGTTGTTCGCGCGCGTCGCCCGAGCGCTCAAGCCCGACGGCGTGCTGCTCATCGCCGAGTACGTCTTGAACGAGCGGCGCGACGGCCCGCTGGACCACCTGTACTTCGGCCTGCGTCGGTTCATGACCAACGAGGGGGATTTGCTGTCCGCCTCCGAGTACGGGCAGCTCTTGCAGGCGGTGGGGCTGTCCTCGTCCGTCTGCATCCCGCTGCCCACGCAGGAGATGATTCTGGCGGCCCGGCCCGGCGTGGCGTTGCCCTCCCGACTGGCGGACTGAGCACGCGCCGCGTCAGGCGGAGGGATTTCACGGCCTCTTGCTTGCTCGTGGCGCGCCACCCCGACTACCGTTCGGACTCCCTCGCGTTCGAGCAAGACCCCTGAAAGGTCCTGATGCGCGCCGCGCCGCAGCTCGACAGCCATGGCCCCCAGACCTCACCCGAGTCGGGCGAGCGGGGCGGGTCCATCGCCGCGAAGCTCCGTGGACGGTTCGCCCGGCGGGTGGCCTCGCTGGGTTATCACTCGCATTCCCTGCCAGGCGGCGTGGGACATCTCTTGTTTCACATCGGTCTCGGCGTGGGCGCGGCGTTCGGCACCGTGAGCCTGATGTCGATACATCCCTGGGCGGGCTGGGTGCTCTACCCGCTGGTGGCCTTCTTCATCGGCACCCGCTTCCGCGCGCTGGGCAACATGCTGCACGAGGCCTGTCACGGCATGTTCGTGCGCGGCAAGCGCCGCAACCGCGCGCTCGGCCATCTGCTGGCCATCATCGACTGGACGGCGCTGGAGCCCTACACGCGCGAGCACTTCACGCACCACCTGCACCTGGGCGATGCGCAGAAGGATTTGGACTTCGCGCCCCGGCGCCGCTTCGGCTTCGCGGAGGCGGAACGGCCGTTCGTGAAGGACCACCTGCTGCGGCCCCTGACGCTGGTGCACCTGCCTGCGTTCCTCCGTCCGGTGCTCTTCCACCGCACGGACCCGTGGACGGTGACGCTCGCGCGGTGGGGTTTCATCGCGGGGCTCGCGGCGCTGGCGCAGTGGGGCATCGGGTGGAAGGCGTTCGCCCTGTTCTATCTGGTGCCGTACGTGGTGCCGTACCAGGTGATTCGCTACTGGTCGGACGCGGTGGACCACGCGGGCGTCATCGGCTCGGCGGATGAGTTCCAACGCTCGCGCAATCACATCTTCGCGTGGGGCTGGCTCAACCGGGTGCTCTTCCCCCGGCATGACCAGTACCACCTGACGCACCACCTGTTCCCCGCCGTCCCCACCGCGTTCCAGGGCCGCGTGCACCAGATGCTGCTGGAGGACGCGGACTACTCGGCGAGGGACCACTCCTTCTCCGCGCTGCTGCGGTAGCGACGCCGAAGCGGCTCGCTCCCGCCGCCGCACCCACGGACCCATCGGGCCGGGCACGCGCGGACCGCGCCACCCTCCATCGCCGAGCGCAAGTGGGCGGACCGCGCTCAAATGCAAAAGCCCCGGCCCCATGAAGGGACCGAGGCTTTCTGAAGCATCGCCGGTGTGGGCCGGGAGCTAGTTGATGGGCATGAAGACCTTGAAGCCGCTGCGACCGTTGTTGGTCGTGTTGCGCTCGATGAAGTCGCTCGCCGTCGTGTGGCCGTCGCCCATGGTGATGGCGGTGTGGCCGTAGATGCTGCCCAGGCGCGTGGAGGTCTTCTCCCACGTGAGCACGAGGCCCGGAATCTTCAGCGCCTCTTCCAGCGACATGTTGACCTGGCGGAACTTGTCGCGCGGCAGGTTGTTGTCGATCTGATTGCCGTTGCCCGACACGCCGATGCCGTACGCGTTGCGGATGGCGCGACTGACGCCCGTGGCGCACAGGCCCTGGCTGTTGTAGCCGCCCATGCCCATCGCCGCGCGGCGCGCGGACTCAGCCAGACGACGCATGCCCGTCGACGCGTTGCTGGGACCCGCGCCCGTCGGGCCACCCACGTCCTCGCCGCCGCCCGTCGGACGACGACCGCCCGGACGGAAACCCTGACGCGAGCCACTCGGCTCGAAGGTGTCCTTGCCGGAGTAGCCCACCTTCAGGGACGCGCCCGTGAAGATGAGGTCGCGGTTCGCGATGTTGTTGTCGCGCGCCAGCTTGTCGACGGTGGTGCCGAACCGAGCCGCCAGCTTCGTGAGCGTGTCGCCACGCTGAATCACGTAGTCCTTGGGGGTCGTACGGCGCTCGCGAGGATTGATCCGGTAGTTGGCCATAAAAGCTCCTGCCCTATTCTCGGGGTTCCCTTGGCTGAGTTGCTGTGCGCCTCCCAATTCTCTGCCTGTTTACAAAATTGTGAGATTTCTACCCGGGCTGTAGAGGAGTCCCGGTCTCCCAGGGCGAATTCAAGACGGAGAGTGATAATTCGCCGGCCGTATTCACTCGGAGCGATGACTCACGGCGCCGTGGCGCGCTCGATGACCGCGAGGGCCTCCGCGAAATGGGCGGGATCAGCCCCCAGCCCCAGCCGGAAGCCGTGGCCCCGCTCCAGCGGATGGGCCCCATCCGGCGTCCCCACCTCCATGGCGCTCAGGGGCAGGACGAAGACGCCCTCGGCCGCCAGGGCCTCCAGCCGGGAGGTGAAGGCCGCGGGCTCCAGCGCGCCCTTCACGCCGATGCAGGTGACGAGGCCCCCCTGGGGCGCGGTGCCGTACACGCCTCGCGAGCGCTCCAGGAACGCGGCCAGGGTGCGCCGGTTCTGGAGCCAGTCCTCGCGCGCCCGCTTCAGCGCGGGGCTGTGCAGGTCCTTGAGCACCTCGTAGGAGATCCACTCCGTCACCGGGTTCACCGTGTGCGTCGTGTAGTTCTTCTCGTTCTGCATCCGGGCCAGCATCTCCGTGTCGCCCACGCACCAGCCGATGCGCAGCCCCGGACAGCCCAGGCACTTGATGAACGAGCCCGTCACGAACGAGCGCGTGCCCGGCCGGTACACCGTGGCCCCCAGCACCGCGTCCTCGGAGGACAGGAAGCGGTAGTGCTCGTCCCCCACCACCGTGGCCCCGGCCGCGTCCGCCCACTTCGACACCGCGTCGAGCAGGCCCGCGTCCAGCACGAGGCCACTCGGGTTGTGGGGCGTGTTGATGATGACCACGTCGGGGCGCTCGCGCTCCAGCCGCTCGAGCCAGTCGCCCGCGTCGATGGACGGACGGCCGCGCGTGTCCCAGCGCACCGGCAGCCGCACCACCTGCGCGCCCTGCTGCATGGGCAGCTCATAGAGGAGCTGGAACGCGGGCCACGCCAGCGCCACCTTGCGCGGACGCAGCTGCCGGAAGAGCAGCAGCAGCGCCTCGCTGGTGCCCGTGGTGATGAGCACGTTCTCCCGCGTGGCGCCCGGGTGCATCGCGGCGACCAGGTCCCGCAGGTCCGCGCGCCCCCAGTTGGGGCTGTCACGCAGCAGCGTGGACAGGAAGACGGCCGAGGCCTCGTCGGGGCTCACGCCAGAGCCCGTCAAGAGCTCGCCCACGGTGACGGGACGGCCTCCGGACTCCCCCAGGTTGTAGCGCGCGGTGAACCGCGAGCCCTCCAGGTAGTCCTCCATGAAGAATGAGCGCAGCGGTTCCATCTCGACTCCGGATGTAGAGGACTCAGGCGGCCGGCACGGCGGCGACTTCAGGCCAGGCGACATCTCCGCGGTGCGCCACCACCACCTGCTGGATGGGCATGTCGAACGCTCGCGCCGACGTCAGGCCCACGGGCGTGAGCAGCGCCTGGAACTCCGGCAGGGACAGCACGTCCCCTTCGTTGGACACGTAGCGCCGCAGCGCGAAGTAGAGCGCGTCGAGCGGCCCGTCGCGGCGGTCCGTCAGGAGATAGCCGGAGATGAGCAGCAGCCCGCCGGGCTTGAGCGCCCGCGCGAGCTTCGCGAAGAAGCCCGGCAGCGCGTCGTGCGGCAGCGCGGGGATGATTTGCGGCAGGAGGATGACGTCGTACTCCGCCTCGCCGTAGTCCACCGAGAGGCAGTCGCCCTCCCACAGCCGCGAGCGCGCCTCCAGCTTCAGCTTCGTCAGGTGCGGGCGCACCGCGTCCAGCACGTGCACCGAGTCCAGGTACGTCACGTGCGTCGTCGGAGCCGCGAGCCCGAAGGCCGCGCCCCACACGCCCGAGCCCGTGCCCACGTCCAGCACCCGCGCCCCCGCGAGCGAGCGCATCTGCCCCACCAGCTCCGCGGCCTTGCGGCTCAGCCGCAGGTGCGAGCCGAAGATGCCGGAGATGCGCGAGGCGTTCTCCTGATAGATGCGGCGCGCTGTCTCCGGATCTCTCAGGTCCAGGCGGAAGCGATGCTCGCGCACCGCCTCCGCCAGATGTCCGAAGGCCTCCCAGTAGGCCATGGTCGCCGGCAGCGCGCGCTGGAAGTACGGCAGGCTCGTGGCGTCGAGCATCCGCGCCGCGGCTTCCGCGAAGGACCAACTCCCCGCCTCCTCCCGCGCCACGCCCAGCGAGGCGAGCACGCCCAAGAGCACGCCCAGCCCCTCGGGATGCACCTTCAGCTCGGTCGCGAGCGCGTCGCGAGGCGTCGCCCCCTCCACCAGTCGCGAGAGCAATCCCAGCTCCGCCGCCGCCACCAGCGCCTGCGTGCGCGCGAAGTTGCGCGCATACCGGTCGAAGAACTCCTCGGCTCGCGCATTGGGCGCAGGAGGCGACGGCTCCAGGAACAGGGCGCGGAACCACCCCAGCAAATCCCTCCCGTCCACCGAGGCGCCCGTGCGCACCGCCTCGGGCAGCTTCGCCACCACGTGCCACCATTCGGGCACCGCCCGGAGTCGCGCGCGGAACGCCGCATCGGAGAGGAACGCGGCCGTGTCCTCGGCGAGCAGATAGCCCTGGCCCTCCTCGAACAGCACGAAGCCCAGTCCCACCAGCGGCTCGAGGATGGCGCGGACCCCGCGGCGATTCGCGCCCAGGTGCTCGGCCATCGAGTCCAATGACAGAGGCGCCGCGCCCGGACCGGCGGAGAGCTGCCCGAACACCCCGAGCGAGAACGCGGCCTGGAGCGCCGCCGACTCGTTGCTCGCGTCACGGCCGAGGAAGTTGAGCTGCTGGACGAAGGCGGGCGACGCGGGAGGCTTCGACATGGACTCTCCTTCAGACCCAGCGGAACCAGCGCAGCGCGACCACCAGGGGGAGCACCGTCCAGGCCACGAGCACCACCATGGCCGGCCCCAGCGCCAGCAACGACGTCCCCTCCAGCATGATGGCGCGCAGGGAGTCATTGAGCGCCGTCAGCGGCAGCGCGTGGATGACCGGCTGCAACCAGCCCGGGAAGTTGTCCGACGCGAAGAAGACGCCGGACAGGAACAGCATCGGCATGGACACCAGGTTGACCAGCCCGCCCACCGACTCCTCGTTGTGCGCCCGGATGGACACCAGCAGCGCCAGCGAGGCGAAGCACATCGCGCCCAGCAACCCCATGCCCAGCAGCGCGCCATAGCTGCCGAACATCGGCACGCCGAACAGCCAGCGCGCGAAGGCGCAGAAGAAGGCGACCTCCAGCACCGCGAAGGCCGTGCGCCCTATCAGGAAGGCCAGGAAGAAGTGCGTGCGCGACATGGGCGTGCCCGCGAGCCGCTTGAGCAGCTTGCCGCCGCGCATGGACACCAGCGGCACCGCCAGCGCCCACAGGCTGGAGGACATCAACGACATCCCCAAGAGGCCCGGGATGAGGAAGTCGATGTAGCGATTGCCCGGCTCGGACACCGGCGTCGTCCGCACCGCCTCCAGTCGAGGCGCATCCGGCGCGCGCGCCAGCGCCTGCGAGACGAGCAGCCGCGCGGTCCTGCCCTCCGCCTGACTGGGGTCCACCAGCGCCTCGGGCCGAGGCGTGCCGGGCACCAGCACCAACGTCACGCGCCCCCGGGCGAGCTGACGACGCGCCTCGAGGAGCTCCAGCGTCTCCACCTCCAGCTCCGGCGTGCCCTCCAGCCGAGCGCGCAGCTCGGTGGCCCCTTCGCCTTGCGCGATGGCGACGCGCACGGGCGCGAGCGACTCGTTGCGGAAGGCCAGCCCCAGCACCAGCGTGGTGACGATGGGGAAGACGAACGTCCAGAACAGCACCTCGGGCTGGCGCCACAACACCCGCAGGCGCATCAACACCAGCTGACCCAGCGAGCCCATCACGCCGCCTTCTCCTCGTTGCCCTCGCGCAGCGAGCGCCCCGTCAACCCGATGAACACGTCATCCAACGTGGGCCGCCGCGTCGACAGGTGCTTGAGCTTCGCGCCGGACGCCTCCACCTCGCGCAGCACCGACGGCAGCGCCTCATGCAGCGCCTTCACCCGCAGGGACAGCCGGTCCGCGTGACGCTGCGCCGAGACGACGGTGGACAGGGGCGACAGCCGCTCCAGGTCGAGCGACGGCTCCGCCTCCAGCTCGATGACCTGCTCGGCCCCCAGCGACGCGACGATGTCCCCGGGCGTGCCCCGGCTGATGACGCGGCCCCGGTCGATGATGACCAGCCTGTCGCAGAGCACCTCGGCCTCGTCCATGTAGTGCGTCGTCAACACCACGGTGCGCCCCTTGGCCTTGAGCGCCGCCACCACGTCCCACAGGGCCCGGCGCGACTGCGGGTCCAGGCCCGTGGTCGGCTCGTCCAGGAAGAGCAGGTCCGGGTCTCCCGCCAGCCCCAGCGCCAGGGCCAACCGCTGCCGCTGGCCTCCCGACAACTTGCCCACCCGGGCGTGCCGCTTCTCCCCGAGCTGCACCATGCCAATCAGCTCCTCGAGCGGCAGCGGGCGCGGATAGAAGGACGCGAACATCCGCACCGTCTCCTCCACCGTGAGCTGCTCCACCAGCTTCGTCTCCTGGAGCGTCAGGCCGATGCGCTGGCGAAGCCGGGTCGCGTCACGCTTCCAGTCCAGCCCGAGCAGCCGTACATGACCGGAGGTCGGCTCCTGGAGGCCCTCGAGAATCTCCACGGTGGTCGTCTTGCCGGCGCCGTTGGGGCCGAGCAGGCCCACGCACTCGCCCCTTCGGATGTCCAGGTCGATGCCGTCCACGGCGGTGACGTCGCCGAAGCGCTTGACCAGTCCCTTCACCTCGATGGCGAGCTCGTCTGGGGATGTCATGGGGGGGAGTGGGCGGCAGTATGGCCCAACGCGGGCCGGGGCCCAACGGCGCGCGCGTGGAATGCGGCGGGCCGCGTCCGGGGGTGCTACGGTCCGCGGCCGTGGCCCTGAGCGACGGATTGGATGCGCGGGTTGACCGGCTGGAATTGCCGTTCAACGAGTACGGCGTGGACCCGTACGGAATCTCCCGGAAGCACGTGAGGGACGCGCTGCGCGTGTTCGCGCTCATCTACCGGTACTACTTCCGGGTGCGCTGCCACGGCATCGAGCACGTCCCCGCCCGAGGCCGGGGCATGCTCGTGGGCAACCACTCGGGCGGCGTGGCCGTGGACGGCGCCATGGTGCTGACGTCCACCATGCTGGAGATGGACCCGCCCAGGCTCGCCCAGGGCATGGTGGAGCGCTTCCTCCACAAGTTCCCCGTCTCCTCCTTGTGGGCCAGCCGCACCGGCCAGTTCACCGGCTTGCCCGAGCATGCGCGGCGGCTGCTCGAGGATGACCGGCTGCTGATGATTTTCCCCGAGGGCGCGCGCGGCACGGCGAAGCTGTTCCCGGACCGCTACTCGCTGGTGGACTTCGGCACGGGCTTCATCCGGCTGGCGCTCCAGACGCGCTCGCCCATCATCCCGTTCGCGTTCCTGGGGGGCGGCTCGGCCATCCCCACGGTGTTCAACGCGTACACGCTGGGCAAGTTGTTGGGCGTGCCGTACGTGCCGCTGACGCCGTACCTGTTGCCGGTGCCGCTGCCGGTGCAGTTGGAGATCCACTATGGCGAGCCGCTCGTCTTCCGGGGCACCGGGGACGAGGAGGACCACGTCATCGAGGGGTATGTGGCGAAGGTGAAGGAGCGCATCGCGGGTCTCATCGAGCGAGGCCGGGCGGGGCGACAGCACCGCGGGCTGGCCAGAAAGCTGCTGCCATGAGGGTGCTCATCCCGGGTATCTCCGGAGGAATCGCGCGCAAGCTGGCGCTGCGGTTGAAGAAGGCGGGCCACGAGGTGGCGGGCGTGGACATCCGTCCCTGGGACACGGCCCAGGAGGCGGACATCCAGGTGTTCCGCGGGGACGTGCGCAAGCGCGTGGCCGAGGACGTCTTCCGCCGCTGGCGTCCGGACGCGGTGGTGCACATGGCCACCGTCACGGCCTTCACGGTGCCGGGCGCGGAGCGCGGACGCATCAACCTGGACGGCACCAAGGCGGTGTTCGACCACTGCGCGGCGCACGGCGTGAAGCAGCTGCTGTTCGTGGGGCGGCACACGTTCTACGGCGCGGCGCCGGACTCGCCGCTGTACCACTCCGAGGACGAGCCGCCGCGCGCGCTGGAGGCCATCCCGGAGCTGGCGGACCTGGTGGCCGCGGACCTGTATGCCGCGACGGCGCTGTGGCGGCTGCCGGAGGTGACGACGGCGGTGCTGCGGCTGCCGTACACGCTGGGCGCGCCGGGCACGGGGACGCTGGCGTCGTTCCTCAAGGGGCGTCGGGTGCCGCTGGTGCTCGGGTACGACCCTCTCTTCCACGTGCTCCAGGAGGAGGACGTGGTGACGGCGCTGCAGCTGGCGCTGGAGAAGAAGATTCGGGGCATCTTCAACGTGGCCGGGCCTCCGCCGATTCCGCTGTCGGTCATCGTGCGCGAGACGCGGCGCACGGCGGTGCCGCTGCCTTCGCAGGTGCTGTCGTTCCTGTTGGGGCGGGCGGGCTTCCCTCGGCTGTCGGTGGGGGCGCTGGACCATCTGCGCTATCCCATCGTGGTGGACAACCGGCGCTTCCTGGAGGCGACGGGGTTCGAGTACCAGCACAGCGTGGCGGACACGCTGCGCATCTACCGCGAGGCGGCGCCTCCGCCGGTGTCCGGGGGGCTCATCTAGGGCCCTTCGGGGACGTGGTAGCGTGAGGGCTCCCTCGTGCCGCGAGTTGGAGCCCCATGCCGATGAAGCCCCTGCCCTTTTCCGCCAGGCCGGTCCGCAGGTTGGAGCGCCCGTCGCTCGAGGAGCTGCGGGAGTGGCACTACCGCGAGCCGGTCATCGTCCGGGGGCTCCTGGACGCCTCCGGGGCGCTGGGCGCGTTCCGCGCGCAGGGCACGTTGGATGGGAAGCTGGGGGTGCTGGAGACGCAGCTGGGTGAGCGTCCTCAGCATTACTTCTGCGTGTTGCCTCCGGAGTCGGGTGGGCACTACCGGCCCAAGCTGGTGGTGAACGATGCCGAGGGCGCCGTGGCGGTGATGCCCGAGCAGGGCAGCTTCGCGGACTTCGGGGAGCGGCTGAAGGCAGCGGTGCGCACGGGCGAGTACGTGTACATGCAGAACGGGATGCTCGAGCAGTCGCACGTGCGCGAGAAGCTGGGCTTCGACTTCCTCTCGTTCAGCGACCCGCTGGGGGTGGAGAGCAAGTTCTGGGTGGGCTCGGACGGGCAGGTGGTGAACCTGCACTACGACGACTGCATCAACTTCATCTGCATGTTCGAGGGCACCAAGCGGGTGACGATGTTCCCGCCGGAGCAGCTGGCGAACCTGTACCACGCGCCGCTGGACGTGCTGGGGGGCGGGGCGCCCACGACGCCCGTGCACCTGTTGAACCTGGACCTGGAGCGCTTCCCGCGGTTTGGCACGGCGCTGGAGCACGCGTGCGTGGCGGTGGTGGAGCCTGGGGAGGCGCTGTTGATTCCGCCCTTCTGGTGGCACCACGTGGAGTCCTTCGGGGCGATGCACGTGATGGTGAACAGCTTCATCACCACGATTCCGTCCACGGCGACGCTGGAGCTGTGGAAGGACCTGTCGGCGGGCATCCGCGCGCTGGCGGAGGCGACACCGGAGGAGCGGAATCGGGAGCGGGAGCTGTTCCGCCGTCGGGTGTTCGCGGGTGAGGAGGTCTCCGAGTCCTCGGCGCTGGCGGAGCAGGCGCGGGTGACGTTCCAGAAGCTGCCGGGTTCGTGGCGTGAGCACGTGGCCCGGCTGTGGGAGGCGTTCGCGTTCCAGACGCACGGTGCGCCGTTCGAGGAGTCGGCCGGCGGGCTCATGGGGCTCCTCGAGCGGCAGCAGGGACAGCTCACGCTCTATCCCAATGCCAACATGCTGGCGGAGATGCCGGACGTGATGGAGCTGCCTGCGGGGGACCCGGCGCCGCGGTAGTGGTGAACGTCACGCCTCGGGCCGATTCAAGCATGGATACGCTGAGCCCCAAGGAGCGCAGCGAGCGAATGTCCCGAGTGCGCAAGCGGGACACTCATGCTGCGGGCCTGTCCGGCGCTGCGTCGGATGAGCCCCCGGCGCTCAAGCTCCAGCACCATGCGGTGGACGGTGGGAGGAGTGGTGCCGAAATAGCGCTGCATGTCGGCTTCGGCGGGAGGGCGCCTGTTGAGCTTTGTGTAGGCGTGGATGAAGGCCAGGTATTGGCCTTGAAGGTCCGTGATGGGCTGAGGAGCGGAAGGAATCGACACGGAGGCAGAGAGGTAGTCCGCCTCCCCTTTCACGAAGTCGGAGCGCATGAATTTACGTTACCTCGTCACCCTTGCTGTCGAGGAGAAGTCGGAGTTGGAGGCCCTGGCGAAGGGCGGCACGGAGCGGGTGCGCCACGTCAAGCGTGCGCAGATTCTGCTGGCAGCCCATATCGGCATCACCGACGAGCAGATTGCCAGCAGTGTCCGGATGAGCATCTCGACGGTGTACCGAGTCAAGCGGCGGTTCGTGGAAGGAGGCGTGGAACACGCCCTGCACGAAAGGCAGCGACCCGGGGCCTCGCGCAAGCTGAGCGGCAAGCAGGAGGCACTTCTGGTGGCCACCGTCTGCTCGACGCCCCCGAAGGGACGTGCGCTGTGGACGCTCCAGTTGCTGGCCGATGAACTGGTGCGGCTGACCGAGCACGAGGACCTCTCGCGGGCAACGGTCCGCCGACGGTTGGAGGAGAACGAGCTCAAGCCCTGGCAGCAGCGCATGTGGTGCATCCCGAAAGTGGATGCCGAGTACGTCGCCCGAATGAAGGACGTGCTGGAGCTCTACGCCGAGCCACCAGACGCCAAGCGGCCGGTGGTCTGCTTCGATGAGACTCCCAATCAGCTGATTGGAGAAGTCCGTACGCCCCTGCCGGCCATGCCCGGCAAGCCCCGCCGTTACGATTTCGTCCCCAAGCACGCCAGTTGGCTGAACATGGTGGAGATTGAAATCAGCGTCCTCACCCGCCAATGCCTGGACAGGCGGATTGGCACCAAGCCCGCCTTGAAACGGGAGGTGGCCCGGTGGGAGCGGATGCGCAACAAGGAGAGGGCTCGCGTCCGCTGGCGGTTCTCTGTAGACAGCGCCCGCACCAAACTTGGTCGAGCGTACCCCCAGGCCCAGGCAGCAGTGGCCGCTGCTGCCTGAACCCTTCAAAACCTCTGTGCCGAGGTAGTAGTCAAGTTGGCTCAAACTATTTGCCGCGAACCACCATCAATCATCAAGCTCAAAGTTCCACAAGGCAGGCTGAGACACTCAGAACCACTCCGATTGAGTAGGGCAAGACACACTGATTAACACAGTTGATTGCACCTTCGCCAGGGCCCAATACTACACAGCGCCCAATGCATTCACGGAGTTCCGGCGGAAGCCGAATCGCATTAATGCATTCCATGAACTCAGTGACACCCTGAGCACGCACCTCACCGTGGTCCGCAGGCTGTTCAACCGGTTGCTCGTTTGAGAGCTGCTCCTCTTCGGTCCCCACAGGTCCACAGCCAACCGCCAGCAACAACGCTCCAATAGCAACAACCCGCTTCATTTGATTGAGCATAGTGAAACCCTCGCAATAGACTACATATTGACTGTCTCACCACGAACTCCAGCAACACAAACACGAACCACTGGCCACTTCACGTATTTAACTGTCGCCGTGCCCTTGAGTACAATGGGGCTCATTACTGGTGCGGGGCACCTTGGCCCGCATATGGGCCACTCCCGGAATCCGCACCCATTTACGTGGGGTACCACTCACCATCGAAGGCTCCCGCCGAGCCCACTCAGTCATCGCCGGAGTTATCCAGCGCTTGAGCGTGTCCTAGCTCAAGAAACACAAGCTGTGCCCTCGTGCTTGGTACTTCGCCAAGGTGTTGCGGTTGCCCGAGCCCACCACGGAGGCACAGCAGGTCGGCACCGAAGGCCACGCGCAGCTTGAGCACTTCCTGTCCACGGGCGAAGACGTACTCGGCGCGTTCGCGACGGCGGGTGCCCATCTCCTGCCGACGCCGGCGCTGACTTGCTCGTCGAACAGCCCCTCGACGGCGCGACCGATGGCCTGGGCGATGTGACTCTTGCCGGTGCCCGGAGGGCCGAGGAAGAGCGCGTCCTCGCGCCGCTCCACGAAGCCGCCGGTGGCCAGCTCGAAGACGAGGCGGCGATTCATCTTCTTGTTGAAGTCGAAGTCGAAGCCGTCGAGCGTCTTGCCCGCGTCGCGGAAGGCGCCCAGCTTCAGGCGGCGTTGGATGAAGCTGTCGCTGCGACGCGTCAACTCGTCGTTGACGAGTGCGGAGAGGAAGTCGAGGGGAGCGAGCTTCTCGGCTTGAGCCTGTAAGAGGCGCGCCTCGACGGCCTGGGCCATGCCAGACAGGCGCAAGGTGGTGAGGGCACGGGTGATTTCGACGAGATTCATGTCTCGGTGTCTCCTGGGTGAGGGGTGGGCTGGGTGAGGCGGGCGATGACGTCGCGGTAGTGGGTGAGTTCGCGGATGAGCGGGTCCACCTGGTGCAGGCCCCACCGGCCGGGGCAGCAGCCTCGGACGCTCCTCGCCGAACATGGCCGCCACCTGGCGCTTGGTGGTGCCGTGGATTCGGGTGTCCGCCCACCGGGCCTCCCACGCGTCGAGGTAGGCCTGTGCGACCTGCAGGGACTCGAAGCGCAGCCCCTTGAGCGGCGTGCGCTGCGCGTGCCCCACCGCCGACTCCACCTTGCCCTTTCTGTCCGGGTGGCGGACCCGGGCTGGCAGGGCCGTGGCGCCGCAGTGGGCCAGCACGTCTCGGAAGAGGGGATTGAGGGCCGGCTCGTACACGTCCGCCGCCAGCACGCCCTCGCGCAGGTTGTCCAGCACCACCGTGCGCGCCACACCTCCCAGCCGGCGGAACGCCTCCTCGTGCAACTGCGCCCACGTCCGGCTGGAAGACTTCCAGCACAACAGCCTCACCGACTTGCGGCTGTAGCCCAGCGTCACGACGAACATGCGCGTGCGCCGGTACTTCCCCGTCTCCGGGTGGCGCACCATGGGCCCCTCCCCGTAGTCCACCTGGGCCTCCTCTCCTGGCGCCGTGTGGATGACGGCCTTGGCCTCCGGGCCCTGGCTGTCCCTCATCGTGCGGACGAAGCGACGCACGCTGATGTAGCTGCCCGTGTAGCCCTGCGTGTCGACGAGTTCCTCGTAGACGGCGCGCGCGTTGCGGCCCACCTCCAGTCGCTGCTGCACCAGGTCCACGTACGGGGCGACGATGCTCGCCCTCAGGTGCCGGACCGCGGCGCGGCTGCGTGGCGCAGCGTCGGTGGTCCCCTCATTGGCCGGTTTTGCTCCCGAGGAGGGCTCCTCGCCCGCGGGACGCACCTCGGTGGTCCCCTCATTGGCCGGTTTTGTCTTGCCCCACCGGCGCGGCGGACGCACTCCTACTCCCGCCGCCTTCAGGTAGCCGCTGGCCGTCTCACGGCGGACCCCCGTCGTCTCCTCGATTCGTCTCAGACTCCAGCCCAACCGACCCAGGGCGATGACCTGCTGCTGCTTCTCGTCGCTCAAGACGTTGCCCATCCCCCAGGCGGACTCCACGTCCTACCCGGGCGTCAACGTCTCGGCCCTCCCCTTTGGCCGCTTTTCAGGGGACCTTCATTGGCCGGTTTTGGGTGACCACTGAGGGTTGAACTGGAGCGCCCAGCGCTGGAGGGTGGCACGAAGGCCGTCCTCCGCGCGCTGGGAGTACCCGTCACCGAACTGGGCCTTCAGGATGCATGGCTGTGCCTGCTGCTGCGCGCCGTAGTCTGGCGTGAAGGGGAAGCGCTCCATTCCCGGTAGCGTCAGCGGCGACGCGGACGCAATCCATCAGCCTGCATGGAAGCGTCTCGTCGTCCCTGGGCCGGGCAGAGCATCCTCAAGGCGATCGTCTCCATCTGCACGTACGCCACACGCGCGCGCATGGAGCGCGTCCTCGCCTCGGGACTGCCATCCCGTCCCGCGACGACCTGCTGCAGTTCCCTCTCCACCGCCGCCAGTCCCTGCGCGAGCGCCACCCGCCTGCTCCAATCGTCCATGAGCTGGCGGGCCCGGGAGACATCGAGCAGCCGATGCTCTGGGCGCTGTCGCTCGGCGCCGTCGTCCAAACGGTCCGCGCTGGTGGACTCGGGCCCACAGACTCCCCGCGGGCAGTTGTCGCCGCGGGGCTCTCTCGTGTCCTCGCGGTGCCCGTGCACACGGGCTACGTGGAGGCCCAGGCCGGCGCCTCCGGATCGAGCTCACCACGGAGCTGGCGCAGGCCGCGCTCGAAGTCCTCGCGGATGCGATGGCGCTCGGGCGACTTGGGTGTCGGCGTGAGCGTCGCACGGGGGCTCTCCTTCTCGCGAGAAGGGGCGCCGCGCTGTGGGTGGCAGCTATTCCTCGTCGAGTGCCTCTAGTTGAATCTGCGCCACGTCTCGATAGTGCGGGACAACCTCGACGTCCAGAATGGCTTCGAGGACACGACGGGCTGCCTCATTGTCGCCGGCTTGCTGGTGCTTGTATGCCTGCGACGTCGCGCGCCCCAGCCGGACGGAGCCCTCGCGGATGCGGCGCGCAATCTCCTCGAGGAGTACGCGAGCTGTCGCCTCGGCTTGGAGGGACTGTTCCGTTGCGGGCGCAGGCAGGGCAACCTCTGCTGCACGGAGGCGGAGGATGTCCCGCAGTTCGTCCGTCAGGACTAGCGACTCTCCGTCCATGAGCACGCGGCGCTCAAGGTCTTGGATGTCGTCCCAGTTCATTGGAGTGGGCATCGGTTAACTCCGGCTCCGGCGTGGATGGCACATTTGGAAGGGCCACCGGTGCTGCCCCTCGCAGTTCCGGAAACACGCATGGCAATCACCTGACCAGCGCGGCTTCGTCTGGTTTTGGCACTGGACGTAGAGGTCCGCGCATTGCTGCTTCCACTCCTCGTCCGGGACGTCTTTCTCCTCGCCCTTCGCGCCGGACTCATCGAGCGCCATCGCCGCGCTGATGTGCTTGCCCGCCTCGGCCGCCGTCAGGCCGCACGCTTCGGGGTTGCCCACGTTGCGCTGGAGGCAGCAGGTCACCGTGTCCGTGCATGTGGCCTGCGCGTATGCCTCGCTCGTGCTGGAGCGGGCGTGCTCCGTGGATGCACACCCGAGCGTGAAGCCGACGACTGCCACCATCACCGCGGTCCATTCGCGACACGTCTCTCGAGGGGCGCGCATGGATTTGATTGTAATTCATGTTTTGCATGATTAATAACCCTTGCCTGGAGCGGAACGGTGAACCCCTGGACATCGTGGACGGGGTGCGCGTCCTGGTGGTGGAGGGCCGCTTGGGCGCTCGGTGGCCACATGCCGCACGTCGCGCACCGGAAGGCCCGGCAGCCACCAGCCAGCACCTGGGGCTGCATGAGGAGCAAGTCCAGCGCACCAGAGCGGTGCGCGCGGGGAATACCGGCGCGCACCATCTGCTCGGCCAGCTCGACGACGCGCGCCCATGCCTCGCGGGAGATGTGCAGGCCATCAACACGGACGGTGCTTCCCGCTGGGGCCTTGCGGCGCTCGGGGCGCGTCTTCGAGGTGTCGAGCGGCACGGCGGCCTTCTACCCCATCTGCTGGGTCGCGCTGGCCTCGACGAGTTCGAGGTCCTCTCGCGCGCCCAACACGGCCAACGCGAGCTCCTCCGCCGCGCGGTACTCGGCACGTGCTCGCGCGTACCGCGTCCTCGCCGCCGGACTGCCGTCCCGCTCGGCCACCGCCCGCTGAAACTCCCACTCCGCCACCTGAAGGCGCTGCGCGAGCGCCCCCCTACTCCAGTCGTCCATACCCCAGGGGTGAGCGCGAGTTCGTGCCGGACACTGTCCTCGACGCGCGTGAGGCTGTGTCCAGGCCCCGTGCAGGCCACACCACAAGACGCCCACGACTCCCCCCTCCCGTCGTGAGGCGCCGCCGCCTCCCCGGAGTGCACGGCTCCGGGGAGGGGGTGCCTTTCCCCGAGGTCAACGTGTCCTGCCCATCCCAACAGCTCACCATCGGCGACGTCGTCGCCCAGCAGGACGCCCACGGCCGCTACAGTCTCAACGACCTGCACGGGGCGGCCGGCGGTGAGCCACGCCACCAGCCCTCGAACTTCCTCCGCAACGAGTCCACCCGGGGGCTCATCACCGAGCTGACCCGTTCCTCGGATTCGATGAACGGTCCGGTTGGATTTGCGCCGAGTTCGTGGCCCTCCCGAGGGGCTCTACACAATGTACGGGATAGCCACGAGACCGGTGTAACCCCACTCCGCGCTCGGGGCTCGGGACTCGCCTACTCCCGCGCCAAGCCCCAGGCTGTGCTCAATCTTGTCGGTTCTCCAAGGAAGCTGATTCAATCAGCCGAGCCATGAATCAGGGCGCGCAGATGCGAGGCAAC
>NZ_JAJVKW010000030.1 GCF_024198255.1 Myxococcus guangdongensis
TCGCACAGGACATGATGTTGAACCCGCCCAAGGGGCTGAGCCCGGATGACATCAAGGGGCTTCCCGATGCGGTGGCTCACTACCGCGCGCTCGAGGAGCAGTTCTGCCGGCCGCCCCCCGGCGCCTCCGTGAACCGCGGGGAGGAGCTCGTCAAGCTGTTCATCAAGCGGAACACCGAGGGCACGTCCCAGGCGAGGAGCATCACCAAGAAGTACGAGTCGCGAGCCGAGCAACTCGCCGATGACGGCTCCTCGGTGAGCGCCGGCCAGATTGCGCTCGCTGTCGCCATCGCCGTCGCCATCCTCGCGAAGGAAGCCGTCCCGGTTCTCCCGTAGCCCATCTCTGTCTCACGCGCGGGCGGTGCAGCACGGGCCGCCCGCGCTCCTCTCCTCTCTGCTGTGCCCGAGGCGAAACGTGACGCAGGACGAGATGCGAAAAGCTGTGGAGGCATTCAAGTTCGGGCCGCCCTTCTCCCTCCTGGATTTTCAGATGAAGCTGCAGCACGACGACGGGATTCACGTCTACGTCAGCGTGAGCGCAGCCTTCGCTGAGCGGGAGTCTGGAGACCTGCGGCGCGCCCGTTTCACGAAGCGCCTGGCGTACGGCGGCCTGGACCGCCCGGCGCTGCAGTCCTCGCTGCGTGAAGTGCTGCGGAGCTTCGTCCTGCATGAGTTGGACGAGTCCATCCTCGTTGACGGCGTGAGGGTGTTCGACCCCCACGCTCCGGGCGCGCCTGCCGCCGAGTTCGCAGCCCTCCAGCTCCAGCTCGAGCTGCTGGCCACGCCTTCTCCTTCCAGAAACTCCGAGGTGCGCCGTGACGACGCAGCGTGAAACGAAGTTGCAGCACGACCAGTGGTACGACGAGGCCATCTCTGCTGGCGACAAGCTGGCAGGCGCTGGCGTGCCCGAGCTGAAGGCTGTCAATTCCGAGCGACTGGTAGCGTCCCTCAAGAACCTCCGGGGAGAGGCAGCCAAGGTGCCGGGGCTGGAGGCGGACAACGCGGCGCTGCTGGAGGCGCTCAGGCGTGCGGGCGGCGCGCTCGGAGATGCGCAGCCCAACATCGGATGGGGAACGCCGCCACGCCTCGCCTGCGGGAAGGCGTACGACGCTGCCGGCGCGGTCGCGGACGCAGACCATCCCGGCGCCTCGCTGTTGGAGCGCCTCGCCACGCTCAAGTCCGAGCGCGACGCCGCACGGCAGACGGTCTCTGCTGCGGCCTCTCGTGAGCGCGAACTGATGGCCCGCACTTCGCTCGCGGAGTCCGACCGCGACATCGCCAAGGGCGAGGTAGATGTCTTGCGCGAGCAACTCAAGGAGGCGCGGAAGGACGCAAAGGAGGCGCTGGCCGAGCATCAACACCTCCTCGAGCGCGTCGCCACGCTGGAGACCTGTGTCCACTCGGAGGCCGAGCGACACCGGCGGAACCTGTTGGAGCGTGACGCCGCCGAGGCGCGCGTGAAGGAGTTGGAGGCGGGGCTGCACGCCCTCCACGATGTGGCGTGCACCATCCCGACCGAGCACGATGACGTGCGACTGGACAAGGCAATTGCCGCCGCGCGGGTGGTGCTGACGGGGTCCACCTCCCAGCCCCCGCCCGCCCCGGCGCAGGCGTTGACCAGAGGAGACGTGGATCCGACCAAGGAGATGACGGTGCTCAGGAGTGCCCTGTTCACCCTCCGAGGTCTCGTGGACGCCCCTGCCGAGTACGGCCACACGGACGTGGTGATGGAGGCGAACTCCCTATTGCGCAAGATGCGGGAGTCCGCTCCCACCCCGCCCGCGCTGGTGGAGGCGGTGGGTCCGGTGTTCGAGGAGTTCCGGAAGTGGGACGCGGAGACGGGGCACCTCGACGGTCGATGGCCGATGAACGTGCAGGCTCCTCGCTCGACGTGGCGTGCCGCGCTCGCCGCCTACGACGCCGCCCGGACTGCGCCCCCGACGCCCATCTCGCTGTTGGAAGCGGTGGGGCGCGTCCTACCTGCCCTCGCGCACGTCGAGCGCGTCGCCGATGGGCGAGTCGCCCAGGCTCGCGCCGACCTCCTCGACGCCATCACGTCCCTCCGCGCCGCCTACGACGCGAAGGGAGGTGGGCGATGACGGCCAAGGACATCGAGCAGGTGGTGTTCGCAGCGCTACGGCAGCACGGCCTGTCGCGCTCGCTGTGCATCGAGTCGGCGAGGGTCGTACGCGTGGCGGCCGAAGCCAAGGAGCAGGAGGGGGCACCGAAGGGAGTGTCGGCCCCGAAAGAGTCAGGTCTCGCGGAGGAGAGAGGCGACACGCTGGAGGTGGTCGCGGACATCCTGGACTGCAACATGGACCGCGCTGCGCTCGTGTCCGCCGTGACATCCGCGCACGAGGACGCCGCGAAGTACCGCGCGGCGGTGGAGCGGCTCGACGACATCCAGGGCGCCTTCCGTGCCTCGCGCACCGACGACGCCGGATGGATGGCCCGCGCTGGCCGATTCTTCGTGCTGGGCGAAGGCGTGGGGGCCATGCCCCAGTCCGGGCCGGAAGGTGACGAGAGTTCGACGCCGCGCGAGGACCCGCGCGCCGCGACTCAGGAGGACTTCCGCCATGGCGTCGGCCAGCGCCCTTCACTCCCCGGTGAGGACGTCAGGCAGTTGGCAGACGAGGGGCTCCGCCCGCACGGCGCTCTTGAGCAGCGGCTCCAGCGCCACCGCCAGCCCACACCCGTGCCGCGGGTGCCGGCGCTCAAGGCCGGGCCCGACGCGCCCGAGGTGGCGTGGGAGGGAGACGGGGGGCGGGTGCTGGCGGATGGGACGTGGGAGTTCGTCTCGGGCGGCACCTACCATGAAGGGTTCAACGCCCTCGCCCGCGCACTGGCCGAGGCGAAGAGGGCACCTGCCGACGACCTCCGCTCGTACACCCAGCTCGTTGACGCCGTGCGGGCGGCGCTGGCCCAGCTGCGCGCGAACCCTGTGGGCGAGGTGGCGGACGCCATCGACACGCTGGCCGGCGCGCTGACGCGAGGTCCCCATGCGTAGGTCAGCGAGGAGGTACGCCTCGAAGACGAGCGTCCCCGTCCACAAGTCCCGCGCCCAGATTGAGGAGCTCCTCGACCAGCACGGGGCCGACCCACGCCAGACGTCGGAGAGCCGCGAGCGCGGCGAGGCGGTGGTGACGTTCCGGCTGGAGAACCGCGTCGTCCGGTTCCGGATGCCGCTGCCGCAGCTCGAGCTCTTCACCACGCGCAAGGTCCGCGGGCAGACGGTGAAGGCGACGCCCGAGCAGCAGCGCACAGCCTACGAGCAGGCATGTCGCGAATCCTGGCGCGCTCTCCACGCCGCGCTGAAGGCGAAGTTCATCTCGTTGGAGGGCGGCATCGAGACCTTCGAGCAGGCATTTCTAGCGCACGTGGTGACGGCTGACGGGCACACCGTGGGCGAGCACGTCCTCCCGGCGCTGGAGGCGTCATACCGGACGGGCAAGGTGCTGCCCCTGTTGATGCCGGGGGAGCCGAAGCCATGAGCGCGTCCACCGTCGTCACGTTGTCCGGGTGGCTCGCCATCGTCGCGGGCATCGGCTTCCTCGTCTACGGCTCGGTACTCCGGGACAGGGAAGCGGAGAGGGCGGCGTTCGACCTGTGGAAGCAAGAGCGGCGCGAGCGAATGGAGCGCATGCCGTGAGCGTCAGCGACATCAACGCCCGGGCGACGTACCGCTACACGCGAGAGGGGCGCGGCGTCTATCACATGCCCCTCGCGGGCCCGTTCTCCCTCCACCCGCCGGGGGCAGTCCTTGGGCACTCCGGCCGGAGTATGCGCGCGGAGAATAGAGGCGGCGCGTCATGATGAGGCACACCCTCACCAAGGCGCTGGAGATGGTTCGCGCCCGCGTGGCGTCCGGCGACCCAGACCTGCACTGCGCCCTCCACTTCGTCGCGCGCTCACGCCGGCTGTTTCCCGAGCCCACCGCCGCGCTCGCTGAGAAGGCCGTTGTCCTCATGGACAAGCTCCTGGATGGCATCCGCTACGACGCCACGCCACAGGAGCTGGACAGCCCTTTCCCTGCTGGCCCCACCGAGCAGCAAATCCTTCGCTACCGCGGCTGGATGGAGGCATGCCTCACCGCACGGCGGAACATGGCACCGCCGGGCAGGGGCGGGCTGGGACTCGACACGTGGAGCGACGTGGGCGGGCTGACGCGACTCCAGGCCCTCGGACTCGTCACGTTGGCGCTCGAGCGACTGTCCCGCATGCCGGAGTTCGGGGCGGGCCCGCTCTTCCCTGGTGTGCGGGGCTGACGTGGACGAACGTACTCCTCAAGAGGTATGGCTGCCGCTGGCGTCGATGGGAGACAACCACTCCACCATCTCCTCTCTGTGGAGCAACACCATGCTGCGCGTCGCCCTCACCGCCGTTGCAACCCTCGTCGTCATGTCGTGCAGCGACTCGGCGTGTCGGTCCACCACCGCGGCACCGTCGGTCCCCCCGATGCCGGACGGCCCTCTGGCTGGGCAGGCACAACCGCCCTGCCGGGGCACCGCTGAGCTACCCCAGCTCGAGCTGCGTGGCGCGTGCTGGGTGCAGGTGCAGGCCCCCAAGGGCGCGGCCAAGGGCATCGTGGAGCTCGAGGGGAAGTTCTACGCGCCAGCCGCCCAGGACCACGCCCCCAACGGGTAGGCGCCCCGGCGCTGCCGTTGCCGTGGCCCTCATGTACCCTCCGCGCCATGCCACACGACCGCGTCACACGCGCGCGCGAATTCCTGATGCGCCTCAAGACCTCCACCCCGCGAGAGCTGGTCGACCTGCTCGACAGCGTCGAGCCCGAGCTCCGGCTGTTCTTCGAGGACCACACGAGCGACCTGCTTGAGGACGTAGCCCCCCTCCTCCCCGAGGAGTCCCGCGAGGCTGTGCTCGACGAAGTGCTCTCGCTGATGGTGCTGGGGTACCTGGTCCGCGCGAACGAGGAGGATGCTCCGCCGCGCCCGCCCCCCGTGCTCGCGTAGTCGCCCAGGTAACAAACGGAGTGGAGCCCGTCATGTAGGCATGTCCCCACGACGCTGCCCCCTCTGCGGCACGCACCTGTCCTCGTACGCCGCCGACCAC
This sequence comes from Myxococcus guangdongensis, assembly GCF_024198255.1. NCBI lineage: Bacteria > Pseudomonadati > Myxococcota > Myxococcia > Myxococcales > Myxococcaceae > Myxococcus > Myxococcus guangdongensis. The sequence goes on from NZ_JAJVKW010000030.1 coordinate 5,070, forward strand.
GAGCACCAGGTCCGCGGGCTTCTCCACTGCCCCACGGCCGCGCGTCACCCGCAAGTAGGCCTCGACCCAGCGCCCTACGTCTACCGTCCCGGGCGCAACGGCCGTCTCATTCCGGTGTCGCTCGTCGCCAATCCCATCGCCCGGGAGAAGCTCCACAACAAACTGGGCGACTCGGGTTAGCCCTCCGACGGGAAAGACCGGAAGGCACCGAGTCTCAACCTCACGTTCTACTTCTTCTTCCTGAGCACACTCACCAGGAGAGCAGCTCCGCCAACAACAGCGACCGCCTTGCCGGACTTCGACTCAGTGAGCCAATGCCAGAGCGCGGGGATCAGGCCTCTCTTCGGGTCCGTGGCGTCGCGATGCGCAACAAGCCTCCCGTCGGAGTGCTCGTGTAGGTGAATCCGGCTCCCATCCTTCAGCGACAAAACCCAGTCGTGTGCCTGCCCGTCGGGCTCCGCCAACGGAGGCACTTCAAATCCAGAGTGCCTCGGATGCGGAAGTCCTTGCGGCGCGACCACACGCTCGCCAGCCCACAACTCGCGTTGGACCGACCCAACCCATGTCATCCACTGACGTTGAGCGGCAGACGGATTCATGACGTACACAGCCACACCTCGCGCGAGGGCCACCCAGCGGGATGCCGTGGCCATGTCCGATTCACCTAACGCAGAATCAGGTTCACGCAAGGTGGATACCTCCCCTGGAGCGACAAGCGGGCGAGGCACCGCGTTGCCAGCGGAATCCCGCGAGGGGAGCGCACGGCGTTGGCGTCTTCCCTTCCATGGATGCCAAGAGCAGACACCGCTGCCCTCGATGTGGCGGACACCTCGTCCCGTGCGAGGTCACCGATGGGGAGTTGGGATGGGAGGCGCTCCTCAAGTGCCGGACGTGCCACCGCTCGGGGACACCGACCTACCGCCCCAACAAGAGGGGGCGGCTCGTTCCCGTCTCACAGGCAGCCCACCCACCCAGGCAGTGAGGTGGAAGTGTGACCCACCACACCAATAGATGCACATCTATTGATTTGATATAGATGCACATCTATAAACCTCCCACACCGCTCACACCGAGCGGCGCGAAGGAGTCGTCCATGTCAGGCACCATCTCCGCGAGGTTCTCGGGCTTCTGCGGCCGCTGCAAGCAGGGGTGGGCGCCAGGCGACGACATCACCCGCGACGCGAGCACCGAGAAGTGGGTGCACGCCGAGTGCCCCCGCCCCGCTCCCAAGCCAGAGAAGAAGGCTCCAGCCCCCCTTCCTCCGCTTGTTCTCGCTGACGTCGCGCCGCTCACGTCCAGCGGCGCACTGGAGGCGAGTGAGGCGATGGGATTGGCCGACGCGCTCCTCGCCGGCCAGGGCATGGGGCTACTCGGCGGCGACGGCCTCTCGCTCAACTACAAGGGGCTCCGAATCATCTGCCCGCTCCCTGCCACCGAGGCGCAGGTCCGGGCGGCAGCGGCGGCCCTGGTGGTGGAGGTGGAGAGCTACCGCACGCGCCAGACGGCGGAGGCCACGCCCCCGCTCGCGGCCCCCGCGGTTGAGCGAGAGCGGGCCGCTCGGCGGCACGACGCCCTCTACAACGAGGGCGTGGCCGGTGGTGGGTACAACCCCTACCGAAAGGCCGACAACGAGGTCCGCGCCGACGAGTTGGAGCTGGATGGCCGGGTGGTCGCGGTGGGGGGCGGACGACGGCTGACGGTGACGGGGCTCCGCGCGCCGACGCTTGAGGGCACAGCGCGGGAGCTGACCGAGGGCCGAGAGGTCCGCGCCCTCGAGGTCCGGGCCGTGCTGGCGGACCTGCTGGCGCAGTCGGCCAAGCTGACGGCCCTTCCCGAATCCGAGCTGCTCGCCATCGTCGCGGGGCTCGAAGCGGTGCTCGCACGTGAGGAGACACGTGCTGGAAGCTGGTGGATGCACCGGCGCCCGAGACGGGATGAGCCGCTCGGCATCTCCATCCGCCAGGAGGTACGGGCCGCGGTCCGCCTCGACGCCCAGCCCCCTGGGCACCTCCACGTGAAGCTGGAGGCGCTCTGATGAGGCTCTGCGCCGCCCGCAGCGCGTCCGTTGTCGACGATGGCGAGCGTCGGCTCACCGTCGAGGTGGAGGTCAAACCCGGAGTCCCCGGAGGATACGGCCCCGTCGGATGGGTCGCCTCCATGACGCCTCACGCTGGCGTGTTCCAGGTGGCGTTCCTGCGGCTCGACCGCTCGGGGGTCAATCGCTCGGGCCACGGCCACGGCCACGCCGAGGTGACACGCCCCGGAATCTACTGCGCGCAATCGCAGTGGAGGGCCACTGCGCGACACCGCGTCTACTTCGAGGTGCAGGAACTCGGCGAGCGGTTGGTGCCGGAGGTGCTCGGCGCCGACATCGAGGGACGGGAGCCAACGACGCTGAGGGCCCTCGAGTCCCGGTTTGGCGTGTCCGCTGACATGGCGGACGCAGCCGAGCAGGTCCTCGCGGACGAGCTCGAGCAAGGGCGCGTGAGGGTGAGCGTCGCCGGGCTTGATTTGACCGTGACGGGGCTCGCCCCGGTGATGCTGAGGGGCTCGCCGAAGCAGGTGCGCTGGGCGCGGGGGATTCGCGCGCGCGAGGTGGAGGGCTTCTTCTCGCGGTTGCTGGTCAAGCTGGGGCCGGTGCTTCTCCAGTCCCCCGGACGCGTGCCCGAAGCAAGCGAGGGATTAGCTGGCTTCGCAACCGTGCTGTCGGGGGAGGTACTCGCCCAGGAGAAGGACGCAAGCTGGTGGATTAACCGCCGCCCGCACCCGCCCAGCGACGCTGGCCTGGAGCTGCGCGCGGTGGTGGGCGCGGCCACTCCGGCGAGGGTGGCCGCGCTGGGGCTGAACGTGTCTCCGTGCGTCGAATTGTCCCTCGCGGGGATGGACCCAGGATGACAACTGGCCCCAAGCCAAGGAGCGCCCCGCCCCCCGGCACCTCCTCGTGAAGCCGGAGCAACTCTGAGCCGCCACGTCCCTACCACCAGGGGGGTAGCGACAGGCCCGTGGTGAGCGGTGAGCATGCCCAAACGCGGCCCGGTGCCGCTCAGGGAGGGAGGAAGACGTGAACGAGGAAGACGTGGACGTGAGCGAGGAGCGCGTGAGCATCGAGCTCTGGCGCGACGGGAGCATTCTCGAGTCCTTCGAGGGCACACGGGACGAAGCGCTCCACCGTGCCTGGGAGAGCAAGGCACTGCCCTTCAAGAGGGTGCACGCGAACTTCCTCAGGGATTTGCTCATCGACTTCCCCTGCCATGAAGTCGACGAGGCGACAGTCGAATGCAGGTCGCCCGTCGGGCAGTTCCGGCTCGCCGCTCAACGCGTCAAGCGAGGGCAACTCGCAACAGCGCATTCCCCTGGGGGCGGCTTCGGGGAGACGGCGAGCCAGGACCAGGTCGCCAAGCCGGTGAACCTGGGGGGACGACTGCTCCCGCCATCCCACGACGGAGGCATGTGGACCTTCCAGCCGGACCATTTCACCTACGAGGACGCAACCCACAGCCACTTCCTCGGGATGTACCCGAGACGCATCACCTGGCCGGATGGAGCTCCACCCTGGCACGGTGCCTCGCCAAGATAGAGTCCCCTTCATGACAAAGCCGTCAGGTGCAGGTCCGCAGCGCGCCCCCAAGGGCTCCGTGGTGAATCGATTGCACCTTGGACTCCAAGCGCGGCACGTGGAAGCGCTGCGGCGCCTGGAGGAATGCCTCGCCAATGGCACCCTGCCCCCGGCCCTGGCGGCCTTGTGCGATGAGTTGAAAGGCGTCTACCCAGCCAACAGCACCGGCGCCCTGCTGCTCGCGTTGGAGGCGTGCGCGGCCGTGTGTGGATGGGTTCCTCCTGCACCAGAGAGTGGCAAGCCATGACAGGCATGTACGTCCTCACCGCGGCGATGTACCCCGAAGCGACCTCGCGCTACGCGGCCCTCGGCTCACCGGCCCAGGCACTCGCCGCCCTCCGCCGCGACGTGGCCACCGGCAACCTCAGCAACGACGACGCAGACGCCATCGCCATGGGCCTGCCGCTCGTCGCAATGGAGGAGTCCGCGCGGCGGACGGGCTACCTGCGCCTCCAGGAGGCCCTCAACGCCGATGAGACGTGGGCGGCCATCGAGGCTGCGACGGGTGCGGACCCCCTCCGCCTTGGGCAACTCCAGCGACGCCTGCCGCAGATGTGGATGCGGAGCGTCTGGCACGGCACCGGACGGCAGCAGTTGGCCGTGTCCCTCGCCGACGCCCCGCGCCTCCAGCACCTCGAACTCCACGGCTACACCACCGACGACGTGCGGCTCCCAGGAGACAGCCGAGCCGTCCACATCCCCGTGCCACCCGCAGCCGCGCTGGTGGTGCCCGACGCGCACGGCAGGAAGTGGCTCGCCGCTCACCTCCTCATCGTCGAGGAGCCCGCTCCGCGGCGCATGTGGCGGCTGTGCCTGGAGGCCGGCACGTTGGACCCGGCCCCCGCCCGTCACGTCATCGTCATGGACCTCCCCGCTCGCACACGCCTCGACACCGCGGTGCAGCGGCACCACGAGAAGGCAGTGCGTGGACTCGACTGGCGCCCCATCTGGACCTGGGCGCTCGGAGCTGTCCTGACGCAGTCACCACCCACGTCGCGGGCCTGAAGGACACCACCATGGAAATCCTCAACTGGCCCGGACCTCCTCCCGCCGCGCGTGGGTACTGGCGGCGAGGAAGCCCCGACGACGCCATGCGCGCCATGCAGCAGGATTTCCTGGCAGGCCGCCTCGCCCCCGCTCTCTATGACCTGGCCTTCGGCTCGCTCCCGTTTGTCGCGCTCGAAGACGCAGTCGGCGTGAGCGAGACGCTCCGCATGGACGACGCCCTCTCGGACAAGCGCTTCACGGCGACCCTCGACCGGGTGGCAGGAAGTCCGGAGCACCGGCACCGGTACAAGGTCCACTCGATGGAGCTATGGTTCCGCCTCGCCTACGAGCGCGCGGGCAGCCATGACTACGAGGTGGCGCCCGGACTTGCCCAGCGCCTGCGCCACACCGAGCTGCGCGGACTCATCACCGACGACCTCCACCTTCCCCACGCATGCCTGCTGCTGCGGGTACCCTTGGAGGCAGCGCTGACACTTCCCGACGGCGACGGCTCGTCGCTGCCGGTGACGGGGATGCTCCTCGCTGAGGAGCCCGAGCCCGCGCGCTGCTGGCGCATCTGCGTTGAGGCGCGGCGTCCTGACGGCGCTCGGACGCTCAACCTCTTCTCGGTGGGGCTCCCGGAAGGGCGCATGCTGGAGGACGCCCTCACCGAGCACGCGGCGAAGACAGGCGAAGCCCCCCACGGCGATTGGCGAGCTCTCTGGAACTGGGCCATGAACGTCACCCTCTACTCGGCCAGCGGGGGTGTGCGGGAAGAGGTGTGGCACAACCGCGAAGCACGGCAGCTCCGCGAGCGCATGGAGAAGCTCCCCAAGGGGGAGAAGCGCGACAAGCTCCGCGCGAAGCTGAAGGAACTGGACCCGCAGCGCCGCATCATCCTGGGCCGCAACGTCCCTCCCGTGGAGCGCCCTCCCGAGTCCGAGGGCACCGGGAAGCCGCTCGTCGTTCGCGTGCGCGTCTCCGGGCACTGGAAGCGCCAGGCGCACGGCACCGAGCGCCGCGAGCGGAGGCTCATCTGGGTGCAGCCCTACTGGCGCGGACCAGACGACGGAGCAGCACCCGTCACGACGACGCACGAACTCCGGTAGCCCCTCCAGCAGGGAGCCCCCGTGGGCGCGAGCAAGTAGTCGATGCGCTCATGCCGAGGCTGGCAACCTACGAGCAGCCCCGGTCGAGCATCACGGCGACACGTCGATGCCTGCGGAATGCGAGCCCGCTCCTCGGCGAGCCGTGCCCGTGATGTCGACGGCGACAATCTCCGACTCGTCCAGCTCTTCCGCCAGTCGCTCGACGACGCGCTCACTCACCGCCACCACAGTCGGACCGACCCTGGCGAAATCGACGGAGGGCACCTCGTCCAGTCGCAGCTTGCCGAAGGGTGGCAGCACGAAGTCTGTACGTCCGCAGGTCCTGCAGGGCTTGTAGGAATCCGCGCCCCGAATACTCCCCCCAGGTCGCACCTCAAGCTCCACCAGGTCGGCAACACCTGGTCGCGCCCGCAGTCGTGTGGGAGCAGGCAGAGCCCCCGTCAGCCCCTCAAGCCTGCCGACCACAGCGGGCTGAACGAGGAGCATCCAGGGCACGTGGATGACTACAGGCGCGAATTTCCCCCTGGCCTTTCCCGTCAGGGCGCCGAACCCCGTACCGGGCCCGACGATGAGCCCTTCCGGAACCAGGGGCAGCACGCGCTGCCGAAGGGTCACGAACTGAGCCCAGGGGACACACCGAGCACGCTCGTAGTCCCGCCGCTCCGGTAGCGTCGAGAGGTCCACCGTCGGGTAGTCGTACCCACCGCCACCCCATGCCTCCTTACAGGTGGGGCACTCCACTCCGGGGAGAACCCATTCCCGTCCCAGGTCGAAGCGACCAGTCCACTTTGACCGTTCGACACGGCGCTGGGTCAACGCGAAGTAGCGCATTCATTCTCCTGATGCTGCAGAGAGTGCCAGCCGCTGCCAGTACGTCATCGGCACCCCGATGAGACCATACCGCTCAACCATTGCTCCACCATGCCGGAAGTGGGCAGCACGCGTCGCGCGCAGTTGGTTCGCTTGAATCCAGCGGAACCAGTCCTGGTTCCACGGTCCCCCATCCTTGCCCGCATGGACCCGCCGGTGCTCTGCAACGTCGACGAGCAACGTGTACTGGTGAATGTCGATGCCGACGCCTCGGAAGTAATCCGCGAAGGCGCGCGGGAAGATGTGGTGGCGCTCCTTCTCGCGACGTTTCCAATCCGCGATGGCCTTCTTCGCTGCCTTGACACTCGGGAGCTCATCTCGTCGGTACCACGGGATGATGAACACCGCCTCGCGCCCCGGTAGGGGCACAGCTCCACCCCAGTAGCGCTGAATGCGCGCTGTCGCCGCGTCTGCGCTCCGGGCAGGTGCTGTGCGGAAGGCATACGGCGGGGATGCAAGGTCCTCGCATCGGAAGAGACCGCACTCGTCATCGCTGCAGGAAGGGGCATAGCACCCCTCATCGCCATCGCCTGCGGACTGGGCGCAGTCCTCCGCGGAGTCATCTTGCAGCGTTGCCGTGAAGTCCGACGCGACAGCGTGCTCGCTGCTCGCGCACCCAGCCAACAGCAGCACCGCCAACCATCCAATCACTCGCATGACCACCCCCGGCGCCAGCTTCAGCCACGAGGTGCTCATCCATCAAGGACGCCGCGGGTCGTGGGCCCGGCACGCCTCGTGCTCATGGCCCGCGTGACTGCGCGGCCGGAAACTTCTCCCCAGGGCCGCGCCGAAGGACTGCGCCAATGCCCGCCCACCTCGTACGACTGACGCTCCCCATTCTGCTCACGGCCCTCACCCTCAGCGCCTGTGGACCCACGGAGGCGGAGCCCGATGGGCGTCCGCGCCCATCCGCCCCCAGAGACGGGGGGACTCCTGTGCCGGACGCGGGCCCCCCCCTCCGAGGGGGACGCGGGCAGCAACGGGCGCGCGGACGCTGGCAGCCCGTCACGCGACGGCGGCACGCCTCCAGCCTCCTGCACGCCGAGTTGCACCGGCCAGGAGTGCGGAGACAACGGCTGCGGCGGGAGCTGTGGCACCTGCAGCTCGGGCGAGAGTTGCACGGACGGCCGCTGCGCATGCGTCCCGCGCTGTGACGGCCGGCAGTGCGGCCCGGACGGCTGCGGGGGCACGTGCGGCACCTGCGGCTCCGGCTCCACCTGCTCGGCGTCTGGCGCCTGCGTCTGCGTGCCCCAGTGCCAGGGCAAGTCCTGCGGGCCTGACGGCTGCGGTGGGAGCTGCGGCACGTGTCCCTCCAACTCCACCTGCACCGCCTCCGGCGAGGTGTGCGGGTGCGCCGCCGGCTACGTGCCGGACGCCGCCAGCGAGGCCTGCGTGCGCATCGGCGGCCCCTGCCAGGGCGTCAGCGAGTATGGCCACTGCGCGGGGGACTCCTGGGTGCGCTGCGACGCCCAGGCGGGCGTCGTCGTCGTCCCGTGCGGCGCCGGACGGTGCAAGACGGTCGACGCACAAGGCACCGGGGCATGCATGTGCGGCAGCATCGGCTCCGACGGCATCTGTATGGCGCCGGATTTGACTCGCACCACTCGGCCCACCACCCACTTCGTCTGCGCCAGCAGCCTGGGAATCCTCATGGCCGAGAACTGCGCGGCGAGCACTGGCTCCCCTAGAGGGCTGTGCTCTTCCTTCGTGACGTCCTCGGGGTACATGACGTCCTGCTTCTGCGACGACTGCATTCAGGGCATCGGCGGCACGTGCCGCCCGCTGTGCGGGGGGCGCGACGTCTGCAAGTACCGGTCAGAGGGGAACGTCCACACCTGCGGCTTCTGACGCGCCTTTCACCCGGACCTGGCCGCGGTGCTGCCCCATGGGCTGTGCCGAGAGGCTGTGCGTCCGCCTTCCTGTCTCTCACCTCAGCCGGAGTCCACCATGGAGCCCATTCGCACACGCACCACGCCTCTTCTCCCTCTCCTACGAGAGCCAGCTGACGGGCTTTCACTTGAGACGAAGTCAACTCCCCGCGCCACGCGCCTCGACAACTTCATCGAGGCCTTCCCCGCGCGAGCGTCCTCCACCAGCGCGCTCGTGCCTTCTGACGCGGCGCTGTCGACGGCGGGCGAGCTCAAGCCCAGTGCGGCCGACACCGCGAAGGCACCCACGGAGGGCGCGCCGAAGGAGAAGGGGTTCTTCGCCCGAGTCGGCGCGGCCATCGGCGGTGCCATCAACCGCGCCGCCGACGCGGTGGGCGGGCTGGTGACGGGCGCGGTGGAGGCCACCATCGGCACGCTGCGCAACACCGTGGAGTCCGTGGGCACCGTCTTCCGCGGCCTGGGTAACATCTTCACGGGGCGCTTCCGCGAGGGCTTCACCCAGCTCGGGTTGGGCCTCGTGAAGGGGCTCCAGACACCGCTGGACGCCACCCTCATCCTCGGCGGGCGCGCCATCAGCGCGGTGCAGACGCTGCTCGGCCTCGAGCCGGTCCGCCGAAGCCTCACGGACGACGAAGTCTCCGCGCTCCGCACCGTCTACGGAGACTCCATCGACTACTCGCGCATCAGCATCAAGGAGGGCAGCGCGGGACTCTTCTCCCTCTCCGGCCGGGCGTTCACCCACGGGGACACCATCTACATCCCGAAGAAGCACCTACCCCTGCAGCTCGACTTGCTGGTCCACGAGGTGGGGCACGTCTGGCAGCACCAGAACGGGGGCACCGACTACATGAGCGAGGCCCTCGTCGCGCAGTTCTTCGGGGACGGGTACAACGTCCTCAAGGCGCTGCGGGAGGGCAAGGCATGGGAGGACATGAATCCGGAGCAGCAGGCGGAGCTGCTCGAGCTCGGCTTCAAGTCGGGGCACCTGGAGGACGCGTCCATCCCCTTCATCCTGGAGGGAGAGGACTACACCGCGCAGCTCGACGCGGCGCTGCTCGAGGTCCGCGCGGGCCGGGGGGCTCCGTAGCCATGGCCCTCCAACGATTTCCCTTCCTCGCCGTGCTGCTCGTGGCCGCCCTCACCGGCGCCTGTGAGCCACCCCTCCACGTGCAGCTCGCTTCCTCCGAGGAGTCTCTCCCCTCCCCGGCCTTCGTCATCCGCGAGCCCTCTCGTCCCGAGGGGCCACGGTACAACCTCGTCCGCGTCAGCCTTCTGGACGGGACGCCGGTGTGGGCCATCCGCGCCCGTGGCGGACTGGGAGGACCAGGGCCTGCACGCCTCGTGTACGGGGTGGTGCCCGACGGCTTCGAGGAGGTGCAGCCCTCCACGCCGCTGGAGGTGGGCCGCACCTACGCCGTTTCCGTGTCGGGCGAGGGGCGCGGAGGGCTCCACGTCCGCGTCCAGCAGGACGGGAGCCTCACGACAGCGCCCTAGGAAAGGCGCGGCTCAGGCCGCGCGGGCCAACACTTCACCACGTGCAGCATCCAAGCGCATCGCAGACACCTCTGTGCAGCATCACTTCTCGAACTCCTCGCCCGCAGTCTGCAAACAAGCCCCCTGACCATGCCGCTCGTCGAGCGGCCGCAAGTCACAAGGACTGAACAGAACGTCAGGAAATGTGCTCTGCTGCTACTGTCCAACAGGTACTCTCGGCGGGCTCAAACTCACAAGAAGATGACTCTTCTTTAGCGGTCGACCAGGGCGCGTAACAGTCGTCGTCTTGATTCGGGCGATGCAGGGTTTGAACGCGAAACGCGCTAAGTCATCGTCAGTCACGAGTGCCCCGAATCTCCCTCTGTAGAGAACGCCTGTGCTGGCGAGAACTTCGAACTGCTTGGAGCTTGCCAGGAATCCATTGAGAGTTCCGGGGATGTCGTCTTCGTCAACCGCTGGCTCTGTCTCCTCCATCCAGCCAAAAGCACGGTAGACGTGGTCCTTTCTGACCGAAACCTCGCTCTCGCCACCAACGTACCGAATAGTTGCATCCGAGTTCGCCAGCACCTTCACGAACTTGTGAAGTGACTTGAGCACACGAGGGTCCGCCTCGGCCATGAACTCCTCAAAAGCATCTTCCTCGGCGGTCAGTTGCTGGAGGACCGTGGACGTTTCATCCATCGCAGTCTTCATCCGCCGCAGACCAAGAGCATCCTCGTCTGCCTGAGTGAACTCGAAACCGAAGGAACCGCGTGTGACACCCGAGATCCGGAGCCGAAAGTCCCGGCTTTGGGCACCTCGGACAGATGACACGCCCACTTTCTCAACAATCTCCTGGAGGCAGGAAACTGCTTCAACGGCGAACGATGCGTCGATGGCCTCTTGAGCAATCACAGGACTACCGTCGAAGTAGACGGCCGACCTCACCGGCTCTGGGACATTCGCAAGTTGCTCCAGTTCCTCGCTGATTGCATCCAGGCGAGACTCAAGCCCAATACGCTCGATGAACTGGCCCGGCCCAAGGCGCTCCAGAAGTGAGCGCGTTGCCGAATGCTCCACTGAGAGAAAAGTCTTTCGGGCTGACCGACTCATCCTGCCTTCCTCTGCTTCTCCGCACGAAGCGCCAAGAGCATATCTCGAGCGGCAGCATCTTTTTCGCCCGAGGTCAGGGGGAGTTGCACGAACCCTTTCCAGGCAGAGGTGATACGCCGGTGGGAGAAGAGTCCGTACCAATAGGTCGTTTGGTCCACCAGGGACACCACGGCCTGAGTATGCGATGGTGCATTGGGGCCTGGAGGATAGCTCAGCGGAACCGGATATGCATCGCAATGATACTGTGCCTTGGCGCACCGACTGTCGAACAATGGCCGAGCTGCCGTGGAATCGAGCCCTGGTGGCACATGGAAGAACGTAACGACGTCCACATCCCCGGGCTCACGCGGAATCTGTTCAACGAAACTCCCAGTCAGCCACTGGAAGCCATCCACGATCCCAATACCCCGAATTGCCTCCCGGTACGCCACAAGGCCAAGGAGAATCTCGACGCGTCGATCTGACGTCGCGAAGCGTTGGATGACTTCATCCCACTCAGTGGAATACGGGGAGCGACTGCCTGGCACCGCTGGATCTGCTGCGGAGTACGGCGGGATGATTCCGTCGCCGTTGTGATCTGGCACTCGCTTCATCAGCACCCCCATGTTCCGCAACTCCCCAAGTGGAATTGGCCTTGAGAATCTGCGTTTTATAGATGCCCTGGGTCGATCTCAATGGGTCATTCTGGACGTAGTCCAGCGCTATTGCACCGTCTATCCACCGTCGTGCGACATTCGGTCGGCACCCGACTCTATGTCCGCTGGTTTGCGGCACTCCAACACCGTCCTGCGCAAGGGTGCCGGGCAGCTGCGGGGAGGTTATGCTTCGCGCCCTCCGGCTCGGAGAGCAGGAAGAGCGGAGGCAGAGGGACAGTGTGCGGTCTAGACACCCAACACGTCCCAACCAAGTTCGGATAGGACGTCCCTTCGCCGTAAACAGTGACACTGGAAACCGTGTCCACCCTTTTCGGGTGAGCGAAACAGCCCGTCCCAGGAGTCAGGAACGGGCCGCATACATCACAGTCCGAACGTCCAGCGGGCGCCAACGCCTGCCATCCGCTCGCACTTGTTCGCCTCCGTGAATCCGAAGAGTCCAAGGTCCGGACGGAGCCGGGCCCCTACCTCGAGTCGCGCGTACCAGCCAGAGAGGCTGGACGTGCCGGCCTGGGCTTCGAGGTAGCCGGTGCGCACGGGCACGTCGCTGAGTACCCTGTCGAGCCCCGCGGCTACTGCGCGCCGCGGGGCGTCTGAGGGACCGCCGCCACCACCGGGGCCAGCGCGGCCGTGCTGCCGATGGCCCCGAGTGTGGCCGTCAGCGCCGCCCCCTGCACCTTCGTCGCAGTCAGCTCTGCGCCGTGCATGGCCGTCCAGGCCGCCTTCGCCTGGGCGACCTCGCGGTCGGTGGGCACGTAGCCCTTCAGCGCGAGCTGGTCGCGGAAGATGCGCAGCGCCTCAGCGACCTTGTTGTCCACCTTGTTCTCGGTGCGAAGAGACATGTCGTTGACCGCGTAGTAGGCGAGGTTGATGACGTAACCGACGCTGTGCAAGCGCTCCTCCGCCTTGTCCTTCCAGATGGTGCGAGCCAGCGCGACGACGCCACCGACGACGAGGCTGGCAACCAGCACCGCCACATCGGGGTTGGTGAGAATGCCGACGAGGATGCTGCTGGCGACGCTGCCAGCCGTGCTGCCGGTGTCAGCGAACGCGGCCGGCGCGATGAGGGCCACCAAGAGCAGGGTGGCCAGAGTGAACAGCTTCTTCATGCGGTTGGACTCCTTGGGCTACGAGTGGGACTGCGAGGAAGAGACGGGACGCCAGGCGCCGCGCCAGGTGCACCGGGCGCAGCGAAGGCGGAAGCGCGTGGCCGCCGAGAGGGGGCGCCCGGCCGGCACGTCTACGTCGGGGACGTAGCGGTGGCCGAAGAGCAGGCAGACGGCTCGACAGGCCATGGCGCTCACGTGCGGAACGGCAGGCGACGCAGGCCCATGCGCCGCGCGCGGTAGTCGAGGCTGCCGAACACCTTCACGCACGCGTTGGCCTTGGCGGCGTCGGCCAACGTCCGGGTGGTGCTCCCACCTCCGGAGGCGCCCACCACGACGCCTCCGCCGACGTGCACCATGACGTGCTCTGCGTCGGTGGGGTCGCCCTTGCGGTGGTACAGCACCAGGTCGCCGGGGAGCAGCTCCTCCTTCGGCACGGCGAGGCACTGGGCCAGCAGCACGTCGGTGTTGTGGGAGTACCGCCAGTCCGGGCCACCCACCTCGCGCAGCGCCCAGGTGACGAGTCCGGAGCAGTCGAAGACGCGCTTGTTGGCGACGCGGTCCAGCTCGCCCTTGCCTCCCCACCGGTAGGGCGTGTGCATCTGCGAGAGGACGGCGACGACGAAGGCGTTGCGCTGGGACACGACGTGCTCCTGAGCCTGCGGGGAAGTCACTGGCGACGGCGGGAAGGAAGGGCCGGCTCTTCCTGGTGGAGCGCCGGCGCGGGCGGTGCCACCTGGACGAACCAGCGGCCGAGCTCCCGCAGCCCGGCCAGCCCGAGCAGCGCGACGAGGGCGCCCACCACCCAGAGGGCCCCGGCGATATGGGAAGCGCGGTGCTCTCCGCTCGTCATTCGCGCGGACAGGTCCGGGATGGACTTCACCAACGTGTCCTGCTCTCCGAGCTGCTTCTTGAGCTCGTCCATGCGCTCGACGAGCTTGGGCACCGCCTCGACAACGGACGTCTGCGCGGTGACGCGCCTGTCCACGCTGTCCACGCGCTCGTCCACCCGGCGCACGTGCTCTTCAATGCGCCGCACCTGCTCCGCCGTCGCCATGCGCTCGGCCAGGGCGCGCAGCTCCTCGCGCATGGACTCGATGAGGCGGTGCGTGTCGATGGCGTACTTCTCGGACGTACGCTTCGCTTCGTCGGCGCGCGCGGCAACGGCCTCCAGCTTCTCGCCGTGCCGGGCGAAGTCTTCTCGAAGGCTGGGGCGGGGGGAGGCGGCGGGGGACATGGCCGGCATCGTCCGTGCGGACGAGGACGCCTTCCGGCGCCGGCACGGCACGTGCTCTTCCGTCCGCCCAGCATGGACACGGCACAGCGGGAGGCGCTCGCACAGCGCTTGGTGAAGGCGGAGGCGGGCTATGTGGAGGCCGTCTCGCAGATGGACGGGAGTCTCAGCGCATGGACGCGGCTGACCGCCGCCCGTGAGCGATACCGCGCCGCGGAGGCGACCGCAGTTGAAGCACTCGGCGCACGAGGAGCGCTGGCCTTGCTGGAGCGACTCCTTGCCAGTTCGTCTCAGTCGACGCATGGACGCACGCAGCACATTGGCGTAGATGCCCGCCCAGGCAGCAAAACGCCCAATTCAGGAACAATCATTCTCGGACATGAATGTTCCTGAATTTCATGCACCGTGGCAGCAGCTTTTCAACAACACACAACTCACCAACAACTCCGCGTCACACACTACCTATTGAGGCAAGCCCAGCAGTGTGCTCAACCTAGGGAATCGGCTTACCGCCGACTCCCTAGGAGGTCTCATTGCAGCCGAATCACGGGGTCAGAGGGTTCATCGCAAGCATCATTGGAGGTGCCATATTCATTGGCATCCTGGGCATCGGTCTTGGGTTGGGGTTCTATTTGAATCCGATTGACGCAGAGGGACCGGGCTCCATCAGATTTTTCACGAAGCTGAGCGCCGTCATTCAGTCAACGTCCGGGCTGGCCTCGACAGTCCTTTCTTTGGGCGTCGGGGCATTCGCGGGACGCAGGACAGCAGACATCATTCGGTACCAACTCGGCTCCTCGCTCGCACCATGCAAAGCCTGTAAACGCATCGTGAGCCGCGAAGCACGTTCATGCCCTGGATGCGGACACCCGCAACGGTAGCCGCCCTCACACCATGCCGCCGAGGGCCGCGTCCTTCCCGATGGAGAGGAGGTAGCCCCGGAACACCTCCCACGTGTTGCCGGGGACGAGTCCTCGCGCGAAGGCGTTGGCCTGCCACTCGCGCAGCAGCCCGTCCGCGCGCAGCAGTGGCCAGGGCCGGCCCGCCGAGGTGCGCGCCTCCAGCATGAGTCGCTCGAGCTCGCCCGCCGCTTCCAGGAAGGTGGCCGTCGGGTGGGCCACCAGCCAGTCGTAGGCCGCGGACTTCGCGGGGTAGCGCTCCTCCTGGGCCGCCAGCTCGAGCGCGGAGTACTTGCCCCAGTCGTCGGTGAGTCCCCCTCCCCCGGCCTGCAACACCTGCAGCTCGCCCTCCAGCCCCGCGCGCTCCACCTGGAGCGCCTGGCCAACGGAGGCGAAGTGGCGCGAGGCCGAGGCGGCCGCGTCCTGCTGGCCGCGCACGCGCGCAAGTTGGCACGTCACGTCGCGCCGGCGGGCCTCGATTGCATTGCGCTGGTACACCTCTTCGGGCGTCAGTGACATGGCGTCTCCAGGCGCGCTACTCGCGGGCCTTGATGTTGTGAGACAGGAGCCCCTGCACGTTGTACGTGCGTGCCCCGTGGACGGTGAGCTGCACGACGTCGCCCTCCCCTGCTTCCTCCACCCGCTGCACGCGGCCGGGCTTCACCCCGTGGATGGTGTCTCCCGGAAGCAGCGCGGACAGCGGTGTCCAGCCCCGCGCCTCCAGGAAGAAGCGGTGCCCCTCAGAGGCCACCACCTCTCGCCCATCCTCCAGCACCAGGCGCAGACGCTGGGCCCGGGTCGGCCGCGCCGCCGTCACCGTGTACACGTCCCACAACAACGTCTCGTCGTGCTGGGTGAGTACCTGCATGCCCGGCCGCACCGCGTCCGCGCGCAGCTCCATCCCATCCGCCATGAGGATGGGCTCCCATGGCGCCGGGCACGGCCGCGTGTCGTCTCCGCCGCCGCCGCCGCCACCACCGTCCGGGGTGCCCGCGCCGACGGGGGAGGCGTACTGGCTGCCGAGGGCCGTGTTGCGGATGGTGACGGGGGTGAACCACTTCGCGGCGCTGGGCCCGTACGCGTTGACGATGGACACCAGCAAGTACCAGACGGACGTCGTCGTCGAGGAGAGGGCCGTGACGGAGCCGGCGAACATGTACTGGAGGGATGCCCGCGCCTGGTTGTTGGCCGAGGACTCGGCAGCGTCCTGGTACACCCTGTCGGTGAGCGCGACGTGCAGCACCTGCTGGCGGTAGGCACTCCCGGCCGTCGGCCGCACCCACAACTCGACGCGCGCGTAGCGCAGTCCGTCCAGGTTGTCGTCCAGCGCCTGGGGCTGGAGGAAGAGCTGCCAGGTGGCCCAGGACAGCGTGGACGTGGTGATGTTGTCCGCGCACTCCACCCGCAGACTGTCGATGTTGGGCGCGCCTCCGCGCACCGCCCCCTGGTTGTTGCCCCGGTAGAAGCAGCGGTTGCCGGGCCCCGGCCCGTCGAGACTCACGAGCCCCTTGTAGAAGAGCGCCTCGAGCGGGTAGCGGCCCACCTGGAGGTTCTGACTGGCGACCTTCAGCGCCACGCCGACGTTGTCGAGCTTCGCGCCCGCGACGGGGATGCCGTTGCCGTCCTCCGCGTAGTTGGACGTCTGCAACGTGTTGGCGGACAGCAAGTCGAACGTCACCGAGCGCCGCAGGCTGAGGGCGTCCAGGTACACGGCCTTGCCCACGTCCGAGGGGCCCGCGTTGATTTCC
The DNA here is from genome assembly GCF_024198255.1 of Myxococcus guangdongensis. Lineage (NCBI taxonomy): Bacteria > Pseudomonadati > Myxococcota > Myxococcia > Myxococcales > Myxococcaceae > Myxococcus > Myxococcus guangdongensis. Next base: position 21,767 of record NZ_JAJVKW010000030.1, read on the forward strand.
CAGACGAAGAGGACGCCGGTGCAGCCCGCGGGGCACACCCCCTTCACCTTGAAGCGCTGGTAGCTGGTGGAGACGCCGTTGAGGGGCGTGGACGTGTTGGCGCCCGCGTAGTTGCCCGAGGCGTCCGTCCAGAAGAGGTAGAGGGCGCCGCCGTAGTTGCTGGTGAGGGGCGCAGACGCCTTCACCCAGGACTCGGCGAAGAACTCGTCCCCCACCGAGCACGGGATTCTCTTCGTCCACACCGCGGTGCGGTACCCAGGCGCGTTGAGGGGCACGCGCCGGCACCAGCGCCCCTCGCGCGCGTTGGCCACGTCCTCCACCAGGAAGTCACCCTCGGGGGACAGGCCCAGCGCCGCGGTGCCCGCCTCCGAGTAGCCGTTGGGCACCAGGTTGTCCGAGGGCGGCAGCAGCAGGTGCTGCGTGGCGATGGCGGCCGGCGCCACCTTCGGCGCCGTCACCGCCTCGGGGGCCAGCAGCTTGCTGACGACGCTGCCGTCCGGCACGTTGGACAGCGTCTCCGTCGCCACGGTGACGGTGTCCGGGTCAGCAATGACGGCGCCACCCAGCACGCGCCAGCTGCCCTCGGCGCCACTGGTGTAGCGCGTCTGCACCGCGGCCTGCACCGACACGGACGTCTTCGGCCGCAGCGTCACCACCACCCGGCGCTCCGTGGGCCCCACGCGGACGGGCTCCACCAGGTACGAGTCGGTGTCGTTGGGGTCGTCCCCCGTGTAGACGACGACGGTGTAGCCCGCTAGCAGGTGCAGTGGACGCGCCTCCTCGTGCGCCCACTCGATGGTGAACTGCTTCGCCTTGACGATGCGCGGGCGAGGCTGCCCCGTCACGCCATCGTCGTACACCCCTCCCAGGTATTCACTTTCACGCGAGCGCATGGCGTCCTTGTCAGGGGGGCGGCTCGTCCGACACCGTCATGGTGATGAAGGACGGCACCGTGGGCGTGGACACGACGGAGACACTGGCCGCGTGGGTGGAGTAGTTGCCGGAGGAGTCGACCGCCTTGAGGCGCACGACGCTGACGCCGACGAAGGGCAGCGCCCACTCGAAGGAGGTGGCGCGCACCTTGGCGATGAGGGACGCCGTCTCCCAGCTGCCGCCGCCGTGGCGCAGCTCGTACATGTCCCTGTCCAAGTCCGGGATTTCCACCCACCGCAGGGTGGCCGTGTTGCCGTTGAGGGCGTAGGCGAAGCCCGCCACGTCCGAGGGCGGAGCCGCCTTGCCCAACACGGTGTGCGCCGACTCCGCGAAGGAGGTGACGAAGCCGCCGCCCAGCACCGTGGCCACCTGGACGCGGTAGGGCCCCGGGGGGATGTCCTGAAGCTCCCAGTAGTGCGTCTCGACCCGCTCCTCGGAGCTCCAGTTGCCCTCGGACAGCCGCCAGCGCACCACGTAGGCGGTGGCCCCCGGGTGCTGTGTCCACCGCGCGTTGAGGGACACCTTCAGGCCGCCGTTGGTCGTCTTGTAGAGTCCCTCGCCCAGGGCCAGCCCCTGCGGCGGCGACGAGGAGGGCAGCGCGGAGGTGGGCAGGGGCTGCAACTGCACACCCTGCTCGACGGCCGCGTACTTCCCGGGGTGGTGCGCCAGGGCCGTCACCTCGTACACGTGCGGCTCCACCTCGGCGACGGACAGCACGCGCCACGGGGTGGGCACCAAGTCATTCGCGGCCAACACCCAGACGGCCTGGGGCACGGGCGCGGCGGAGAAAGGCGTCGCCAGCGTCAGCGCGCGGTACGGCGCGGGGGCCAGCGGCGCCACCGGGCGCTCCTCCACCTTGCCGTCCGGCAGCACCACGGAGAGGGAGTACGTGTGCCCCGCCTCGAGGTGGACGTCCGAGTCCAGCTCCACGCGCGAGTCCGAGGCCTCCACCACGCGGCCGCCCCAGCGCCGGCCCGCGCGCGTCGGGTCCGCCACCTTCACCACCGCGCCGGGGTTGCGCAGCGCACCCTCCAGACCCGTCCTGAAGACCACCGTCTCCGTCTCCAGCCTCTCGGTGTGCAGCAGCCAGCGGCCCACGCGCTGGGCCTGCCCGCGCGAGGTGCAGCCCAGGGCCACCACGTCCGTGGGGTTGTAGCCGTAGTCGCGCAGCCCGTCCTCGTCCGCCACGTACTCCACTGCGGCCTTGTAGTGGTTGGCCGGGTCATTCCACGTGACGAGGGCGACGGTGTGGCGCGCGCGACGGCTGGTGCCCGAGTACGTGAAGAGTCCGTCCACCACGTTGGCCGGGGTGAAGAGGTACTCCGCGTCGCGCGGCGCGTCCTGGGCCACATACACCGCGCCGCTGGCCCAGTAGACGAGGCCGCGGAAGACGGAAGCCAGGTTGCTCACCACCTGGTACGCGTCCGCCTGCGTCTGGAGGTAGAGGTTGCAGGTGAAGCGCGGCTCCTGGCCGCCCTTCCCGTCCGGCACCAGCTCGTCGCAGTAGCGAGCCACCGTGTACAGGCCCCACTTGTCCACCTGCGACTCGTCAAGGTAGCGGCCCAGCCCGTAGCGCTTCGTCGTCAGCAAGTCGTAGAGGCACCACGCTGGGTTGTCCGTCCACGCCACGTGGAAGGTGCCGTCCCACGTTCCCGAGTACTCGCGCGTCTGCGGGTTGTAGTTGCTGGGCACCCGCACCTTCAGGCCGCGAATGCGGTAGCTGCGCGCCGGCACGCTGCCGAATTGCTTCGCGGACACCTGGAGGGCCACCAGCGCGGTGTTGGGGAAGCTCAGCTTCTCGTCCAGCACGGTGGTGTACGACTTCCAGAAGGTGCGGTTCTGCAGGGCCACCGTGTTCGCGTCGGGCGTCGTGCGGCGCACGCGGATGTCCCACGGCGGGCTGCCGTAGAGCTCAATCCGGTACGCCCTCTCGTAGGGGCTGGTGCACTTCCCGCGGATGACGCCCGCGCCCTGCAGGTCCTGCTCCACCCAACCGCCGCCATTCGACTGCACGTCGATGGCAAGCTTGACGGTGAAGGGCTGCAAGTCACCCGTCTCCGGGTGCTGGTACGTCAGCTGCGGCACCTGCACGGTGACGCGCACCGCGTCCACCTCGGCGTCCCGCACCGTGCGGATGGCGGGGAGTCCCTCCTTCACCTCCACGTTGACGACTGTCTCCGCCTCGGCCGCGCTGAAGCCAGGGATGTACTCCTGCCCCTGCGTCCCCGGCACGTCGTACGCGGTGACGTCGCGAAAGTTGGGGGAGTCGTTGGGGTTCACCACCGGGACTCCGTCCAGGTAGACGCCCTTCAGCCCTCCCTGCAACCCTTCGATTTCTCCCTCGCAAATGACGTCCAGCACGCGCGCGTACGCGGTGGACACCAGCGAGTCGACTGCCTCGGTGGGCGTGCGCTGCGCCCCCGAGCCGCCCTTCCCGCCCGACTCGCCGCCCGCGCCGCGGAGCGCGCCCCTCTCAGGGGACATTGGGCACCTCGTGCGGCTCCTCGGGGTCCGCTCGCTTCACGTTGTGGGAGAGGACGCCGAGCGTCTGGTAGGTGTGCGCGCCGGCCACGGTGAGGAGCACCACGGGGCCGCGCCCCGCCTCCTCCACCCGCGCCACCACCCCGGGCTTCTCACCCACCAGCCGCGCACCCCGCTCGAGGTGGCGCAGCTCCACCCAGTCGGCCTCCGTGCGCACCCGGTGGTTGTACGTGGCCACCAGCTCGCGCCCGTCCTCCAGAACCAGGCGCCGGCAGTCCGCGTCCAGCGTCGCGGCCTGGGTGACGGGGTAGTCGCCCCACGCCAACGTCACCTCGTCCTGGGTGCGCACCCACGCGCCCACGCGCAGCTCGCCCGCCGGCACCTCGCGCCCGTCCGAGAGGAGAATGGGCACCCACGGCGCCGGGCACCCGCCGCCCACCGCCCCCTGCCCGCCTGGCCCCGTCTGGCCTCCCGCGGGCCCACCGAAGCCGCCGCCCACGCTCCAGTCGGTGATGATGCCGGCGGACACCACGCAGCTACCCACCACCATCTCCCCGTAGCAGAGGGCCACCGGGTGGCCCTGGGCCAGCGTATTCACCGGGCCGTTGAAGACGTAGGACGGCTGGTGCTCCGGCTTCTCCAGCGGGCCCGTCGCGCGGGGCGGGCCGAAGAGGAGCTGCGCGGCGCCGCCCACCATGAGGCTGCTGCCCAGGGCGATGAGTTGCCCGCCGGCCGTGCCGTAGTCGTAGACGGAGAGCACCGCGCCACCGGCGATGAGGACAGCGCCCAGCACCACCTGGAGGACGCCCGCCTGCTTCGAGCCCGCGAGGGCCGGGAGGATGGTGATGCGCTCCCCCTTGGCGACGCCCAGCTCCTGCGCGCCGACGTCCCGCTCGCCGACGAGGACGTGGAAGCCGGGCGCGCTGTTCTCCACGAGGTAGCGGCCGAAGCCCTCGCACACTGCGGAGAGGGCGCGCACCGCCTCCGCGGGCGAGGGCACGCCCAGCTCCAGCTTCCACTCACGCCCGAAGCGCGCCCCCAGGGGCCCGCCGAGCACCACCGTCGTCAGCATAGGCTGCGGTGCCGCACAACCTTCCGAGTCACCCGTGCCCAGAAGCCGCTGTACGTCTCCCTCTTGGACAGAGAGTTCTGGAGGTGGTGGAGGACGACGTCCGCCCCCAGGTAGACACCCGCGTGGTTGGGCACGGACGCGCGCAGCTGCATGAGGAGGACGTCGTGCTCGCGCAGTGGAGCACCCGTCACGTCCACGAAGCCCGCGCGCTCGTACCCCTCCAGGTAGAGATTGCCGCCCTTCAGCCACCAGTCGTCGGGCCGCTCGAAGTCTGGCAGTTCGAGGCCCACCACCTCGGCGAAGTAGTCGCGGATGAGGGAGAAGCAGTCCAGGACGCCGTGGCTGAAGGGCCGGCCCACCAGGGGCGCGCGGTAGCCGCTGGGCACCAGCACCTGCCAGTGCCCCACCGGCACGTTGACGATGAGCCAGGGCAGCCCCCAGCGCTCGCACATCACGCGGTCCGCCTCGCTCGGCTCTGGGGACGCGTTGGGGTGGGAGTGGACAACCGCCACCACTTCGCCCTCGGCCTCGGCCCTCGCGAAGTCCTCGGGCGCCAGGTGGAAGTGGGCTTGCCCCTCGGCGAGGTTCCGACAGGGCCGGTACGTCAGCTCACTCGCGATCCGCAACACCAAGCCGCAGGACTCGCGGGGAGACTCTGCACTCGCATGGGCAACTGCGGCAACGCCGACGGAAGTGGGGAAGTCGAAGGCAGTGCGAGGCAGCACGTGCGGGCTCCTGAACGTGCAAAAGATCACTCCGTCCTTCTTCGCTCGACGAAAGGACTCGGTCCGGAAGTCCCGACCAGGGAATACGACACCCCAATTGATGAGAACCCAACATTCAGTCAACGGCTGACTGGCCCTACACCTTCGTTCAGGCCCGGCATCTGGACCTTTGTGGCGCTAGCGCATACACAGGCGGAACTGCCAAGGACCATCTATGCCATCGCCATATAATTCGTTGACGGCCCTGCGACTCATGGGATGCGTCGATACAAACACCCTCCCAGGGTTGATGAGAGACGCAATGCGGAGCAGTGCGGACGAACTGCTACACGCCATCCTGAAGCTCGACAAGCGCCACGGGTTCTCAATCGAACGGGACAAGTCTAGACCTCTTGCAATCGTTCTGCGAATGCCCGGCGCGGACCCGGCCGGTCTTGAGGGAGAACAGGTTGTCTACCTCGAGGACAAAGGCTGGCACATGTACAGCCTCAAAGTGCCGGACAACCGCTACATCCCCATCGATCTCAGGTGGGACGTCGACTTGCGGCAATGGGTTGGGCCTGTCATCAAGGATGCAGGCGGCACAGTAACAATTGATGCAGTGACGGAGGTCCTTGCCACTTTCGCAAACTTCTCCCAGGAAATGAAAATCCAGTTCGTTCAGCAGGACCGCCCCACTCACCGATAGGTCAATATTGCAGCGGACTTTCGGCGCACGCTGGAACCCCTATAGACTGGCGGCAGTGAGCATCCGTCAAACATCGAGCAAGCACCTGCCGGACTAAGTCAACCAGAGCGCCCCATGTCACAACTCCCCTTGCCTCCCATATCACCAGTCCCTAACAGAAAGCCTCATGGATGGCAGGAGACCGCGACTGCCTTGGCGACCATGGCGGCCAACGCGGCGGCCATTTTCTCTGTCCTAAGAGATGCGTCCCCCCAAATCATCGTGGGCATCGCCGCATCATCATCCCTAATCGCGCTGTCTTTCCCGGCCGCATACATCACTCGCAGAATCAGGACTCATAGACAGCACCTTGCGACGATGCGCATGGAGCAGGAGAGACTGACAAGTCTTTCGAACATTACCAACAAAGCACTAGCTCTCACGATGGGGCAACTTTCCCCTTGGCGCTCAGAGTCAACCACTGCGATCCACATAATCAAGCACATACTACACAATTTCGACAAGGCCGCTCCATCTGAATTGCAGCTCCATCGAGACATTATCCAAGCGGGCTGCGAGGTTTTTCGCTACCTCCCCGACTGCGTCACACCGGAGCAGTGCATGCCGATTTCGAGAATCATGGACGAGGCTGTTCACAAGCTCGTTCGCGATCTCCCTCGCTTTATTGCCGACTGCGAACAGGCTGCCTCTCTCATGAACGACAGCCGTGCAGGTTATGTCCTCGAACAAACCGCAATACTACGAGACCGCATCAACCACATGCTAACCGCGTATACCGCGCTCGCGACGAGTGCGCGAGACATTGGCGTCAACTTGCTGGTGCCATTTGAAGCAGGTGAGCATCTCCGGGCGCCTCAATCTACTCGCCTGCTTTCGCAAGGAAGGTAGCGCCCACTGCGTCGCAATGGTCATTCCATTCAGACCGAGTTCATCGCAGTAGCCCAACCCCAGGGAATCCTCCGTAAGGAAGCACCGCCGTCGCCCCGAATCGGGTCTTGCAGCTCGAAAGGCGCTTCCCGCATCTGTCCTGCCCCGGATCCGCCGTCGACGTGTCGTCTGCCTTCGCAACGGGCGGACCCGCGTACCCACACCCCTCGCCGCGGTATTGCCACCCGCACATCTGGGTGATGACGCGAAGGGGGATGCGCACACCCTCAAGGTCACACCGCGCCGCGAGGGTGAACTCGATGAGGTGCTTGTTCTCGGTCGTCTTCGCGTCCACCGCGAACTCGTCGTCGGGGAATCCCTCGGACGGGCTCGCGGTGGGGTTGACGCCGCCGGGGAAGTTCACCGCGTCCAGGTAGCGCGCGAAGGTGCGCTTGCGGATGACGCACGCGCCGAGCAGGTCGTTGGTGTCGCGCGCCAGGGCCCCCAGAGTGCCGAGGAGGTTGGCCATGGTGAGGGTCGGCCGGGGCAGGCGCCCGGTGCCCGACCTCTCGAAGCCACGGGCCTGCACGGGCCAGGGCTGGTACGACGCCCCCTGCCACACCACGGGCCCGCCCAGGCCGTTGGTGCCCGCGTGGAAGTAGCTGATGCCGCCCCCTGGGAGTCCGCTCGCATCCAGGATGAAGAGCTCCACCAAGGCGCCAGGCGCCAGCGTCTGGATGTCCTCGGCGATGCTCACCGGCAGCCCCGGGAGCTCGGCGTCGAAGCCAGGGCAGCAGCGAGAAGGAGTCCCACGACGGGGGCAAGGAGGTTCATGCCCCCTGTCTTCATTGCAGACGGGGACTGCGTCCGCTCACCCCACCTGCGAGAGCTGCGCGTCTGCGGCCGGGCGAGCAGCAGCCAGCGCCGCGTCGGCAGCCCGACGGGTGTTCGCCTCGATGGCCACGTTGCACAGCGCCGACTGCGCCTGGAGCTGGAGCGCGAAGGCGCGACTTCGCGCCATGGACACGCCGATGATGGCCAGGACGACTCCTCCAACCACGGCCAGGATGGGCCCCGAATCCTTCCCGCCGGTGACGAATCCAATGAGTGCGCCGAAGGCGAAGCCAGCGAAGGCACTGCGCACGACGAGTCCCTTCGCTTGTGCGTAGAGTGCCTCGGCGTGCGCCTGGATGATGTTCGGGTCGTACTGGACAGCCATGGACTTCCCCCAAGGGTTGAGCGCTGCTCTCGCAGGCCGGCGCGGACCCTCGCATTACGAGGAGCGCCAGGTAAGAGAGGCAACCACCACCCACCCGGGGCGGGGAATACCACCCGAGAGGTACTCCGCCCGGGCAGCCCCTACCCAGCCACCTCGTGGAACTCGGCGCTGACGTCGTGCGCGTTGAAGCCCTTCACGGTGGTGGACCAGCTCTCGCAGACGACGCGGAGGACTCGCTCTCCGGCCCCGGTGAAGGTGAGCGCCGCACCTGCCGTTGGGGGCACAGCGAAGGTGACGAGCCCCGAGGAGGAGAGCACGTAGTCCGCCCCGGCGACGAGCGGAGCCCCGTCCAGGTAGAGGACGGGTGGTGCGCCCCGCCCCGTCGCCGGCACGAGCTCCGCAGCGCCGGGCGCGAGCGGCCGCTCGAGCAGGAACTGCGTGCGCGCCCCATCCCCCGTGCCGAAGCGGAACCCCGTGACAGCCCACGCGCTCGTGGGCGCGACGAACTCGAAGGGCAGCGTTCCTCGGTGGGCGAGGAGGAACGCATCAATGGCGTCCGCCTCCGCCTTCCTCCGAGTGTTGAACTGGAGCGCCCAGCGCTGGAGGGTGGCACGCAGACCGTCCTCCGCACGCTGGGCGTACCCGTCACCGAACTGGGCCTTCAGGATGCGTGGCTGTGCCTGCTGCTGCGCGCCGTAGTCTGGCGTGAAGGGGAAGCGCTCCATTCCCGGTAGCGTCAGCGGCGACGCGGACGCAATCCATCAGCCTGCATGGAAGCGTCTCGTCGTCCCTGGGCCGGGCAGAGCATCCTCAAGGCGATCGTCTCCATCTGCACGTACGCCACACGCGCGCGCATGTAGCGCGTCCTCGCCTCGGGACTGCCGTCCCGTCCCGCGACGGCCTGCTGCAGTTCCCTCTCCACCGCCGCCAGTCCCTGCGCGAGCGCCACCCGCCTGCTCCAGTCGTCCATGAGCTGGCGGGTGAGCACAGAGCGTGCCGGACCTGACGAGCCTCCTCGTCCGCCCTGGCAGCGAATCATCTGGGCCCGCGCTAACTAATGGGACAGATCCAGAGTCGATTGCACGCGCAGGATCTCGTGACACCGGTGGCAGAGCAGCAGGCGGTGACAGTGCTGCGGGGGGGGCACTCCGTCTGGTGGAGATCGCGGCACAAGGGCAAGTCTGAACACGCCGGCGGTGAAGGACAGGCATAGAAGGTGCCGTCGCACGTCACACCCGAGCCATTCGTCGCGGTGCAGGTCGTTGCCGTCACCGGGCAACTGACCGACCCCGTCGCGC
>NZ_JAJVKW010000031.1 GCF_024198255.1 Myxococcus guangdongensis
CACCCGAGACGTCGTCCACGAGGGCCGTGAAGGACATGGAGAGGACGACGGGCCCCTCCTTCGGGTTGTCCAAGTCGCCCGTGGTGTACTTGACGCGCGGCAGGTACCACCGGTGGAAGTCCACGCCGTTGACGTCCACCAGCACCACCTCGAGGTTGGACTCCTCCTCGTTGATGAAGCGGTTGAGGAGCGCGGCGTCCTGGAAGTACGCCGTCAGCGAGCCGGACACCGTGATTCCGCCCTCGTGGACCTCCGTCGGCGAGCGCTCGCCGATGACGCCCTGGGTGGTGCGCCCGTTGGTGACGTCGAGCTCCACGCCGGTGACGTTGGCCACCACCGCGCCGCCCTCACGAATGGAGCCGGTGAAGGCATCGAAGGGGCTGGACGTGCCTGCCGGAGTCAGCGTGGTGGCGTGGGACACAGTGGCCTGCACCATGTCCTTGCCCAACAGCGTGACGCTGCCGGTGACGATTTCGCCGGGCTTCACGGACAGCTTCATCCCGTTGATGGCGAGCCCCCGGTACAGCAGGTACTGGCCGATGTCCTCGAAGGCGCGCTCGAAGCTGTACGTCTTCAGCGCCACGCCATTCTTGAGGCGCCGGCCCACCAGCGCGACGGTGCGCCCGGCGGCGGCCGCGTCGGCGACGAGGGCCTTGTCCACGGTGAGGGACAGGGCGGTGACGGCCACCACCTTGGCGCGGCCGTTGTTGCCCGCGGTGGCGAAGCCGGTGGCGACCACCTCGTCGCCCGGCAGGAAGCCGTCCGCGAGGAAGCTGCCGGTGGCGCGGACGAAGGACTCGTCGTCCGCGTCGGCCTCCAGCGACACCGCGCCCGTCGTCACCGCCTCCCAGGTGCCGGACAGGGCCCCGGAGAGGAGCTCGTCGAAGGTGCCCCGGGAGAGCTCGAAGGAGACGTCACCGGCGGCGGTGCGCATGCCGTGGCGCAAGTCCGCCGTCTGCCTGTCCGCCCGAATCTCGTTCGACTGGTACGTCTCCTTCGGCATGTTGAGGCTGGTGCCGGTGAAGCGCAGCGCCTGGTACGTGGTGCTGGCAGGGACGCCGTAGTCGCCCTCCGGGGTGAAGCGCAGCGCGGTGCGCTGTCCTGAAGCTGAAGAAGCCATGCGAGTACTCCTGTCGCGCGACGCGACTCAACCCACCGAGTGCACCAGCCACCAGACGCTGACGGGCACCACCCACCACTCCTCGTCCCGGAGTCCCGGGGCGAGGGAGGCGGACTGCACGCGGACGGTGGTGTCTCCGCGCGGCAGCGAGGTGCCCGGTTTGAAGCCGTCCACCACCGCCTGAGCGGCGGTGACGGCGGCCTTCTCCCCGGTGCCGAAGGGGAAGTGCAGCGACACTTGGAAGACGCCGGGGCGGCGCGTGTAGCCGTCCACGCCCACCGTGCCCGGGGCAGTGCGCGCCCACAGGTGGTGGACGCGCGCCCAGGGCGTGCCCGCCGTGGGGGTGAAGGCCTCGTTGGGGAAGGCCACCTGGGCCATGCCCACCACGGGGCCCAGCACCTCGGCCACGCGCAGCTCCAACGCCTGTTTGATTTCGAGGTGGACGGCGCTCACGTGCCACCGCCCTCCTTCGCGTCCTTCACTGCCTCGCCCAGAATCTCCCGATGGTTGGCGAGGGCGACGCGCACCATGCCGTTCGGAGCCTGGGCGGAGTGGCCGAACTCCAGCCGCCGCCCCTGAGGCAGATTGTTGGTGAGGTAGACGGTGTCGCCCAGCTTCGCGGCCTCGAGCTGCGAAGCCGCGGCGGTGACGACGCCGCTGCCGTCCTTGTCCTCCGTCTCCGTGGTGCCAGACGGGCGCGCGCCAATGCCCACCTGCCAGTTGCCGCGGAATTGCCCGGTGTCCACCGGCGACGACTCCACGATGTTGGCCAAGAGTCCCAGGGCCGTCTTCCGCACCACGACGTTGGCGCGCTCCTTCGTCGCCTTCGCGAAGGCTTCCACCTGGCGCGAGAAGCTGGCGCCCTTGCGCACCTTCCTGTCCGTGTCGCGCAGACTCATGCCGAGGCCACCCGCAGGGTGAAGAGAATGGGCGTGCCGCCCAGTTGCACCGGCGGGTCCACCGCCAGCACGCGCCAGGTGCGCCCCTCCAGCGGGCCCACCTCGTCTCCGGGGCCTGGCACCACCGGCAGCCCGTGGGCACCCACCAGCAGCTTGCGGCGCGCGGCGCGCACCGCGGTGCCCTCCTGCAGCGAATCGCCCTCCTTGTCCTGCCCGGAGTCCGACTGCACCAGCACCTTCAAAGGGTAGCTGACGGAGGACGAGGTGCGCGTGGACGTGGCCACGTCGTACTCCCCCACCGTCCGCCGGGTGAGGGACGCCGCCTGGCCGTACTTCGCCAGCAGCGCGAGGGACTTGCGCGCCAGCCTGTCCGCCAGGGCAGTCACCCGCGCACCACCTGGAAGCTGCCCAGGCCCGCCAGCCGGGGCACCACCAACGGAGACACCAGCGCCGCCACCTCCGCCGGAATGGCGACGTGCGTCTCCTTCGACGTCTTCAGCGGGCCCACCTGGACGCCCTCGTCCACCACCGGGCCCAGGCCCGCCGTCCAGTCCTCCTGGAGAAGCCGGAAGGCGAACTCGGCCACCGCCCACCGCAGCTGCGCCGGAATGGCGGTGGCGGACACCGTGGCCCCGTCGAAGACGACGCCACGGCGCGGCCACGCCAGCGACTGAGCGGCAGACGCCCGCGCGCCCAGGTAGCGGTAGTGGGTGTCGAGGACGCGCGTCGCCCACTTCAGCACGCGCTCCCGCGCCTCTACCGAGGCCGCCGCCCACTCCGCGTTGTGTCCGCGCGCGGAGTGGTAGGCGTCCGCCTCCACCAGGGTGGAGTACGAGTCGGCGGCGGGCCCGCCCGGCGTCGCGTCCAGAGGCACGGGCTACTCCGCCTTGGCCTTGGCGCCCTTGGCCTTCGCCTTCGTCGGCCCCGAGTCACCTTCGCCATCCGTCCGCATCACGCCGGACGGCAGTTGGTCGAAGGACACCGGAGCCCCCATCACCGGCTCGCCAGGCACCTCACGCGCGGCGCGCAGTTCGGCCCGGAGGCGCTCCAGCTCGGCGCCCTGCGAGTCGATGTGCGCGCGCGCGTCGTCCAGCGCGGACACAAGCTTCGCTTCGGCCGCGCCGGCAGCCTTCTCACCGGCCGTCGCCAGCGACTTCGTCCACTGCCGCTCCGCCTCCTCGTGCTCGCGCGAGTCCTTCGGGAAGGCGTTGTGGTACTTGCCGAGAATGTGGAGGGCCGTCGCTGCGTGTCTCGGCACCTCCGCCACACCGGCATTGAAGTCGAAGCCCGCGAGGCTACACGTCTCCCCCGCGCGCGGCCCCACCAGCGCCACTTCCACCGTCAGTCGATTTCCAGCCATCTGTTGCTCCACAGGGAACGCACCCAGCACGTGCTGGGCGCGAGGTTGAGGGCTGGGCCCGCCCGGGCAGGAAGTCTCCGCGGGCAGGCCCAGCCGAGAAGTGCGCCGCTCAGTTCTTCACGCCCTGGAGCACTGCCAGCCCCAGGTCGTTGAACACGGCCAAGCCGCAGTAGAACTTCACGCGGGTGATGGACTCGTCCTTCGTCTCCGCCTCGCCGATGTCCGCGACGTGGATGCCCATCTGCTTCTTCGCATGCAGCCCGGCGATGCCCACCTTGCGGGTGCCGTCGTCGATGCACCCGGCGAGAATGCTGGTGCTGGTGGTGCTGGTGCCCTGCGTCTGGTTGGTGGGAATCCAGTCGTTCCGGAAGATGGGGACGCCCTCGTACACGAGGACCTCCTCCACGCCGTCCGCCAGTTGCACCGTCTCGATGATGCCGGCACCGCCCTGCGTGCGCAGCAGCGTCTTGTAGGAGCGGATGGTGCGGCCCGGCATCAGGTAGAAGTCGAGCTTCCCATCCTTCGCGGTGACCTTCTGCCGGAGCTGGTCCAGCAAGTCGAAGGAGAGGTCGGCGCCGTTCGGCCCGGCCACCAGCGTCTGGCCCGCGCTCACCAGCCCCAGCAGGCCCTCGAACTCGTCATTGGCACCGGTGCCGTTGACGAGCAGGTTGGCGTACTTGCGGCCCACCGCCTTGGCCTTGCCGGCCACCTGGAGCGCCTTCTGGTTGGTGGTGTCCGAGTGCGTCGCCTCGATGAAGTTGTCCACCTCGGCGTCGCCGATGATGCGCTTCAGGGCGCTCGTCACCTGGACGAAGGTGGTGGGCGACTTGGCGGTGATGGTGCCGCCGACGCCCAGCATCTGCACGTCACCCAGCGAGGACTCGCGGTTGTAGACGATGGCCGGCCCTTCCACGGACTCCCAGCGGAGGCGCTGGTAGAAGGCGTCGACGGTGACGATGTTCTCGATGATGCCGCCGACGAGGTCGTCCTGGCTGAGCTTGGCGGCTTCGGCAAGGGTGATGGAAGACATAGGGGTGCGCTCCTCCTCGGAGCGAGGGAATGCGAGACAGACAGAAGGCGCGCCAAGGGCGCAGCTGCTGGAAGCCCTCTGTCATTCAGGGACTGGCGAATGAGTGACTGCTGCCGGGAATCCCTCCCGGTTTGCCGTGGGCCGCATCCCGCGCACCCACGACGGGTGCTACTTCCTGCCGAGCCCCAGCGCGATGCGCTCGAGCGCGGACTTCTTGCCGCCCCCGGGAATCCCTCCCGAGTTCGCCCCCGAGGGCATCCCGCCGCCCGAGGAGCCCGTGCCCTTGAAGGCGCGGGTGAAACGTGAATCCTTCTTCAGCTCCACGACGTACTCGTCAACCGTCATGGGGCTGCCCGACTTGTTCTCACGAGGGTGCCCCTCGTCATCCACAACCCGGACCAGAAACTTCCCGGACTCCTCCACCAGCACCACGTGAGGAGCCATGATGGGTAGCATCAACTCGATGGCCCCCTCATTTTTCGTGAGGGACTCACGGACGGCCCCCTCCGCGAGCTGCTTATGCAGCACCGACGTCAGGCGCTTCACCTCGGCGTCCTTGTCGCCCAACACCTTGGAGTGCTTCTCCTCCAGCGAGGTGCGCTCCTTCGCCCACGCCTCCGCGCCCTTGACGCCCTTCTGCGCGTCGGCGAGCTGGGTGCCCAACTCAGCGAGGCGCTGCTCCACCTCCTCCGGCGTCTTCCCCAACTTCTCGAAGCCCGCCAGCTGGCCCCTCAGCGCCTTGTTGCCGTCGCGCTCCTTCTTGAGCGTCCCCGTGAGGGCGGAGGTGTCGAGGCGCTTCGCCAGCTCGGCGTCGAGGACGTACCTCTCGGGCTCGCCCTCCGCCGCGTCCGCCTTCGTGTAGAGCGCGCGGAGCTTCTCCGGCACCTCGTCCACCTTCTCCAGCTCCGGCTGCCACTCGAACGGCATGTGCTTCCTCTCCCTTCGTCAGCGCGGGCCGGCTACAGCTTCGCCCGCTTGAAAGACGCGGCTTCCACCGCGTGCAGTTGCTCCAGCGTCAGCGTCTTCCCGCTGGCGTCGGTGAAGCGGCCCAGCGGCAGGCCTCCCTCACGCCAGAGCTGCGCGCGCGTCGGCCCGAGTACCTCGTCTTGGAAGGCCCGGGACTGCTTGCGCAGCCAGTCCTCGTAGGAGAGTCCCTTCGGCACCTGGCCGACGTTCTCCCGCGTCCACTTCTGGCGCTGGCGGGAGATGGCCGCGTCGCGCTCCTTCGTGGACATGGACTTCCAACGCTCCTCGCCCGCCTTGGCCTTCGCCTCGGCGCGGAAGTCGATGTCCCGCTGACGCCTTGTGCGTGTGTCCGTGACAGAGGGCCTGTCTCCAATCAGCTTCACGCCGTCAATGACGGGTGACGTGGTGGTCCGGCATCCTCGATGGAATGGAGGACGGCGTCCGTCGCGCACCGGGAACACCTTCCCGTCCAGCGCCATGCACACCAGCGTGGTGCGCCCGTCCAGGGTGGCCACCATGCGCACGTGCTGGACGATGTCGGCGTTCGCCCTGTACGTCTCCTCCCGTGCCTGGGTGGCCACGTGGTTGGTGGCGGTGCGCACCACGGACTCCGCGTTGCGCCGGCTCGTCTCCAGCACGCCGTCCGAGTAGCCCTGGGCCCGGGTGCCCATGACTTCGCGGACCATCTGCTGCGTCGTCTTCCCCTCCACCACGCCCTGGCGCACCACCCGGCCCATGCGGTCCAGGTCGGCAGGCGCGAGGGACTCGGCCCAGTCCTTCAGCGCGTGCCCCTCGAAGGGACGAGAGAAGGCGGCCGCGTGCAGCACCTCCGCGGTGGGCGTCGCCACGGAGAGCTCGGCGATGAGCGTCTCCTGGAGGACGGCCACCTGCCACCGCGCCTCGTGCGTGGCGAAGAGTCCCAGCTCCTCCGTCAGCAGGCCCATGGCGGTGCCGTAGGCTTCAGCGCGCACGGCGCCCACACGGGCCAGCGTCTCCTCCAGGCGCCGCGTCACCGCGGTCCCCGCGTCGTACCCGCCCGCCGCTTCGATGCGCGCCAGGCGCTTCGTCAGCTCGGCTTCCAGGTCCTCCTCGGACTCGTTGAGCACCTCCACCACGCGCCGGACAAGGCCCGCCTTGTACCGCTCCACCTGCACCGCGTGGGCGATGGAGCGCTCCAGCAGCTCCTCGTTCATTGTGGGTCCGGTGCTCACCGCGGGCCCCCGCGCCGGCGGCGCTGACGCTCCACCCGCTCCGAAGCGAGGAGGGCGTACCCGGCGATGTCCCGCCACGGGGACTCACCCAACGCGTCCCGGTCCGTCGCCACGCGGAATAGCTTGTCCACCACGCGAACCACGGACAGGGCGTCGTCGAGCTTCGTCCGCGGGATGCCGTCCGGGTACAGGAGTGCCAGCACCTGGCCGGCCTTGCCGAAGGCGTCGCCGTAGGCGCGCTGCTTCTCCGCCACCAGGTGGCCCACCGCTGCGCCGAGCGCCGCATAGTCCGGGCTCGACACCGAGCGCACCGGCTCGACGCGGAGACGCCGACCTCGCGGGCCAGCTACCCGCCGACGAGGTGTCGCATGGGCGGGTCCGCGCCTGCTGCGCTGGAGCTTCCGGGCGCTCATGGCCGGGCCGCCTTCCACCGCGCGAAGAAGGCGCGCAGCCCGGCGCGGTCCAGTTCCACAGCGCCAGCCTCAAGCGCGGCCGCGCGGCGCGGGGGCGTCAGGTCGTAGTGGGGCTTGCTCGCCGCTGGCGGGGCTTGGAACCACTCACGGTTCAGGCCGATGCGGGCCGCGAAAGCGTGCAACTCCGCCTCGCCGCCCGGGGCACAGAGGAGGTGGCACCAGCGGTGCCCGTGGCGCTCGCCGGCCCGGCGGGTGGCCAGGTCCGCCGGGGGCGGGTGCGGCACGAGCTGGTCGACGTAGACGCTCACGCGTCACCGCCGCGCATGCACTGGCACTCGGTGGCGTCCGTCCAGGAGGGGCACCTGTCCCGCTTGACGTGCCACGCAGCGCCAGACAGGTACAGGAGGAACTCGCTCATGTGCCGGGTGAAGAGGACCTGACCCACGCCCACGAGGTGCCCAGGAGGGAGGCACGGGGACTCGCGGACCTCGACGTCCACGAGGGCGCTCACGTCGGGCATCACGCGGCACCCGCCTTCCCCGCCCAGGCGAGGACGTGCTTCAGCGCCAGGTACGCCGCCGCACCGTACTCGTCCGCGCGCAGTTCCTCCCGCCACGCGTTGCGCCGCGCGCGCAGCTGCTTGCCCGAGACGTGCCCCACCTCGTGGCCGAGGATGTAGGCGAGGTGGAGCGGGTCGACATCCGGCGCAGCCCAGTAGTGGATGACGGACACCCCCGGCCTGCGCCCCGCGAACGCCCAGGCGCCCATGTCGAGGATGCCCTGCCGCATGTCCGGCCACTCGACAACGTCACGAGGGCGGAGCCCCATGGGGCGGAAGTAGACGCGCGCCAGGGCGTGGGGGCTGCGGTGACGAACGAAGCGGACGCGGGGAAGCGCCCGGGGCACCCCGCCGATGGTGACGGCGGACAGCCGTATCAGGCGCGAGGGGGCACGTCTTCGAGCGGCACGGGAGCGCATTGGCCCCGAGCGTCAGGCCACGTGCGGACGGAGTCCGGACCTCATGCGAGCCGCGCCTCCCACTTCGGGAACGGCAGTGACGGAGGCAGCCGGCGCCGGATGCCCGTGCGCAGCCCCCAGAGGTAGCGGTGATTCCCGTGGTGGCGCTGCTTGCGCGTCACCAGCGGGAGCCACGCCCTGAGCCACCCGCGCAGGTCCTCGCCGGGCGCGGGTGCTTCGGCACCTGCGTCCACGAGCTGCGCCACCGCGTACCGCCATCCCTGCTCTCGCGCCCTCACCTTCTGCGCTGCGCGGGCGGAGAACACCGTCCCGTCGGGCAGGAGGTGCAGCGTCCGCGGCGTGCCCCGGCCCCGGTACACCGCGTTGTGCGCTTGGTAGATGGTCCCCACGTGCCCCGGGAACACCACCGCGCCGCCCGAGCTGGCGCGCGCCTCCGGGTCCGCGAAGGCCAGGACGCCCTCCACGCCGTCCCGGGCCAGGGCAGCGAAGGCCCGCGCAAGGAACCACGCCTCAACATTGGCCGGGGCATGACTCAGCACGTGGAGTCCCGACGCGACCGACAAGAAGCGCAGTGCGCATTTGGGGTGCGGATCGGCACGCGTCCTGCGGATCGATGGTGAGGACACGGTTCGCCACGATCTGGACGGCATTCTGCATACGACAGTAAGTCTCCGCGACAATGACAGCCGGCCCACCGAAACTCAGGCAAGATCCTCTGCTTGCCCACCGGAGCAGGGCCGACTCTCCACAACCAAGGGGGGCATCGCCCCCCACATGCACCACTACTCTATAGGCAAGATGAACGAGAGCAGTCGGACAGCCCCTCTGGCATCACCTCATTGATAGCGGCAAAGGTCATCTGGACCCCTCCCCCCAGGGCATTAGCACTCTCACCACGGAAACATATACTCCCAAGGCACTCAAACCACCCAAGCACCACGGCCGTCAAACTCCAACACACCTCACCAATCCCATGAACCGTTCCTTTGTCTTCTTCTGCATCGCGACCTTGTCATCGGCCGCGTGGGCCCAGGACAAGCAAGCCAACCCACCTACGCCCACCGAGGCAGTCACCATACCCCTGTCTCAAGAAGAAACACTCAACAGGCTCATCGCAATCGTTCGGAGGCACGAAACACAAATCAAAACCCATGAAGACCAGATCGAGACGCTTCAGAAAGGAGCTGCGGAGCAAGCGGCAAAGATCGAGTCCATTCATGAAAAACAAACAGCGGACACCCTGAATCTTGCAAAGCAAATTGCATCAATCGCGAACGATCTCGCCACACAACAACAAGAAGATCAGAAAATCAGCGAAGCCCTGGCCAATACCAACAAGGAGCTATTGGCAGCAATTTCTGCGGCAACCGCCGACATCGCCAAACTCAAAGAAGGGAAGGCGGACAAGTCGCGCTTTTGGGAGACTCTCGCAGGCAAGCTCGGCTGCGCAGTAAAAGGGGCGGCAGTAGTCGTTGGCATGATCACGGGAAAGAAAATCAACGTCCCAGACTCCCTGTGTTCGTAATAACGAGCCACGGCCGACAATTCCCCATCCCTCATCGGCGCCGACACCTCCGTCCGCTTGCGACTATTGGCATTGGCGAATCCGAATGGCCCCAGATTGCCGCAAAGCCGTGCGCCCACCTCTAGTTGGCGGTAGCCACAAGTGAGACTGGAGATGCCAGCTTGAGCCTCGACATTGACCAGGACGCACAGGCGCGTCAACGAGGACCCGAGTTAGCCCTGCAGGGAGTGCTTCGTGCGGGGCGTTTGAGGTGCCGTCGGCACATGGGCGAGCACTCCGGCGCCCAGGCTGGAACCGAAGCGAGCCCGTACACCACACAGCTCGCAGTGAACGAAGCGCCACTCCAGCGCCCTCATGCTGCACCTCCAGCAGCGACAGGGGGAACGCCGCCAGCGACGGGCGACAGAGGGGGCTCCATTTGGCTGGGAAGCTGGGGCTCGTCCTTCGGCTCCGAGCGAAGCGCGCCCAGCCTGGGGCCCTCCTCCGAGAGGTAGTCCGCGTCCAGCTCCTCGTCGAAGTCCGCGGAGAGGGTGCCCCGGCGCTGCAGCTCCTTCAGGAAGGCACGGCGAGAGATGTCGCCCGCCGCGCGCGTCTTGAAGAGCACCTCCAGGCCCTGCGCGTCACCCTCCTCCACGCCGAAGTCCGTGTGCACGGACACCTTCAGCTTGTCGTCCGGAACCTCGACGCCCATCCACCGGGCCGCGAAGTGGAAGGCCAGCTCCAGCGCGTCGCCGAAGGTGCGCGCCATGGCGCCCAGCTTCGAGTGGCTCTGCCCGGTGTTGATGGACTTCTCCGTCGCGGTGGTGTTGCTCTTCCGGCGGACGAGCAGCTCCACGCTGAGGGCCGCCATCTGGTCCTCCAGGCGCTCGAGGTCCTTCGCGCCCGCCTCGATGGCCGCCCCGGCGTGCTCCACGTAATAGAATTTCCCCTGGGGGTTGCTGGTGGTGAGCAGCGAGTGGGGGCCGATGGCGATGCCGCCGCGCCCACCGGACTTCCCGAGGAACTCCCTGTCCTCCGCGTCCAGCCCTTCGAGTTCGGCGCCCCCGCCCCGCGGCGACTCGTCCGTCACACCCGAGGCCGCCAGAATCGGGAAGCGGGTGATGGTGAGGATGTTTCGCTGGTCACTGGAGGACTGCCAGTGCTCCAGGTTCTTCTCGGCCAAGGAGAGCAGCGGCGGGCGGATGAGCATGAGTCCCTTGGGCTTGCCCGCGTACCAGGTGACGAGGGGGATGAAGCCCAGCGTGTTCTCCCCGCCGTCCACCTGCGCCCAGGCGCCATTCCCGTCCTTCTCGTACACCGCCCACGCATCCCGCTCGAGCACGCGGACGCGCTCCACAGAGACTTCCTCGAAGCCAGACACCCGCGTCACCATGTCGCGGATGCGCACGTGCGTCAGCACCTGGGCGCCACCCTCCACCGTGACGTAGGCCGCAAGGAGGGAGTCCGCGGGCACGTGGATGAAGTACGGCCGCACGCCCGCCTCCTCCTCGTCCGCGCGCGTCTGCACCTGCGTCCTGTCCACCGTGGGGTACTCGACGAGGACGTGCACCAGCCCGTTGGCCAGCCCGTCCGCGAAGGCGTTGCGCGCCCACGTCGTCACGTCGTTGCCCTGTTTGTCCACGTCGTCCACGAGGGCGTGAAGCTCCTCGGGCGCGGAGTCGGACAGCGTCACCGGCTTGGTGAAGGGCATCTCCGCCAGGGTGCCGAGCGCGGACTCGACGTAGTTGAAGAGGAAGCTGCGCTGGAGGCGCTCCCGGTACGCCTCCTCGGACTCGCGCGCGTGCTGCGGCAGGTACAGCGTCCCCGCAGCGCGCATGGCCGTCGTACCGCCCAGCAGGGCCCTCACCAGCGCCCAGTGCGGCTGCATCGCCTTGTGCGCGCTGCTCTCGTTACTCACGTCGGACGTCATGGACGGGCCCTCTCTGCGTGGCCGGGACGGCGAAGGTGGACGTACTGCCAGTTGCGGAGCGCCAGGCGGGCGAGGCGCATGGACGTCGGGTCCGCGAGGTGGGGGAAGAAGCGCAGCACCAGCCAGGCGGAGTCGCGCCGGGCCGCGCGCGGCAGGCCTCGCCCGCGCAGGCGCCAGGAGGTGCCGGGCCGGCGGCGGGCGGCAACCGGGGGCGTGGCCCTCACCCGGACACCACCCGGAAGGGCCCGCGGACGCCCGCGCTGAAGCGCTCCGCCGCGCGCAACGCCATGCGCACCCGCGCCTCGGGCTTGAGGTGCCGGGCCGCGAAGAGGGCACCGCGCGCGGCCTCGCTGCCGCACCCGACAGCGTCGAAGCCGTCGCGGGACTCCGCCACCTGGTAGTCGGACTCGACGCGGAAGAGGTGCCCCGCCACGCCGACGAGGAAGGTGCCGCCCAACTCCTGCTCGCTCTGCTTCGCCGCCCAGCCCTTGTCCTTCAGGGCCGCGCGCACCGCGTCCACGAAGTCCACAACCATGTACCGGCCCAGCGCCCCGGGCCGCTTCGGCAGCGGCGGCGGGCTGAAGGCGTGCCGCAGCACCTGCCCCATGCGGAAGGACGAGGTGAAGCCGACGATGAAGGGGCCGGTGGAGAACACCTTCGCGTCGGCGCGGACGGTGAGCTCGTACCCGGCGACGCCCGCGCTGTCCCCGCCCAGGTACACGCGCCCCCGCGCCACTACCCCAGCAATGCACGTCACGTTGCCACCTCGGGAGACATGCGGCGGACAGCGGACTCGCCGCCCACCACGGTGAAGACGGAGGCCACGGAGGACGTCATGTCGGCCGGGCCCGCCAGCAGCAGGTGCAGCACTTCGGGCCGCGCCGTCGTCAGCGCTCCCCGAATGGAGGCCACGTCCGTCGCGGACAGCACCGCGCGGCCACCCGGGTGGGTGTGCCAGTCGCCCAGGTAGTGCAGCTGCGGGTGGACGCGCGCCACCAGAAGGGTGTCTCGTGCCCGGTCCGCCTCGTAGCCCAGGCGGCTGCGGAGCGCGCGCCGTCCGGGGCCCGTCAGCGCCAGCACGTGGGCCTCGCCGTCCACCACCTGCCCCAGCAGCAGCCCGCCCGTCTCCAGTGGGGCGCGCACGCGGGCCAGGCGCTGGGCCTTCGTCAGCACGGCGCGGAGCACCCAGACGCGGTACGGGCCGGACACGTACAGGACGGCACCAGGTGCCGGCGCGGTGGCGCACGTGGCGCTCATCGGTAGCTCCTCAACCGGAAGGTGGGCTCGGCAACCGCGCCCACGGACATGCCGCCGGCCACCGCGTCCAAGCCGTCGTCGTGGACGCCGGGGTTGGGCGCCGCGACCGCCTCCTCTACCCACCAGCCATTCCACGCGCCGCGCACCAGCTTCACGTTGCCCGCCTGGGCCTGGGCGCTGACGGGTCCCCACATCTGCACCTTGCTGCCCGTCTTCCGGTGTCCGCGCACCGTGAAGCCGAAGAGGACGCGCGAGGCGTAGTTGTGCGTGGTGTTCTTCCCGCTGCTGCCGCCCTCTTCCTCCAGCCACACCGGGACAGCCACTCCGTCCTCCTCCGCCGTCGCCTTGATGAACTTCTCCACGTCGGCCGGAGTGCCGCGCTTCCGCCGGACGTCGCGCACCCACAGCTCCTGCTCTCCGCCCGGCAGCCTCCGCACCGCCACCTTCGCGCCCGCCGTCCAGTCGGGGTCGTTCTTCGGCTTCCCGCGAGGGCCCACCTTCTCCTCGGTGGCCGCCAGGTCCCAGTAGCGCAGCCAGTGCAGGCCCGCCGGCGCCTCGTCCACCACCTGGAACCACTCGCGCTTGAAGAGCTTGCCCGCGGGACGGACGTTCCAGTCCCCGTGCCGCAGTTGCATGCGCAGCACCGGGTCGGCGATGGCTCCCAGGCTCTTCTCGTACTCCGCCTTGTTGAGGCTCGGGTTGTCCTCCAGCTTCGAGGGGACGAAAGCGACCTCGCCGTTCGGCGTCACGTCGATGAACTTGGCCTTCACCCACGCATGGCCCAGGCCACCCGGGTTGGCGGAGCCGCGCATGCGCAGCGGCACATCCATCCCCTCGGGCTTGCGCAGGCGCCCGTGTAGGTAGTCGTACATGGGCTGGGTGAACTGCGTCAGCTCATCGAAGCCGATGAACTGATAGGCCGCGCCCTGGTAGTTGTAGACGTCGTCCTCGTGCTGGAGGTACGCGAACTTCACCAGCGCTCCCGAGGGGAACGTCCACTGGTGCAGCTCCTTGTCCCAGTGGGCATCCGTCGCCTTCAGCCACGTCTTGCTCCGCGGGATGAGCGCGTCCGGCTGGTTCAGGTCCTGGTACGTGCGCCGGAAGAGGACGGCCGCGTACCCGGGCACGTCCACGTACTGGAGCGCGGCCATGAGGAGCGCATCGGACTTCCCACCGCCCGCCGCGCCACCGAAGAGCACCTCGCGCACCGCCCCTAGCAGGAGAAACGCCGCCTGCGTCGCGTGGGGTCGGTGCGGCACGTAGCTACTCATCCGCGGCTCCAGCAGCCGGGCCAGCTCCTGCCGTTCCTTGGGGGGAAGGGAGCGCACCCAGTCGGGCGAGAAGCCCGGCGATTGCGGAGAGTCGTTCGGGGTCGGGCTCAACATGCTTCACCTCCACCTTGGCCGTGACGTCCGCCTTCACGGGCCCGCCGTCCTTGCCGGCCAACTCCACCCGCTCGAGGAAGTCCCCCTGGCTCTTCGCCAGCAGCTCCGACGCCTTGAGGCGCTGCGGCATGTCCTCCTCGGTGTCCTCCATCGTCCGGGTCCAGAAGGCCTGGCGCTGCTCCCGGGTGGCGATGTGCGGCCCCACCTCTTTCCCCTCGCGCTCTGCGATGAGTGCGCGGATGTGAGGATTTCTGAGGAGCCCCCGCGCCGTCTGGGCCAGCACGTTGTCGCGGCCCGCGTACCCGGCGAGGCGCGCCGCCTCCGTGCCGTTCCCTGCGTACAGCTCCGCGAACCGCCGCTGCTTGGGCGTCAGCGAGCGCGACGACTCATCCGGGGCGCTCCGGGCATCCTGGGGTTTGGTGCTCTTGCGGGGCCTCTTCGCTGCCACGCCACGGAGTGTCGGGGTGTGCAGGGACGGCATCCGCGATTAATTCGCAGGCAACTACCCGAGCCCCCCTTCACTAGTACACAGCCCCCCCATGAGTCCCCTCTCCATCGGGGCAGCCGCACTTGCCCGGCGGGCCCGGAACGCCCTGTGGTCCGCGTGCACCAGTAGGGCCTTGCTCTCCCTTAGGACCCGGCTCACCTGTCGAGCCTCTAAGCAAACGAACTAGTGACGGGTCACCTCGAAGCCTCGTCACCACATCATTCGGATCAGGAATGGTGCGATACACTGCGGCACCGATAGCCACAAACACCATTAGAGCCACGGCAGTACCGACCATCCGCCGGGCCGCCCTAAACACATCTACAAAAAAATCCGTAGCAGCAGCGTTGTGACGCACGCATCGATCTATCGAATCAATCAACTCCCGCAGCGCAGTTTGCTTCCGGCCAGCCATGAGCAGGTCGTCACTCAAAGCGACCATCATCTTCACATCAACCCCAAAATACCAAAGCAGCAGAAGGCCAGCCCAAGCAAGAGGCAGCGCCACCACCAAAGAAATTAGCGACACCAGCGGAGGAAATGTCGTCGCAAGACCAACGACGATTGGCAGCAGTACCAACACCACTCCCAATAGCCACCGAGCCTTCTCATCCACCAACTTGCGACTCGCGTCCTCGGCTGCTTCGATCCGAGTAGCCGTCAGCAAAGCAATTTCAAGACCGGACTCCGTTGCAGAAGGAAGCGTCACGACACGCCTAGGCCATGGATCATAACTGCGTCCCTTGACCTCAGCCCTCGAGCACGCGATTCCACAGAGTCGCAGCGTCCCAAATACCAGAAGATCGACGAGCCTCACTCATCCCCGCCATTTCATCTCAAGCAAGCTCAATTCCTGCGCATCGCCATCATCAACTCACCCGCCACATCGGCAACACCGGCTAGATCTAGCCACGCCCATTGACCAGACGCATTAACCTCAAAAAACACCCATTCTCCATGCACATCAACAGCAAAATCAACGGCCGCAAAGCGAAGCCCCAAAGAGCCAACCAACGTCCTGAGCTTCGCGGCCACATCCGCAGGAACCTCAAGAGGGAAATACTCCACGCCTTCCATGTTGTTACGCCGGATATCTAGCAACTGCTTGCCGTCCTGGCCTCGCCGCCTCATTCCGACAGCAACAAGCCTTCCGTCCACCACGCAGACCCTGGAGTCAAACTCCTTCTCAACCTCTGCCTGAAACAAAGTCGGACATCTAGACACCAGACCAAGATGCTGACCATGTTCTTTCTCGATGCGAGACGTATAGACCTGAGTGTCCTCCTCGGGACTCGCTCGCTCCAGGTATCCACCAGAAAGCGGCTTGACCACCACCCGTCCGAACTCGGCCAAGAACTGGCGAGCCTCCGTCTCGTCCTGAGTCAAGAGAGTTGACGGAATCACGAGCCCAATACGTTTCGCCAAATCCAGTTGAGTCAGTTTTCGAGACGCCTGCGTCGTTCGCGTCGGATGATTAATCCAGCGTCCCTCCTCGATCCTTGCAAAGAACCCCTCAAGCGCTTCTGCCCATTCATTCGCGCTATGTCTTCGCCCCGCCTCGTCGCCCACGTCCAACGGAATTGCTATTCGCTTCGGCCTGCGCATCCAAACACACGAAACCTCTTCCGGATGAAGTCTAGCTTCGCCAAGGGATAGCTGAATATGCCCTCCCTGGAAGCGAACCTTCGCGGATCGTGCTACGCTGTCCGTATCCAGGCGAACATATTGCACCCCTTCCCGGGCCAGCCTAGCGCACATGAAATTCGCAGTGACATCCATGCTATTCGTAACAATCAAAATCACGGCCCCACCTCGGGCCCATCCCTGCCACTTCGCCCGATCAGAGACTCCCCCCAAGGGCCTTCAATATCCTGATCCGCCTCTTCTCGCGCATCAGTTCGAGTTTGCGTTCCCAATGAAGCAATCTCGTCGCCGCCGGTGCCGGGGAAAACCAAACCACCACCACGCCACGGATCTTGGTCAGGCTCTTCGCGAGCCGTCTTTGTGAACGTCTGAGTGCCCATCGAAACCATGGATTCGGCCGGCCTGACCGGGAAGGCGCTCACATCATTGCCAGCATCACTGTCGCGTTCCTCTCGTTCAGTTCGGCCAGTCTTCGTCATCGTTCCCGTGAAGATGCCTCCCCCAGAACAACGATCGTTGTCGGGCTCCTCCCTCGTTCCCGTTTTCGTCATTGTCCCGGCCACAAGTGCGGCGCTATCCGTGGCGCCCAACGCCACGCTCTCTGCCCCTCCCGAAGCCATGTCCAAAGTGCTCCCCACAGGTTCCTCGAACAGCAGCACAAAACTCGCAGGCGTCGTCATTTGCTCAACTCCGTTTGCGCCACAGAATCCAGATACACAGGAATCACTCAGGTGGGATTTTCGCGCTTAGGGATAGCGTGATGTTGCCTTTTGCTGCCACACGAAGGAGCCAGTATTAGCACGCGCACCCAGGTCCCTGATGGCACGTGTTCCCCGTCGGGATGCAGGAGTCGCCGCAGGGCTTACTGGTTGAGCCGCAGCGCTTGCAGCACGCGCTCCCCCCGCCCCCCTCGTCGGATGGGTACTCGCATGTCATCGAGCGCGGGTCGCATTTGCTCTGCCCCAGGCACTCGTCCACGACGTGCCACTCCCGTCGCCCCTCCTTGTCGGCCTTGCACCGGAGCACGGCATACTCACCACACGTCATCGTGCCGGGCTCTTCGTTCGCACAGGATTCGCGCTCAAGGTCGCATCCCTGCAGCGTCAGCGCGGCCACCAGCAACACCAACAACCTGGTCATGCTCCCCCCGTCAGAAGTGGACGGGGGCATGCTTCCAGTGAGGAGCCCACCTCGCAAGCCCTAGCTTTCACCTCCAGGCCACAGCTCTAGCTGCCCCGCCGCACGCACCTTCTGCGTCCGAGGGAGCGGGGCCGGCTCGGGGCGAAGCCGCAGTTCCCGGGAGTAGGAGATGGAGGCCTTCCGGAGCCGGTCCTTCGCCCTGGCAAACGCCTCCTCGTCGTCACCCGCGTCCGCGTAGGCCAGCGCGGCAGAGGTGAGCCTGTCCCAGGGGCTGGAGTACGTCTCCGCCAGCGGGGTGGACAGGGGCTGGCCCCGCGTCGCGCGCTTCGCGTGGGCGTGGCACAGCTTCCGGCGCGGCGCAGCGTCGCGCGTGCAGCCGTCCACCGTGCAGGGCTCGGAAGGACACGGCGTCATGCCCCATGGCCCTCCTGGGCAGTCGACACCTGGCGCAGCACGCCCAGGCGCTGGCCCAGCTCCCGGACTCCCGCGCGGAAGGCATCGAGCTGGACCGCCAGGCGCAGACGCCCCGCCTCGAAGTCCGCGCGCGCCTCAGCGGCAGCCACAGCCTCACGCTCGGGCAAGCCGTGCCCCGACTGCTGGTCCCTGCGCTCC
>NZ_JAJVKW010000032.1 GCF_024198255.1 Myxococcus guangdongensis
GGAGCGCAGGGACCAGCAGTCGGGGCACGGCTTGCCCGAGCGTGAGGCTGTGGCTGCCGCTGAGGCGCGCGCGGACTTCGAGGCGGGGCGTCTGCGCCTGGCGGTCCAGCTCGATGCCTTCCGCGCGAGTGTCCGGGAGCTGTGCGAGCGCATGGGCGTGCCGTGCCAGGTGTCGGCTGCCCAGGAGGGTCATGGGGCATGACGCCGTGTCCTTCCGAGCCCTGCACGGTGGACGGTTGCACGCGCGAGGCTGCGCCGCGCCGGAAGCTGTGCCACGCCCACGCGAAGCGCGCGACGCGGGGCCAGCCCCTGTCCACCCCGCTGGCGGAGACGTACGCCAACCCCTGGGACAGGCTCACCTCTGCCGCCCTGGCCTACGCGGACGCGGGTGATGACGAGGAGGCGTTTGCCAAGGCGAAGGACCGGCTCCGGAAGGCCTCCATCTCCTACTCCCAGGGGCTGCAGCGGCCGGAGTCGGCACCATCCCCGCGGATGCGGAAGGTACCCACGGAGGGTCAGCTCGAGCTGTGGCCTGGGGAAGCGGCAAAGCCCAACCAGAAGTGAAGACCACATAGACAAGTCAGACCGGGCTGAATAGCATGTAATTCATGCTAAAGCGGTTTGTGGGGACGTCGTGTGCCTTGGCATGGGCACTCCTGACCCCAGGGTGTTCCGGTTCGGCGCACTCTTCGGCGCGCGGCGACTACTACGCGCAGGCGGCCTGCACGGACACCGTCTCGTGTTGCCTCCAGAAGAGCCGAGGCAATCCCGAGGCCTGTGGGCTTACCGCATCCGAGGCGGCCACCTTGATGGAGGGAGGCCAAGCTGCCTCCTCTCCTGAGGAGTGGGATGACTCGCACAATGAGTCACTCCCGGAGTGGAAGCGGCGGTGTATTCGGGCCTATGGCGACTGCCAGGACGGACTTTTCTCTGGCCCCTGTTATGACTGCATGCGTCGGTGCGAAGGCCAACACGAGTGGCCCATCGACATGTGCGAGCCGAAGCGGAAGAGGAAGTGAGTCCCCATGGCTGATCGCCCCGATTGGGACCCGTTCCGCGCGCTCTCTCTCCAGGTGCTGCGCGCTGGTTCCCCACTGGTGTTGACGGAGGATGTGCGCGCACTCCTTCTGAGAACGGCGAAAGAGGTGGCCATCCGCGACGCTCAGGCTGCGCTGGCGACGGAGAGCGGGGCCATGGAGCTCCTGCGCGAGTCAGCTCGGCGCATCACCGACGGCTCCAATCGCCTGACCGATGCCCTCCACGTCATGTGGCGCCTGCAGCGGGAAGGGGACTTCGACAGCGCCCGACAGCAGATGCGTGACGTGCTGGCCGTCGAGGTGGTGCCGTACTACCGAGACTTGGCCCAGGGACAGTTGGACGACATGACGGACGACCCGTGATGCTGTCCGCTGGCGGCTCCCGTCCTCGACAACCTGACTCGCCCCTTGCGCCCAAGGGTTCGACACCAGCTTGCGCGGTGGGGTCGACGTTGGGAGCATGCCCCCCTGCCCACATCTGACGGGGGGAACATGACCAGGTTGTTGGTGTTGCTGGTGGCCGCGCTGACGCTGCAGGGATGCGACCTTGAGCGCGAATCCTGTGCGAACGAAGAGCCCGGCACGATGACGTGTGGTGAGTATGCCGTGCTCCGGTGCAAGGCCGACAAGGAGGGGCGGCGGGAGTGGCACGTCGTGGACGAGTGCCTGGGGCGGAGCAAATGCGACCCGAGCTCGATGACATGCGAGTACCCATCCGACGAAGGGGGCGGGGGTAGCGCGTGCTGCAAGCGCTGTGGACCAACCAGTAAGCCCTGCGGCGACTCCTGCATCCCGACGGGGAATACGTGTCGTCAGGGGCCTGGGTGCGCTTGTTGAGCGCAGCTTATGGACCGAAGAAGTGCCCTCGGGCGCCTCGCGAGAACGCCGCCCCTTCTCTAGGGCATGACCAACTTCTCCCTGTTGTCGCTAGTCCTCGTTGTCGTGATTAGTGCGCTGCTCGCCCCGGTCGTCACGTGGTTCAGCAAGACGCTGTGGTTGTACCTGGGACGGGACGTGCGCATGGCGGTGGTGCGGTTCTTCACGAAGAGGAGCCGCGAGCGTCGCCGTCGCCGCCGTGAGCAGGAGGCGCAGCGGTAGCGCCCGTCGCTCGGATGACGTCCACGACGCCGCCGATGCTCGGCGTCGTGGCACGCAAGCGCACCAGTCCGTCGAGTCGGCCCGAGGAAACGCACGCCCCGGATGACGAGTCGCGCGAACTGACGCCCAAGCAGCGGGCCTTCGTCCGGGAGTACCTGAAGGATTCCAACTCGACGCAGGCCGCCATCCGCGCGGGGTACTCCGAGGCGTCGGCGGAGTCGCAGGGCTCCCGCTTGTTGAGAAATGCCAAGGTCTTGGCGGCTGTGGAGGCCGGCGAGGCAGCGCTTGAGGAGGCGGTCCAGGACGATGTCCGGGTCGAGGTCGCCGATGTGCTGCGCGAGCTGAAGCGCTTGGCGTTCTCCGACATCGGCCAGGGGGTGGGCGAGGGCGGTGCGGTGCTGCCGCTGAAGGACATGCCCGAGGACTTCCGCCGGGCCATCTCCAGCATCGAAGTGGAGGCGCTGTACGCGGGGAAGGGCGAGGAGCGCGTCCAGGTCGGCACGGTGACGAAGCTGAAGCTCTGGTCCAAGGACAAGTCGCTGGAGCTGCTGGGCAAGTACCTGAAGCTCTTCATCGACAAGTTGGAGCTGACGGAGGTGAAGAAGAGCCACGAGGAAGCGCTGGGGGAGCTGGAGTGAGCGCGGCCCGGCAGGCGCGGAAGAAGCCCTCCCTCCGGACGCAGGTGGCCCGGCGCCGTCAGCCACGCGAGCTGAGGGGACGTGGTGGGTGGCCGGTGGTGCAGGACGCGCAGGAGGAGTTGTCTCCGCGCGAGAAGGCCATCCGCCAGAGGCTGAAGGACGACTTCCCGCACTACGCGGAGAAGTGCCTGCGGATTCGGCCGAAGGAGGTGTCCGGGGCGGCGTTGCCGCAGCTGAAGCTGAACAAGGCCCAGCTGTACCTGCACGAGAGGCTGGAGGCGCAGCTCCGGAAGACGGGGAGGGTGCGCGCCATCATCCTCAAGGGGCGCCAGCAGGGGTGCAGCACGTACGTGGAGGCGCGCTTCTACTGGCGGGTGTCACACCGCAAAGGGGTGAGCGCCTACATCCTCACGCACGAGGACCCGGCCACCGCCAACCTCTTCAAAATGGCGAAGACGTACCACGAGCACTGCCCAGCGCTCGTGAAGCCGTCCACCAGCGCGTCCAACGCGAAGGAACTGCTCTTCGACAAGCTGGCCTCCGGGTACAAGGTGGGCACCGCGGGGAGCAAGGGGACGGGGCGCAGCTCCACGCTCCAGTACTTCCACGGCTCGGAAGTCGCCTTCTGGCCCAACGCCTCCGGCCACATGCGCGGCGTGCTGGAGGCCGTGGGCAACGTGCCGGGGACGGAAATCATCCTCGAGTCCACCAGCGACGGGCCGCAGGGACTCTTCTACCGGCTGTGCCTCGCGGCGCAGAAGGGGGAGAACGAGTACGAGCTCATCTTCATCCCCTGGTTCTGGCAGGACGAGTACCGTCTGGCGGTGCCCGCGGGCTTCGAGCGCACCTCGGAGGAGGTGCGGTACGCGGAGCTGTGCCAGCAGGTGCATGGCTACGCTCTGGACGACGGGCAGCTGGCGTGGCGTCGCTCGAAGGTGTCGGCCTTCGAGAAGGGAGTGGCGGACTTCCGGCGCGAGTACCCGGCGACGGTGGAGGAGGCCTTCAAGGCGGCCGCGGTGGGCGCGCTGTGGACTCCGGAGACGCTGGAGGAAGCGCGCGCGCCTCTCCCGGTGGACGCCGAGGGCAAGCCGCTGCCCATGGTGCGCGTGGTGGTGGCGGTGGACCCGGCCGGCGGGGACGGCCCCAGCAACGACGAGGTGGGCATCGTCTGCGCGGGCAAGGCCTCCAACGGGCACGCCTACGTCTGGCTCGACGAGTCCAAGAAGATGTCTGCGGAGGCCTGGGCCACGAAGGCGTTGGCCATCTACGAGAAGGAGTCCGCCGACGCCGTGGTGGGCGAGAAGAACTTCGGTGGCGACATGGTGGAGACCACCATTCGCAGCAAGGCGAAGGAGATGCGCAGGCCCGTCAACGTGAAGGTGGTGACGGCCTCGCGCGGCAAGGCGAAGCGCGCCGAGCCCGTGGCCGCCCTGTACGAGCGCGGGAAGGTGCACCATGTGGTCCGGCTGCCCGCCCTCGAGGACGAGATGACGACGTGGGTGCCCGGGGAGTCCACCTGGAGCCCCAACCGAATGGACGCCGTGGTGTGGGCGCTGACGGAGCTGATGCTCGACACGTCAACGCACTCCATGCGCCTCGGGAGCTACCGATGAGCGCCACGTGCGCCACGTGCGCCACCGCGCCGGCACCTGGTGCCGTCCTGTATGTGTCCGGCCCGTACCGCGTCTGGGTGCGCTGCGCCGTGCTGGCGAAGGCCCAGCGCCTGGCCCGCGTGCGCGCCCCACTGGAGACGGGCGGGCTGTTGCTGGGGCAGGTGGTGGACGGCGAGGCCCACGTGCTGGCGCTGACGGGCCCGGGACGGCGCGCGCGCCGCAGCCGCCTGGGCTACGAGGCGGACCGGGCGCGGGACAACCGGCTGGTGGCGCGCATCCACCCGCAGCTGCACTACCTGGGCGACTGGCACACCCACCCGGGTGGCCCCGCGGTGCTGTCCGCGACGGACGTGGACTCCATTCGGGGAGCGCTGACGACGGCTCGGCGCGAAGTGCTGCACCTGCTGCTGGCGGGCCCGGCGGACATGACGTCCCCCGTGGCCTCCGTCTTCACCGTGGTGGGCGGCGAGTCCGCTGTCCGCCGCATGACTCCCGAGGAGGCAACGTGACGTGCATTGCTGGGGTGGTGGCGCGGGGGCGCGTGTACCTGGGCGGGGACAGCGCGGGCGTCGCTGGGTACGAGCTCACCGTCCGCGCCGACACGAAGGTGTTCTCCACCGGGCCCTTCCTCGTCGGCTTCACCTCGTCCTTCCGCATGGGGCAGGTGCTGCGGCACGCCTTCAGCCCACCGCCGCTGCCGAAGCGGCCCGGGGCGCTGGGCCGGTACATGGTGGTGGACTTCGTGGACGCGGTGCGCGCGGCGCTGAAGGACAAGGGCTGGGCGGCGAAGCAGAGCGAGCAGGAGCTGGGCGGCACCTTCCTCGTCGGCGTGGCGGGGCACCTCTTCCGCATCGAGTCCGACTACCAGGTGGCGGAGTCCCGAGACGGCTTCGACGCCGTGGGGTGCGGCAGCGAGGCGGCGCGCGGGGCCCTCTTCGCGGCCCGGCACCTCAAGCCCGAGGCGCGGGTGCGCATGGCGTTGCGCGCGGCGGAGCGCTTCAGCGCGGGCGTCCGCGGGCCCTTCCGGGTGGTGTCCGGGTGAGGGCTACGCCCCCGGTTGCCGCCCGCCGCCGGCCCGGCACCTCCTGGCGCCTGCGCGGGCGAGGCCTGCCGCGCGCGGCCCGGCGCGACTCCGCCTGGCTGGTGCTGCGCTTCTTCCCCCACCTCGCGGACCCGACATCCATGCGCCTCGCCCGCCTGGCGCTCCGCAACTGGCAGTACGTCCACCTTCGCCGTCCCGGCCACGCAGAGAGGGCCCGCCCATGACGTCCGACGTGAGTAACGAGAGCAGCGCGTACAAGGCCATGAAGCCGCACTGGGCGCTGGTGAAGGCCCTGCTGGGAGGCACGGAGGCCATGCGCGCCGCGGGGACGCTGTACCTGCCGCAGCACGCGCGCGAGTCCGAGGAGGCGTACCGGGAGCGCCTCCAGCGCAGCTTCCTCTTCAACTACGTCGAGTCCGCGCTCGGCACCCTGGCGGAGATGCCCTTCACCAAGCCAGTGACGCTGGCCGACTCCGCGCCCGAGGAGTTGCACGCCCTCGTGGACGACGTGGACAAGCAGGGCAACGACGTGACGACGTGGGCGCGCAACGCCTTCTCGGACGGGCTGGCCAACGGGCTGGTGCACGTCCTCGTCGAGTACCCCACGGTGGACAGGACGCAGGTGCAGACGCGCGCGGACGAGGAGGAGGCAGGTGTGCGGCCGTACTTCGTCCACGTGCCTGCGGACTCCCTCCTTGCGGCCTACGCCACGGTGGAAGGCGGCGCCCAGGTGCTGACGCACATTCGCATCCGCGACACGGTGACGCGGGTGTCTGGCTTCGAGGAAGTCTCTGTCGAGCGCGTCCGCGTGCTCGAGCGGGATGCGTGGGCGGTGTACGAGAAGGACGGGAATGGCGCCTGGGCACAGGTGGACGGCGGGGTGAACACGCTGGGCGTCATCCCCCTCGTCACCTGGTACGCGGGCAAGCCCAAGGGACTCATGCTCATCCGCCCGCCGCTGCTCTCCCTCGCCGAGAAGAACCTGGAGCACTGGCAGTCCTCCAGCGACCAGCGGAACATCCTCACCATCACCCGCTTCCCGATTCTGGCGGCCTCGGGCGTGACGGACGAGTCGCCGCGGGGCGGGGGCGCCGAGCTCGAAGGGCTGGACGCGGAGGACAGGGAGTTCCTCGGGAGGACAGGTGGGCGCGGCGGCATCGCCATCGGCCCCCACTCGCTGCTCACCACCAGCAACCCCCAGGGGAAATTCTATTACGTGGAGCACGCTGGGGCGGCCATCGAGGCGGGCGCGAAGGACCTCGAGCGCCTGGAGGACCAGATGGCGGCCCTCAGCGTGGAGTTGCTCGTCCGCCGGAAGAGCAACACCACGGCCACCGAGAAGTCCATCAACACCGGGCAGAGCCACTCGAAGCTGGGGGCCATGGCGCGCACCTTCGGTGACGCGCTGGAGCTGGCCTTCCACTTCTCGGCCCGGTGGATGGGCGTCGAGGTGCCGGACGACAAGCTGAAGGTGTCCGTCCACACGGACTTCGGCGTGGAGGAGGGGGACGCGCAGGGGCTGGAGGTGCTCTTCAAGGCACGCGCTGCCGGCGACATCTCCCGGAAGACGTTCCTGAAGGAGATGCAGCGCCGAGGCACCCTCTCTGCGGACTTCGACGAGGAACTGGACGCTGACTACCTCGATGCCGAGGGGCCCCGGTTGGGTGCTGTGGGACGCCAGCCGAGGGACGAGCCCCAGCCCTCGCAGCCCGCCCAGGGCGTCCAGGTTACCAGTGCCGATCCACCTCTGAAGGACGAGCCAGCAGCCTGACGTGGAGGTGCCACGTGAGGCTGCTGGAAGGGGGACGCCACCCGCGGCGACTTTCGTTATGCCCGTCTCACAGAGCTATCCTCGCTGTGCTGGTGGGCGTACCCGTCACCGAACTGGGCCTTCAGATTTCGGGGTTGTGACTGCTGCTCCGCGCCGCAGTCCGGCGTGAAGGGGAAGCGCTCCATGCTGGGTAGCCGTGGGGCCAGACCAGGACACTCTCCATCATCTCCTCCGGCCAGAATCGCGCGGACACCTCAGCTCGACGTGTGCCACGTTGATGCATCGCATTCATTCGACTGAGCGGAGCCACTCAATGAAACAACCAGCCGTCGAATTAGAAGAGGCAGACGGGCGGCACCTGCGCGAGCATGTAAGCGATCGTGTTCATGCTGGCAGCGACCGTGTCCACTCTGGCAGCGACCTCCGCCGAATCATCCCACATGCACGGCTGATTCTCAGAACCCCCATAAATGCACGACCAATTCTCGCCATCGACAAAAAAGGTCGCTTTCACCCCTTTCCCCACGAGCAGGTCAGAGATAACGCTCATGTATATATAAGGGCCATCGTCGATGATGGATGTCGACTCCGCTAGAATCATTGTACTCAGTGCGGCTTGTCGTGTGATTGGATTGTTTGTTATTGCGGCAGCGCTAGTAAGAGCGAGCGCTGTATTCGCGGTGCTGATGTAATTGGACACGGCCACGCGGGCCAAGCCATCTTTCGAGTTCTTGGGCAGGCAGGGCTGGGACTGGGCCATGGCGACAGAAGGAGTGACGGCAAGAGAGAGGGCGAAGAGTGCAGAGAGGAGCCAGTACATCGCGTTCTTCATTGGAATACCCTTGGCGGGCCAGCGGGACATGCCACAGCCTTCGGCGACTACGTGGCAAGGCCCCACTAATCCGCGCGTCCATCAGGTGGTTGAGGCTGCCCGTTGCTTGAAATTCAAATGCCGAAGACTGAAGCCAGTATTGTTATCGGGATGGCCGAATTTAAAGTGGACTTCAGTACAATGGCATTGCCCGCACGGCTTGGTCTTGGCTCAAGCAGAGTCCGTTGGCCCGCACGGGATGGCTCAACTTGAATTAAACGAGCCCTCGCTGTTGGTCTGTCAGTGAAAGAATTTCCGGCATGAAAGGCTCATGGCGCGGCTCGCTACCTGGAGCCCTTGTGGCCGAGAATCACAGTCGATGCCCCGCAGCATTACCCGCACTGCGGAGTCGCCTCTTTGAATCAGGAGCAATGAACGGGAGCCTCATGGCATCCTCACGTGCGCCGCCTTCGCCCGCACGTGTCGTGTTCTTCCCGCTGCTGCCGTCCTTCTCCCCAAACTGTCGGCTCTGCGCGAGCGCCACTCGCCTGCTCCAGGCGTTCATGTCCATGGCGTGAACACGCTCCGTGCCGGACGGCGTCCTCGGCGTAGGCCAGCCTCGGGGCATGGGTTTCCATGCCACTGGTCAACGGGATGTCACCGAAGGGGGGGCCCGTGGGCTGGTGTGCCCGTCCGAATCTCGGCGGCCGTCCCTGCGGGACGCATTGTCCACGTGGGCGGCGCGCTCTTCGTCCGGCACATGAGCGAGCTCTTCCTCGCCCTGTCCGGCGCCCAGTGGCACCCCGAGCAGGACAGGTGCCCTACCTGGACCGAAGCCGCCGAGTGCCAGTGCATGCGCGGAGCTGAGGTGTGAGCACCAGTCCGACGATGAACGAGGAGCTGCTGGAGCGCTCCATCGCCCACGGGGTGCAGGTGGAGCGCTACAAGGCGGGCCTCGTCCGCCGCGTGGTGGAAGTCCTCAACGAGTCCGAGGAGGACCTGGAAGCCGAGCTGACGAAGCGTCTGTCCCGCATCGAGGCGGCGGGCGGGTACGACGCCGGGCCCCAGGTGACGAAGCGCCTGGAGGAGATGCTGGCCAGGGTGGGCGGCATTCGCGCCGATGCCTACGGCACGGCCATGGGACTCATGACGGAGGAGCTGGGCGCCTTCGCGCTGCACGAGGCCAGGTGGCAGACGGCGGTGCTGCGGGAGACGCTCATCGTCGAGCTGTCCGTCGCCACGCCCACCGCGGAGGTGCTGCACGCGGCCGCCTTCTCCCGGCCCTTCGAGGGGCACATCCTGAAAGACTGGGCGGACGCTCTCGCCCCCGCCGACGTGGACAGGCTGGGGCGCGTCGTGCGCCAGGGCGTGGTGGAGGGCAAGACGACGCAGCAGATGGTGCGCGAAGTCATGGGCACCCGCGCGGAGGGCTACACCAATGGCATCCTGGCGACGAGCCGGCGCAACGCGGAGTCGGTGGTGCGCACCGCCACGAACCACGTGGCCACCCAGGCGCGGGAGGAGACGTACAAGGCGAACGCCGACATCGTCCAGCACGTGCGCATGGTGGCCACCCTGGACGGGCGCACCACGCTGGGGTGCATGGCGTTGGACGGGAAGGTGTTTCCGGTACGCGACGGACGCCGTCCTCCATTCCATCGAGGATGCCGGACCACCACGTCGCCAGTCATTGACGGCGTGAAGCTGATTGGAGACAGGCCCTCTGTCACGGACACACGCACAAGGCGTCAGCGGGACATCGACTTCCGCGCCGAGGCGAAGGCCAAGGCGGGCGAGGAGCGCTGGAAGTCCATGTCCACGAAGGAGCGCGACGCGGCCATCTCCCGCCAGCGCCAGAAGTGGACTCGGGAGAACGTCGGCCAGGTGCCGAAGGGGCTCTCCTACGAGGACTGGCTGCGCAAGCAGTCCCGGGCCTTCCAGGACGAGGTGCTCGGGCCGACGCGCGCGCAGCTCTGGCGCGAGGGAGGCCTGCCGCTGGGCCGCTTCACAGACGCCAGCGGGAAGACGCTGACGTTGGAGCAACTGCACGCGGTGGAGGCCGCGGCTTTCAAGCGGGCGAAGTTGTAGCCGGCCCGCGCTGACGAAGGGAGAGGAAGCACATGCCGTTCGAGTGGCAGCCGGAGCTGGAGAAGGTGGACGAGGTGCCGGAGAGGCTCCGCGCGCTCTACACGAAGGTGGACGCGGCGGAGGGTGCGCCCGAGAAGTACGTCCTCGACGAGGAGTTGGCGAAGCGCCTGGACACCTCCGCGCTCACCGGGTCGCTGAGGAAGGAGCGCGACAGCAACAAGACGCTGAAGGGCCAGCTGGCGGGCTTCGAGAAGCTGGGGCTGAAGACGCCGGAGGAGGTGGAGCAGCGCCTCGCGGAGCTGGGCACCCAGCTCCGCGAGGCGCAGAAGGGCGTCAAGGGCGCGGAGGCGTGGGCGAAGGAGCGCACCTCGCTGGAGGAGAAGCACTCCAAGGCGCTGGGCGACAAGGACGCCGAGGTGAAGCGCCTGACGTCCGTGCTGCACAAACAGCTCGCCGAGGGCGCCGTCCGTGATGCCCTCACGAAAAATGAGGGAGCCATTGAGTTGATGCTACCCATCATGGCGCCCCACGTGGTCCTCGTGGAGGAGGCTGGGAAGTTCCTGGTCCGGGTTGTGGATGACGAGGGGAACCCTCGTGAGAACAAGTCGGGCAGCCCCATGACGGTTGACGAGTACGTCGTGGAGCTGAAGAAGGACTCGCGCTTCACCCGCGCCTTCAAGGGCACGGGCTCCTCGGGCGGCGGGATGCCCCCGGGGGCGCCTCCGGGAGGGATTCCCGGGGGCGGCAAGATGACCGCGCTGGAGCGTATTCAGCGCGGGTTGGGCAGGAAGTAGCACCCGTCGTGGGTGCGCGGGATGCGGCCCACGACAAACCGGGAGGGATTCCCGGCGGCAGTCACTCTTTCGTCAGTCCATGAATGACAGAGGGCTTTCAGCAGCTCCGCCCTTGGCGCGCCTTCTGCCTGTCCCGCATTCCCTCGCTCCGAGGAGGAGCGCACTCCTATGCCTTCAATCACCCTTGTCGAAGCCGCCAAGCTCAGCCAGGACGACCTCGTCGGCGGCATCATCGACAACATCGTCACCGTCGACGCCTTCTACCAGCGCCTCCGCTGGGAGTCCGTGGAAGGGCCGGCCATTGTCTACAACCGCGAGTCCTCGCTGGGCGACGTGCAGATGCTGGGCGTCGGCGGCACCATTACCGCCAAGTCGCCCACCACCTTCGTCCAGGTGACGAGCGCCCTGAAGCGCATCATCGGCGACGCCGAGGTGGACAACTTCATCGAGGCGACGCACTCGGACACCACCGACCAGAAAGCGCTCCAGGTGGCCGGCAAGGCCAAGGCGGTGGGCCGCAAGTACGCCAACCTGCTCGTCAACGGCACCGGTGCCAATGACGAGTTCGAGGGACTGCTGGGGCTGGTGAGCGCGGGCCAGACGCTGGTTGCCGGGCCGAACGGCGCCGACCTCTCCTTCGACTTGCTGGACCAGCTTCGGCAGAAGGTCACCGCGAAGGACGGGAAGCTCGACTTCTACCTGATGCCGGGCCGCACCATCCGCTCCTACAAGGCGCTGCTGCGCGCGCAGGGCGGCGCCGGCATCATCGAGACGGTGCATCTGGCGGACGGCGTGGAGGAGGTCCTCGTGTACGAGGGCGTCCCCATCTTCCGGAACGACTGGGTTCCCACCAACCAGACGCAGGGAACCAGCACCACGTGCACCAGCATCCTCGCCGGGTGCCTCGACGACGGCACCCGCAAGGTGGGCATCGCCGGGCTGCACGCGAAGAAGCAGATGGGCATCCACGTCGCGGACATCGGCGAGGCGGAGACGAAGGACGAGTCCATCACCCGCGTGAAGTTCTACTGCGGCCTGGCCGTGTTCAACGACCTGGGGCTGGCGGTGCTCCAGGGCGTGAAGAACTGAGCGGTGCGCTTCTCGGCTGGGCCTGCCCGCGGAGACTCCCTTCCCGGGCGGGCCCGGCCCGCAACCTCGCGCCCAGCACGTGCTGGGCGCATTCCCTGTGGAGCAACAGATGGCTGGAAATCGACTGACGGTGGAAGTGGTGCTGGTGGGGCCGCGCGCGGGGGAGACGTGTAGCCTCGCGGGCTTCGACTTCAATGCCGGTGTGGCGGAGGTGCCGAGACACGCGGCGACGGCCCTCCACATTCTTGGCAAGTACCACAACGCCTTCCAGGTGGACTCGCGCGAGTACGAGGAGGCCCATGCGAAGTGGGCGAAGGAGAAGGCGAGCGCGGAGTCCACCGGCTCTGTGGACCCGAAGCTGGCGGTCGCGCTGGAGGACGCGCGCGCGCTCATCAACGCGAAGGACTTCGAGCTGGAGCGCCTCCGGGCGGAACTGCGCGAGGCGAAGGATTGGCCCGCGGAGCCCGTGAAGGCCCAGTCGACGACGGAGCTGGCGAAGGCCCCGGCCGAGGAGACGCCGGCGGCGGACACCAAGGCGAAGGGGAAGGGCAAGGGCAAGGAGTAGCCCGCGCTCGAGGAGCTCCCGCTCATGCCCATTGAAGCGACTCCCGGAGGCCCGTCCTCCGACTCGTACTGCACCCTGGTGGAGGCGGACGCCTACCACTCCTCGCGCGGCCACAACGCGGAGTGGGCGGCGGCCTCGGAAGAGGAGCGGGAGCGCGTGCTGAAGTGGGCGACGCGCGTCCTCGACACCCACTACCGCTACCTGGGCGCGCGGGCGTCTGCCGCCCAGGCGCTGGCGTGGCCGCGCCGTGGCGTCGTCTTCGACGGGGCCACGGTGTCTTCCACTGCCATTCCGTCGCAGCTGCGGTGGGCGGTGGCGGAGTTCGCCTTCCGGCTTCTCCAGGAGGACTGGACGGCGGGCCTGGGCCCCGTGGTGGACGAGGGCGTCCAGGTGGGGCCGTTGAAGACGTCGAAGGAGACGCACGTCGCCATTCCGGCGGAGGTGGCGGCGCTGGTGTCTCCGCTGGTGGTGCCCCGGCTGGCGGGCCTGGGCAGCTTCCAGGTGGTGCGCGGGTGAGCGCCCAGGCTGACAGGTTGGCGCGCAAGGCCCTCGCGCTGCTGAAGAAGTACGGCCAGGAGGCATCCCTCACCCGGCGCACGGCGGGCGAGTACGACGTGGCGACGTCCACGCGCACCTCGTCCACCGTCAGCTACCCGGTGCGGGTGCTGGTGCAGGCGGACTCCGGGCAGGACAAGGAGGGCGACTCGCTGCAGGAGGGCACTGCGGTGCGCGCCGCGCGCCGCAAGCTGCTGGTGGGCGCCCATGGCCTGCCTGTGGTGCCGGAGCCTGGAGACGAGGTGGGCCCGCTGGAGGGCCGCGCCTGGCGCGTTCTGGCGGTGGACCCGCCGGTGCAACTGGGCGGCAGGCCCATTCTCTTCACGCTGCGGGTGGCCTCGTGAGTCTGCGTGACACGGACAGGAAGGTGCGCAAGGGCGCCAGCTTCGCGCGCCAGGTGGAGTCCTTCGCGAAGGCGACGAAGGAGCGCGCCAACGAGGTGGTGCGGAAGACGGCCCTGGGCCTCTTGGCCAACGTCGTGGAGTCGTCGCCGGTGGACACTGGGCGATTCCGGGGCAACTGGCAGGTGGGCATTGGCACGCGCCCTTCCGGCACCACGGAGACGGAGGACAAGGACGGCAGCGGCGTCGTCACCGCCGCGGCTTCGCAGCTCGAGGCCGCGAAGCTGGGCGACACCGTCTACCTCACCAACAACCTGCCGTACGCCCGTCGGCTGGAGTTTGGCCACTCCGCCCAGGCCCCGCGCGGCATGGTGCGCGTCGCCCTCGCCAACCGCCGGGAGATTCTGGCCGAGGCGGTGAAGGACACGAAGGAGGGTGGTGGCACGTGAGCGCCGTCCACCTCGAAATCAAGCAGGCGCTGGAGGTGCGCGTGGCCGAGGTGCTGGGCCCCGTGGTGGGCATGGCCCAGCTGGCCTTCCCCAACGAGGCCTTCACCCCCACGGCGGGCACGCCCTGGGCGCGCGTCCACCACCTATGGGCGCGCACCGCCCCGGGCACGGTGGGCGTGGACGGCTATACGCGCCGGCCCGGCGTCTTCCAGGTGTCGCTGCACTTCCCCTTCGGCACGGGGGAGAAGGCCGCCGTCACCGCCGCCCAGGCGGTGGTGGACGGCTTCAAACCGGGCACCTCGCTGCCGCGCGGAGACACCACCGTCCGCGTGCAGTCCGCCTCCCTCGCCCCGGGGCTCCGGGACGCGGAGTGGTGGGTGGTGCCCGTCAGCGTCTGGTGGCTGGTGCACTCGGTGGATTGAGCCGCTCCGCGCGGCAGGAGTACTCGCATGGCTTCTTCGGCTTCAGGACAGCGCACCGCGCTGCGCTTCACCGCGGAGGGCGACTACGGCGTCCCCGCCACCACCACGTACCAGGCGCTGCGCTTCACCGGCACCAGCCTCAACATGCCGAAGGAGACGTACCAGTCGAATGAGATTCGGGCGGACAGGCAGACGGCGGACTTGCGCCACGGCATGCGCACCGCCGCCGGCGACGTCTCCTTCGAGCTCTCCCGGGGCACCTTCGACGAGCTGCTCTCCGGGGCCCTGTCCGGCACCTGGGAGGCGGTGACGACGGGCGCGGTGTCGCTGGAGGCCGACGCGGACGACGAGTCCTTCGTCCGCGCCACCGGCAGCTTCCTCGCGGACGGCTTCCTGCCAGGCGACGAGGTGGCCGCCACCGGCTTCGCCACCGCGGGCAACAACGGCCGCGCCAAGGTGGTGGCCGTCACCGCCCTGTCCCTCACCGTGGACAAGGCCCTCGTCGCCGACGCGGCCGCCGCCGCGCGCACCATCGCCCTTGTGGGCCGGCGCCTCAAGAATGGCGTGGCGCTGAAGACGTACAGCTTCGAGCGCGCCTTCGAGGACATCGGCCAGTACCTGCTGTACCGGGGGCTCGCCATCAACGCGATGAAGCTGTCCGTGAAGCCCGGCGAAATCGTCACCGGCAGCGTCACGCTGTTGGGCAAGGACATGGTGCAGGCCACTGTGTCCCACGCCACCACGCTGACTCCGGCGGGCACGGCCAGCCCCTTCGATGCCTTCACCGGCTCCATTCGTGAGGGCGGCGCGGTGGTGGCCAACGTCACCGGCGTGGAGCTCGACATCACCAACGGGCGCACCACCCAGGGCGTCATCGGCGAGCGCTCTCCGACGGAGGTCCACGAGGGCGGACTCACGGTGTCCGGCTCGCTGACGGCGTACTTCCAGGACGCCTCGCTCCTCAACCGCTTCATCAACGAGGAGGAGTCCAACCTCGAGGTGGTGCTGGTGGACGTCAATGGCGTGGACTTCCACCGGTGGTACCTGCCGCGCGTCAAGTACACCACGGGCGACTTGGACAACCCGAAGGAGGGGCCCGTCGTCCTCTCCATGTCCTTCACGGCCCTCGTGGACGACGTCTCGGGTG
>NZ_JAJVKW010000033.1 GCF_024198255.1 Myxococcus guangdongensis
AGGGCTTCCTCCAGCAGCGGCTGCCCGAGTACATGGTGCCCTCGGCTTTCGTCTCGCTGTCGGCCTTCCCTCTCTCCGCCAACGGCAAGCTCGACAGGAAATCGCTCCCTGCTCCCGACTTCGCCTCCTCCTCCTCCGCCGACGAATTCGTCGAGCCCTCCACTCCCGCTCAGGCTCGCCTCGCCTCCATCTTCGCCGACGTCCTCGGCCTCGAGCGCGTCAGCCTCCACGGCGACTTCTTCGAACTCGGTGGCCACTCCCTCCTCGCCACACAGGTCGTTTCTCGCATCCGCTCCTCCTTCAGCGTCGAGCTGCCCCTCGGTGAGCTCTTCGCCGCGCCCACCGTCGCCCTCCTCGCTCAGCGCTTGGAGCAGCACAGCACTGCGTCCCGCCAGCCTCCTCTCGTCCCTGTCGACCGCTCCCAGCCGCTTCCTCTCTCCTTCGCTCAGCAGCGCCTCTGGTTCCTCGACCAGCTCCAGCCCGGCTCTTCCACCTACAACATCCCCTGGGTCCTCAAGCTCTCCGGCTCGCTCGACTCCTCCGCGCTCCTGAAGTCCCTCCAGGCCCTGACCCAGCGCCACGAAGTCCTTCGCACTCGCTTCTCCACCCACGAAGGCCAGCCCATCCAGATCATCCAGGGCGAGCTCCGGCTCGAACTGCCGTTGGTGGATCTGCGAGGAATCGCCCCCGTTCAGCAGGACGCGACCATTGATCGACTGACGCGAGAAGAGGCCTCGCGACCGTTCGACCTGGCTCGAGGTCCGCTGGTCCGTGCCTCACTCATCCGCACGGATGAGCTGCAGCATCTGCTGCTCGTCACCGTCCATCACATCATCTCGGATGGTTGGTCCATCGCGGTCATGGTCCGAGAACTGGGTGCGTATTACCGCGAGTACTCGGGCGGAGAGGCCGCGCAGCTCGCGCCCCTGCCCATCCAGTACGCCGACTTCTCCGTCTGGCAGCGTCAGTGGCTCCACGGCGACGTCCTCGCCTCCGAACTCGACTGGTGGCGTCACCAGCTCGCGGGCGCCTCTTCCGCGCTCGAGCTGCCCACCGACAAGCCTCGCCCCGCCGTTCAGACCTACCGCGGCGCCGTGCTCCCCATCGAGCTCTCCCGAGAGCTCACCCAGGCCGTCAAGGCGCTGGCCCAGC
The DNA here is from genome assembly GCF_024198255.1 of Myxococcus guangdongensis. Lineage (NCBI taxonomy): Bacteria > Pseudomonadati > Myxococcota > Myxococcia > Myxococcales > Myxococcaceae > Myxococcus > Myxococcus guangdongensis. The sequence goes on from NZ_JAJVKW010000033.1 coordinate 1,153, forward strand.
GTGAGGGCTCCACGCCCTTCATGGTCCTGCTCGCGTCCTTCCAGCTCCTGCTCTCCAAGTACTCAGGTCAGGACGACATCTCGGTCGGCTCCCCCGTCGCCAACCGCAACCGCTCCGAGACCGAAGGCCTCATCGGCTTCTTCGTCAACACGCTCGTCCTGCGCGCACGCATCGAAGGACAGCGTTCGTTCCGCGAGCTGCTGGGACAGGTGCGTCTGAGCACCCTCGCCGCCTACGAGCACCAGGACGTCCCGTTCGAGAAGCTCGTCGAGGAACTGCAGCCTCAGCGCGACCTGAGCCGCTCGCCCCTGTTCCAGGTCTCATTGACCCTGCAGAACGCGCCGGAGTCCTCTCTGGCGCTCTCGGGGCTCGACATCACGGCGCTGCCTGCCGAGATCAACACGTCGAAGTTCGACTTCAGCCTCTTGTTCACAGAGGCCGAGCAGCTCTCGGGCATCATCAACTACAACACCGACCTGTTCGAAGCGGCCACCATGCAGGGCCTGCTCCGGCACTTCACCGTGTTGCTCGAGGCCGCCGTCGCTCGCCCCGATCAGGCGCTGAGTGCTCTGCCCATCATCTCCACGGGAGAGAAGGCACAGGTCCTCACGAACTGGAGCGGCACTGCCGTTGAGTATCCTCGCAGCGCCAGCATCCACTCGCTGTTCTCGCAGCAGGCGGCCCGCTCGCCCGATGCCGTCGCTGTTGTCTCGGGGGATGAAGCGGTCACCTACTCGCAGCTCGAGGAGCGCTCCAACCAGCTCGCGCACCACCTGCGCGCCCTGGGTGTCCTCCCTGGCTCTCGCGTCGCCGTCCGTCTCGACCGCTCCGCCGACCTCATCGTCTCCCTCCTGGCCGTCCTCAAGGCCGGCGCGTCCTACGTCCCCCTCGACAAGGCCTGGCCCTCCGAGCGCCTCTCCTTCGTCCTCCGTGAGTCCGCTGCGGGCGTTCTCATCTCCCACTCCGACGTCGCGGATGACTTGCCCGCCTTCGGCGCCGTCCTTCTCATCGTCGATGAAGAGGCCTCTCGCATCTCTCGCAGGCCGACGACTGCACTGACCTCTGACGTCACTGGCGATGACCTCGCCTACGTCATGTTCACCTCGGGCTCCACCGGCGAGCCCAAGGGCGTCTGCGTTCCTCACCGCGGCGTCACTCGCCTCGTCTCCTCTTCCTTCATCCGCTTCGGCGCCTCGGAAGTCTGGCTCCACGCCGCTCCCGTCGCCTTCGACGCCTCCACTCTCGAAATCTGGGGTGCGCTGCTCCATGGAGCCAAGCTCGTCCTCGCGCCTCCTCACTCCCTCTCTCTCGAGGAGTTGGGTGCTGTCCTCGTCCGCGAGAAGGTCTCCTCTCTCTGGCTGACGGCCGCTCTCTTCGAGCAGATGGTGGCTCACCAGTCTTCTGCTTTGACGGGCGTGCGCCAGGTGCTCGCCGGTGGTGATGTGCTTCCGCCTCACCGCGTCCGGGAGCACCTCGCGCGACTCCCTGAAGGCCACGTCCTCGTCAACGGCTACGGCCCCACCGAGAACACCACCTTCTCCGCCACCCACTCCCTTCGCCACGGCGACTCAGTCTCCCGCTCCGTCCCCATCGGCGCCCCTCTCTCCAACTCCTCCGCCTTCGTCCTCGACTCCTCCTTCCAGCCTCTTCCTCCTGGCGTCCCTGGCGAGCTCTTCGTCGGTGGTGACGGCCTCGCCTGGGGCTACCTCAACCGCGCCGACCTCACCGCCGAGCGCTTCGTCCCGCACCCCTTCAGCAGCTCCCCTGGTGCTCGCCTCTACCGCACCGGTGACAAGGCTCGCTGGCTCTCTGACGGCTCCCTCGAGTTCCTCGGTCGCAACGACTTCCAGGTGAAGATTCGTGGCTTCCGCATCGAGCTCGGTGAAGTCGAAGCCGCTCTGCGCCTCTTCGCTGGCATCCAAGAGGCTGTCGTCCTCGCTCGTGAGGACGTCCCCGGTGACAAGCGTCTCGTCGCCTACTTCATCCCCGCGGATGAGCAGACCGTCGACACCACCTCACTCAAGGGCTTCCTCCAGCAGCGGCTGCCCGAGTACATGGTGCCCTCGGCTTTCGTCTCGCTGTCGGCTTTCCCCCTCTCCGCCAACGGCAAGCTCGACAGGAAATCGCTCCCTGCTCCCGACTTCGCCTCCGCCTCCTCCGCCGACGAATTCGTCGAGCCCTCCACTCCCGCTCAGGCTCGCCTCGCCTCCATCTTCGCCGACGTCCTCGGCCTCGAGCGCGTCAGCCTCCACGGCGACTTCTTCGAACTCGGTGGCCACTCCCTCCTCGCCACACAGGTCGTCTCTCGCATCCGCTCCTCCTTCAGCGTCGAGCTGCCCCTCGGTGAGCTCTTCGCCGCGCCCACCGTCGCCCTCCTCGCTCAGCGCTTGGAGCAGCACAGCACTGCGTCCCGCCAGCCTCCTCTCGTCCCGGTCGACCGCTCCCAGCCGCTTCCTCTCTCCTTCGCTCAGCAGCGCCTCTGGTTCCTCGACCAGCTCCAGCCCGGCTCCTCCACCTACAACATCCCCTGGGCTCTCAAGCTCTCCGGCTCGCTCGACGTCGGCGCGCTGCGCCAGTCCCTCAACGCGCTCCTCGCTCGCCACGAGGTGCTTCGCACCCACTTCGCGGTGCACGACGGCCAGCCCGTTCAGGTCATTCGTCCTGATGTCCGGCTGGAGCTTCCTGTCGTCGACCTGCGGGGCTTGAAGGCGACCTCTCTCGAGGCCGAAGCATCGGCGCTGATGCGCCAGGAGGCTCAACACGCGTTCAACCTCGCACAGGGTCCTCTTGTCCATGCGACCCTGGTGAGGACGAGCGATGAGGAGTACCTCCTCCTCGTCACCGCTCACCACATCATCTCCGACGGTTGGTCCATCTCCGTCATCGCCCGAGAGATCGCGGCTTTCTACCGCCAGTTCGCAGGCGGAGACGCCGCACAGCTCGCGCCGCTTCCCATCCAGTACGCCGACTTCTCCGTCTGGCAGCGCCAGTGGCTCCATGGCGACGTCCTCACCTCGGAGATCGACTGGTGGCGCCAGCAGCTCGCTGGAGCATCGACTTCTCTCGAGCTGCCCACGGACAGGCCTCGCCCCGCCATCCAGACCTACGGCGGCGCCGTCGTCCCTGTTGCTCTCTCCAAGCAGCTCAGCTCCCAGGTGAAGGAACTGGCCCAGCGCGAGGGCGCCACGCCCTTCATGGTCCTGCTCGCTTCCTTCCAGCTCCTGCTCTCTCGCTACTCAGGGCAGGACGACGTCTCGGTCGGCTCGCCTGTCGCCAACCGCAATCGCTCCGAGACCGAAGGCCTCATCGGCTTCTTCGTCAACACGCTCGTCTTCCGTTCCCGGCTCAATGGCAAGCAGTCGTTCCGCGAGCTGCTGGAACAGGTGCGTCTGAACACCCTCGCCGCCTACGAGCACCAGGACGTCCCCTTCGAGAAGCTCGTCGAGGAACTGCAACCTCAGCGTGACCTCAGCCGCTCACCGCTGTTCCAGGTCACCCTGACGCTCCAGAACGCACCCGAGGGGGCGCTGACGCTTCCCGGGCTCAGCCTCGACGCCCTGCCTCCGAGCATCGAGACGTCCAAGTACGACTTCAGCCTCCTCCTCGACGAAGGAAGCGAAGGCTTCTCGGGCATCATCAACTACAACACCGACCTGTTCGACGCGGCCTCGATGGAGCGCCTCGCGCAGCACTACACTGTGCTCCTCGATGGGCTTCTCGCCAGCCCCGACAGACAGCTCGGCCTCGTGTCGATGCTCACGCCTTCCGAGAAGCAACTGCTCCCCTCGTGGAACGGAACGCAGTCCGCTTACTCGCGCGATGCCAGCGTCCACGCGCTGTTCTCACAGCAGGCGGCCCGTTCGCCCGATGCCGTCGCTGTTGTCTCGGCCGATGAGGCTGTCACCTACTCGCAGCTCGAGGAGCGCTCCAACCAGCTCGCGCACCACCTGCGCGCCTTGGGTGTCCACCCTGGTTCTCGCGTCGCCGTCCGCCTCGACCGCTCCACGGACCTCATCGTCTCCCTTCTGGCCGTCCTCAAGGCCGGCGCGTCCTACGTCCCCCTCGACAAGGCCTGGCCCTCCGAGCGCCTCTCCTTCGTCCTCCGTGAGTCCGCTGCGGGCGTCCTCATCTCCCACTCCGACGTCGCGGATGACTTGCCTGCCTTCGGCTCCGTCCTCCTCATCGTCGATGAGGAGGCCTCTCGCATCTCTCGTCGGCCCACGACGCCGATTGCCTCCGAGGTGACGGGCGATGACCTCGCCTACGTCATGTTCACCTCGGGCTCCACCGGCGAGCCCAAGGGCGTCTGCGTTCCTCACCGCGGCGTCACTCGCCTCGTCTCTTCTTCCTTCATCCGCTTCGGCGCCTCGGAAGTCTGGCTCCACGCCGCTCCCGTCGCCTTCGACGCCTCCACCCTCGAAATCTGGGGGGCTTTGCTTCACGGCTCGAAGCTCGTCCTCGCGCCTCCCCACTCCCTCTCTCTCGAGGAGTTGGGTGCTGTCCTCGTCCGCGAGAAGGTCTCCTCCCTCTGGCTGACGGCCGCTCTCTTCGAGCAGGTGGTCGCTCACCAGCCGGAGGCGATTGCTGGTGTCCGGCAGCTCCTCGCCGGTGGCGACGTGCTTCCGCCTCACCGCGTCCGGGAGCACCTCGCTCGCCTCCCCGAAGGCCACGTCCTCGTCAACGGCTACGGCCCCACCGAGAACACCACCTTCTCCGCCACCCACTCCCTGCGCCACGGCGACTCAGTCTCCCGCTCCGTCCCCATCGGCGCTCCTCTCTCCAACTCCTCCGCCTTCGTCCTCGACTCCGCCCTCCAGCCTCTTCCTCCTGGCGTCCCTGGCGAGCTCTTCGTCGGTGGTGACGGCCTCGCCTGGGGCTACCTCAACCGCGCCGACCTCACCGCCGAGCGCTTCGTCCCGCACCCCTTCAGCACCTCCCCCGGCGCTCGCCTCTACCGCACCGGTGACAAGGCCCGCTGGCTCTCCGACGGCTCCCTCGAGTTCCTCGGCCGCAACGACTTCCAGGTGAAGATTCGTGGCTTCCGCATCGAGCTCGGCGAAGTCGAGGCCGCTCTGCGCCTCTTCGCTGGCATCCAGGAGGCTGTCGTCCTCGCTCGTGAGGACGTCCCCGGTGACAAGCGTCTCGTCGCCTACTTCACCTCGGGCGACGCCTCCGTCGACACCTCCTCACTCAAGGGCTTCCTCCAGCAGCGGCTGCCCGAGTACATGGTGCCCTCGGCTTTCGTCTCGCTGTCGGCTTTCCCCCTCTCCGCCAACGGCAAGCTCGACAGGAAATCGCTCCCTGCTCCCGACTTCGCCTCCTCCTCCTCCGCCGACGAGTTCGTCGAGCCCTCCACTCACGCTCAGGCTCGCCTCGCCTCTATCTTCGCCGACGTCCTCGGCCTCGAGCGCGTCAGCCTCCACGGCGACTTCTTCGAACTCGGTGGCCACTCCCTCCTCGCCACACAGGTCGTCTCTCGCATCCGCTCCTCCTTCAGCGTCGAGCTGCCCCTCGGTGAGCTCTTCGCCGCGCCCACCGTCGCCCTCCTCGCTCAGCGCTTGGAGCAGCACAGCACCGCGTCCCGCCAGCATCCCCTCGTCCCGGTCGACCGCTCCCAGCCGCTTCCTCTCTCCTTCGCTCAGCAGCGCCTCTGGTTCCTCGACCAGCTCCAGCCCGGTTCCTCCACCTACAACATCCCCTGGGCTCTCAAGCTCTCCGGCTCGCTCGACGTCGGCGCGCTGCGCCAGTCCCTCAACGCGCTCCTCGCGCGCCACGAGGTGCTTCGCACCCACTTCGCGGTGCACGACGGCCAGCCCGTTCAGGTCATCCGTCCTGACCTTCAGCTCGAGCTGCCTGTTATCGACCTGCGGGGTCTGGAGCCCGTTGCTCGCGAGGCTGAAGCCGAACGACTGACGCGCGCGGAGGCGCTGTACTCGTTCGACATGTCCCGCGGTCCGCTCGTGCACGCGTCACTGGTGCGCCTGAGCGACGAGGAATACCTCCTCCTCGTCACCGCTCACCACATCATCTCCGACGGTTGGTCCATCGCGGTCATCACGCGCGAGATCGCCGCCTTCTACCGCCAGTTCGCCGGTGGAGACGCCGCGCAGCTCGCACCGCTGCCCATCCAGTACGCCGACTTCTCCGTCTGGCAGCGTCAGTGGCTCCATGGCGACGTCCTCGCCTCCGAGATTGATTGGTGGCGTCAGCAGCTCGCGGGCGCCCCTTCCACGCTCGAACTGCCCACGGACAGGCCTCGTCCCGCCATCCAGACCTACGGCGGCGCTGTCGTCCCTGTTGCTCTCTCCAAGCAACTCAGTGCGCAGGTGAAGGAACTGGCCCAGCGCGAGGGCGCTACGCCCTTCATGGTCCTGCTCGCAGCCTTCCAGCTCGTGCTCTCCCGCTACTCGGGACAGGACGACATCTCCGTGGGTTCGCCCATCGCGAACCGTAATCGCTCGGAGACCGAAGGCCTCATCGGCTTCTTCGTCAACACGCTCGTCCTGCGCTCGCGCATCGATGCGCAGCGCTCGTTCCGTGAGCTGCTGGGACAGGTGCGCCTGAGCACCCTCGCGGCCTACGAACACCAGGACATCCCCTTCGAGAAACTCGTCGAGGAGCTGCAGCCGCAGCGCGACCTCAGTCGCTCGCCGCTGTTCCAGGTCACGCTCACGCTTCAGAACGCTCCAGAAGAGGCCCTGACCCTCCCTGGCGTCGCGCTGGGTGGAGTGCCGCCTAGCATCGAGACGTCCAAGTACGACTTCAGCCTCCTTCTCGAAGAGGGCAAGGACGGCTTCTCAGGCATCATCAACTACAACACCGACCTGTTCGACGCGGCCTCGATGGAGCGCCTCGCTCAGCACTTCTCGGTGCTCTTGATCGAGGTCGTCTCGTCACCGGAGACCCAACTCCGCCAGATTCCGCTGCTCACGTCCGCAGAGAAGCAGGCCGTGATCTCGACGTGGAACAACACCGTCACGGATTACCCGCGCAACGCCAGCATCCACTCGCTGTTCTCGCAGCAGGTGGCCCGTTCGCCCGATGCCGTCGCTGTTGTCTCGGCGGATGAGGCTGTCACCTACTCGCAGCTCGAGGAGCGCTCCAACCAGCTCGCGCACCACCTGCGCGCCTTGGGTGTCCTCCCTGGCTCTCGCGTCGCCGTCCGCCTCGACCGCTCCGCCGACCTCATCGTCTCCCTCCTGGCCGTCCTCAAGGCCGGCGCGTCCTACGTCCCCCTCGACAAGGCCTGGCCCTCCGAGCGCCTCTCCTTCGTCCTCCGTGAGTCCGCGGCGGGCGTCCTCATCTCCCACTCCGATGTCGCGGATGACTTGCCCGCCTTCGGCGCCGTCCTCCTCATCGTCGATGAAGAGGCCTCTCGCATCTCTCGCAGGCCGACGACTGCACTGACCTCTGACGTCACTGGCGACGACCTCGCCTACGTCATGTTCACCTCGGGCTCCACCGGCGAGCCCAAGGGTGTCTGCGTTCCTCACCGGGGCGTCACTCGCCTCGTCTCTTCTTCCTTCATCCGCTTCGGCGCCTCGGAAGTCTGGCTCCACTCCGCTCCCGTCGCCTTCGACGCCTCCACCCTCGAAATCTGGGGGGCTTTGCTTCATGGCTCGAAGCTCGTCCTCGCGCCTCCCCACTCCCTCTCCCTCGAGGAGTTGGGTGCTGTCCTCGTCCGCGAGAAGGTCTCCTCTCTCTGGCTGACGGCCGCTCTCTTCGAGCAGATGGTCGCTCATCAGCCGGTGGCCCTCTCTGGCGTACGACAGGTGCTCGCCGGTGGTGACGTGCTTCCGCCTCACCGCGTCCGGGAGCACCTCGCTCGCCTCCCCGAAGGCCACGTCCTCGTCAACGGCTACGGCCCCACCGAGAACACCACCTTCTCCGCCACCCACTCCCTTCGTCACGGCGACGCTGTCTCCCGCTCCGTCCCCATCGGCTCGCCGCTCTCCAACTCTTCCGCCTTCGTCCTCGACTCCGCCCTCCAGCCTCTTCCTCCTGGCGTCCCTGGCGAACTCTTCGTCGGTGGTGACGGCCTGGCTTGGGGCTACCTCAACCGCGCCGACCTCACCGCCGAGCGCTTCGTCCCCCATCCCTTCAGCAGCTCCCCTGGTGCTCGCCTCTACCGCACCGGTGACAAGGCTCGCTGGCTCTCTGACGGCTCCCTCGAGTTCCTCGGCCGCAACGACTTCCAGGTGAAGATTCGTGGCTTCCGCATCGAGCTCGGCGAAGTCGAGGCCGCTCTTCGCCTCTTCTCCGGCATCCAGGAGGCTGTCGTCCTCGCTCGTGAGGACGTCCCCGGTGACAAGCGTCTCGTCGCCTACTTCACCGCTGACGAAGAGCAGACCGTCGACACCACTGCGCTCAAGGGCTTCCTCCAGCAGCGGCTGCCCGAGTACATGGTGCCCTCGGCTTTCGTCTCGCTGCCCGCCTTCCCTCTCTCCGCCAACGGCAAGCTCGACAGGAAGTCTCTTCCCGCTCCCGACTTCGCCTCGGCTTCCGCCGACGAGTTCGTCGAGCCCTCCTCTCCCTCTCAGGCTCGCCTCGCCTCCATCTTCGCCGACGTCCTCGGCCTCGAGCGCGTCAGCCTCCATGGCGACTTCTTCGAGTTGGGTGGCCACTCCCTTCTCGCCACTCAGGTCGTCTCTCGCATCCGCTCCTCCTTCAACGTCGAGCTTCCTCTCGGTGAGCTCTTCGCCGCGCCCACCGTCGCCCTCCTCGCTCAGCGCTTGGAGCAGCACAGCACTGCGTCCCGCCAGCCTCCCCTCGTCCCCGTCGACCGCTCCCAGCCGCTGCCTCTCTCCTTCGCTCAGCAGCGCCTCTGGTTCCTCGACCAGCTCCAGCCCGGCTCCTCCACCTACAACATCCCCTGGGTCCTCAAGCTCTCCGGCTCGCTCGACTCCTCCGCGCTCCTGAAGTCCCTCCAGGCACTGACCCAGCGTCACGAAGTCCTTCGCACTCGCTTCGCCATTCACGACGGTCATCCGGTCCAGGTCATCCAGCCGGACTTCATCCTGGAGATGCCGGTCATCGACCTGACCTCACTGCCCGCGCAGGAGCGCGCGGCCGAGGCCCAGCGATTGGCCTCGCAGGAGGCCGCGCGTCCGTTCGACCTCGCGCATGGCCCCGTGGTTCGTGCCTCGCTCATCCGCCTGGATGCGCGAGAGCACAGGCTCCTCGTCACGATCCACCACATCGCGTCGGACGGTTGGTCCATCTCCGTCATGGTTCGCGAGCTGGCGGCCTTCTACCGCCAGTTCTCCGGCAACGAGTCCACGCCGCTCGCGCCCCTTCCCATCCAGTACGCTGACTTCTCCATCTGGCAGCGCCAGTGGCTCCACGGTGAAGTGCTCCAGCAGGAGCTCGGTTGGTGGCGCACGCAGCTCGCGGGGGCTCCCGCCGCCATCGAGCTGCCGACGGACAGGCCTCGTCCCGCCGTCCAGACCTACAACGGCGCGGTCCTGCCGTTCACGCTCACGACGGAGCTGACGCAGGCCGTGAAGGCGCTCGCTCAGCGTGAGAACGCGACGCCGTTCATGGTGCTGCTCGCGGGCTGGCAGGTCCTCCTGTCCCGCTACTCGCGTCAGGACGACATCTCGGTGGGCTCGCCCATCGCCAACCGCAACCGCGCCGAGACGGAGGGCCTCATCGGATTCTTCGTCAACACGCTGGTCCACCGCGCGCGCATCAACCCCGAGCACTCCTTCCGTGAGCTGCTCACGAACACGCGAGCCTCCACGCTGGCCGCGTTCGAGCACCAGGACATCCCGTTCGAGAAGCTCGTCGAGGAGCTCCAGCCGCAGCGTGACCTCAGCCGCTCGCCGCTCTTCCAGGTGTCCTTCGTCTACCAGAACACTCCGGACGAAGACCTCGACCTCCCGGGCCTCGAGCTCGACGTCCTCACCTCCGAGCTGCACTCCGCCAAGTTCGACCTCTTCCTCGGCATGAACGAGGTCGGAGGCAAGCTGCAGGGCGCGCTGGACTACAACTCAGACCTGTTCGATGCCTCCACCGTGGAGCGCATGGCTCGCCACTTCACGAGCCTGCTCACCGAGGCAACCGCTCACGCGGACCAGCCGATTCACACCCTGAAGCTCCTCTCGGCCACCGAGACGCAGACCCTGCTCTCCGACTTCCAGGGCGAGCACGTCCGCTACCCCGAGGACGCCACCCTCCACTCCCTCTTCGAGGCCCAGGCCCTCCGCACGCCTCACGCCGAGGCCCTCCGCTTCGAGAAGACGTCTCTCTC
>NZ_JAJVKW010000034.1 GCF_024198255.1 Myxococcus guangdongensis
GGCTCGGAGGATGGACTTCCGGCGGCGGCCCGTCTCGGATGAAACGTCTTCACAAGGATGCTCCTGGCTCGGTTTGGGCCCGGCAATCAATGCCACCCAGGCCCATGCCGAAAAATTACGGCAATACGGGTAAGCCTCGCAAGCCGGCGCCAGACATCCGACCCGCGACAAGAACAATCTATTGTCGCTGAAACTCTGGCGAGCCAAGAAGCCATCCCGTGGCGAGCTGCACGTCCACCGGGCTCGTTTCTCCTTCATCGCTGGCGGCTTCGGTGCGTCGGGACAGCGTCGCGAGCACTCCTCCGAGAGTGTCGTCCCCAGCAGCACGCACCCCAGCGCGTCCACCCAGTCCTCCGAAGTAGAGGACGGAGAGGAGCCGTGTTGAGGGGGCGGGCTGGAGAAGAGAGCGAAGAGGAGCCGCAGGTGGAAGCCCCGGGACTGTGCGCCGGGTTGGCGCAGAGGCTGTGCCGCCCCTCGGACTCCATTGGCCCCTCCAGGCTGCAGGGGCGTGGGCTCGCACGTCGCTGTTGGCACTTGGGCTCAACACCACGTGCTCTGGGGTGTCCTCTGCGCCGGGGCCAGCGTCGCAGGCCGGAGGGCAATGGCAGGTGCACCAGAATGGCGCGCCCCCCACTGGGGCTCCTCACCTGCTTGGGGGAACCTGCATCGATAACACGCGCTGGACGGAGCGCGCGTCCCAACGACTACCAGCGAACACCCTCAGTCTCAGCCTCCAAGAATGCGCCGTTGACTCGTCACCGCAGGCAGGGGCCAGACCTGGAGTTCCTCGCCCGATGAGACTGGGTGGCTGTTGGTCACTTCTCCCTCTCTCGTCCACGAGGGCACCTCCATGAATGTCTTCACGGTGCGGGGAAATACAAACATTGTCGAGGAATGTATTTCCGGAAATAATAGTAAAACTCTCCGTGGATATCCATTCGCCACATGCGTACTTCGAGTGCGGGTCATCCTGTCAGCACAGTCAGCTGGCTCGAGGGCCCGTGTAGCAGGGCAGCCATTCCACCCGCGTCATCGGGCCGGAAGGCTTTCACCCACTGTCCTCGAAGGAGACGATATGTTGAATCCATTGGCGCTCAGGGTCGCTGGCTTCATGCTCGCCATCACCGGTTGTGGTGGAGCGGCGGCCGGCGATGGAACAGAGCCAGGCAGTGCCACTCAACGGCTGGGGGACAAACAGCACTGCGTGGGCCAGAGCTTCGCGCAGCCGAGGGGCCTTGCCGCTCCCGAGAGGGCCCCAGAGCCCCAGCTCACGTGCTTCGACAGCTTCTCGGAGGTCATCGGACACCTGAGCCAGGGCACGGTGCGGCTCGCGGTCGATGCCACGCCCGAGGACCTCACCGAGGAGCACGTGAATCAAATGGCCTCGCTCGCGACCTATGTCATCGGCATCGAGTACGAACACGGCAACTGGGGTGGCGCCACGTACACCATCTGGAGCGGCGTCACATGCTCCGGGCACAATCATTGGGTCGGCGGCATGCCAGGTGGCTGGAATGACATCGTCTCCGCCGCGCGCTCCTTCTCGGGGTGCAACAACTCGTAGCACTACGAGCACACCAACTTCTGGGGCGCGAACTTCAACTGTCGCACGGCCTGCGGCAACCTCGGCGACGCGATGAACGACCGCACGTCGTCCATCATGTGGAGTCGGTAGCTCGCATCCCTCCTCCGCCATGAGCGAAATGCACCCGGGCAGACGTCCCGGGTGCATCTGCTCCCACTCACGTGTCGTCAGGGGTCAGCGGTGAAGCGCTCGGGGCTGGTGCGTCCCGGTGGTGGTGACGGCGGGCGCGTCGATACGACCGTACAAACCGTGGGCTTCATCCCCCGGACCGGAGGTGAAGAACAGGGTATTGGTGGGCTGGTTCTGAAGTCCGTTGCCGAAGCTCAGCGCCCACAGGCCTTCAATCACGAGGGGCTGCCCGTTCGTGCCTTGGAGTTGCGCGTCGAGCGCGCCCGTCACCGTGTCATAGGCATTGATGGTCCCATCGCCGAAGTTGCCCACCAGCAGCCGTCCGGCGAACCGCCCGAAGGACGCGGGCGCCACGGCCATCCCCCAGGGGGCGTTCAGGTTGCCCTGGGAAATCAGCCTGCGGATGAATCGACCATTCGCATCGAAGACGTTGACGTAGCCCAGGCCCGCGCCCGGCACATCGTCCTTGTACTGCGCATCCTGCTGCGCATAGCTCACGTAGATGTCGCCGTTGATGTTCTGGATGCCGAACGGGGCATAACCCGCGGGCAGGGAGGGGTCCGCGAAACTCCCGGCGAGCGTCGCCGGCGCGAACGTGCTGTCGAAGACATCCACCTTCGCCTTGGAGAAGTTGGTGGCGTACAGGTAGGTGCCCGTGCCATTGGTCGCCAGGGCCAGCCCCTTGTAGACAGCCCCCGAGCCGGAGTTGTCCACCGTGATGACCGCGTTGACGGGGTCAGCGGCGGGGGCCCACGCGGCGACGACGCCTTGCTCCGTGACGAAGATGAAGCGGGCGGGCCCGCTGGCGGTGCCCTGCTTCACGACGAAGCCCTCGGAGCCGCTGAAGACGATTCCCGTGGGGCTCGAGGGAGCCATGGCTCCAGCGGGTACGGGCACGGTCACCACGAGCGGCTGCGCGTTGCCGTCCCCGTCATAGAGCGTCGAGACGCCCGAGCCGTTGTCCGCCACCCAGGCAAAGCCAAACGGATTGAAGGCGAGCCCCCAGCCGTTGACGATGTTCGGGTCCACGTGTTCCGCGGGCACGGCGCCGTCGGAAACGAGGTTGCGCTGGGCATAGGTATTGGGCAGCTCCCCTGGGGCCTGGGCCGCGGCGATGCCGGGCACCGAGGCCACGACCAGAGACAATCCCAGCGTATATCGCCCCCACCCGCGGCTCTGCGTACGAGTCGACGAAGCCTTCATGTCATCCCCCGTTGAGTGTGTTCCACCGAGACGTTCTCGTCTGACTGGAACGTGAGAGGCGGTGCGGGGTCCCGCAATCTGCCTTTTCATGCAGGGGAGTGATGCATGGGTTTCAATGCCGGGTTCTGAACGCGGCGGTCCGAGGGAGCCCAGGCGGGCTTCCCCACGGACAGGGCCGCCGGGCGTCCTCCCCAGGCTGTCAGGCGGAGCCGATGCTCGCCAGCGCCTGGAGCGCATCGTCCGGCAGCTCGAGGTGGGCGGCGGCGAGATTCTCGCGCAGGTGCGCGACGGACGAGGTGCCGGGAATCAAGAGGATGTTGGGCGAGCGGCGCAGGAGCCACGCGAGCGCGACCTGCATGGGCGTGGCACCCAGGCGCGCGGCGACGTCGGACAGGGTCGACGATTGCAGCGGGGTGAAGCCACCGAGCGGGAAGAACGGCACATAGGCGATGCCCTCGCGGGCGAGTTCGTCGACCAGCGCATCATCCTCCCGGTGCGCCAGGTTGTATTGGTTCTGCACGCAGACGATGTCGCAGAGGCTCCGTCCCTCCGCGACCTGGGTCCGCGTGACGTTGCTCAACCCGATGTGGCGAATCAGCCCTTGCTTCTGGAGGTCGACGAGCACTCGGAGCGGTGCCTCCAGCGAGCCCTCCGCAGGGTGATGCACGCTGAACATGCTGCGCAGGTTGACCACGTCGAGCACCTCCAGCCCCAGGTTGCGGAGGTTGTCGTGGACCGCCTGGGTCAGCTCCTCACGCGAGAGCGCGGGAATCCAGGAGCCATCCGCGCCCCGCAGGGCGCTGACCTTGGTGACGAGGGTGAGCCCCTCGGGATAGGGGTGCAGCGCCTCCCGAATCAACTGGTTGGTGATGTGCGGGCCATAGAAGTCGCTGGTGTCGATGTGGTCGACTCCGCTCGCGACGGCCTCACGCAGCACGGCGAGGGCCGCATCCCGGTCCTTCGGCGGGCCGAACACTCCGGGCCCCGCCAGTTGCATGGCGCCATAGCCGAGCCGCCGCACGCGGCGGTCGCCGAGGCTGAAGGTTCCGACCTGATGGATGCTCGACATGGACGCTCCTTTGAAGCGGAGGCTGAAAGGGGCCTCCGCTGGGTTGCCCGGAAGCGGCGGTTCGGGCTGTCCGCCGGGTGGATGCACTCCCATGGGTCGGCATCCGAGGGATTGAAGATACCGCCGTTGCCGCCATGAGGCCCTGTCCACCCCACCCACCGCGACAGGCATGTCACCACCCATGCTGAAGACAGCTCACCTCTGTGGGGGCCCCGACATTTGAAACAGGCATGTGAAACCTCTGACGGGGTCGCCCGCATTTGCCGTTTTCCTGTTATGCCGGGTTCGTAACTTTGTTGCCCGGTTGAATCCCTTTCAGGCCGGTCTCCCTCCCGAGGTGGAAGTCCCCCGCCATGACCCGACTCATCCTCTTCATGAGCAGTCTCTTCGCAGCATCCCTGGCGCACGCCGTGGAGCCCCTTCCCCCCGTGGAGGAGGAGGCCCTCGTTCCGCCAGAGGTCCTCTACCCGGTGGACTTCGCGGGCGGCCCCCGGGGCGCCCTGGTCCCCACGCCCCTGGCTGCACCGCTGATGGGATTGACGACCGCGCCCTTGCCCTCGTGGACGAAGGCGCATGGGACCGCTGGGACGGAGCAGGCCACGGCGACCGCGACGTGCGGCGGGTTCCTCTACACGGTGGGCACGGCGAACCGGGCCCTGCCGGGCGGGTCGAACGCGGGCGGCATGGATGTCTTCCTGCTCAAGCACAAGACGAGCAACGGCCAGCTCATCTGGACGGAGCAGTTCGGCTCGGTCTCCGAGGACTACGCCACCGGCATCGCCATCCAGGGCTGCGCGAGCGGCAATCCCTCCCTCTACGTGACGGGCTACACCAAGGGCACGCTGCCCGGCGGCGCCCTCCACGGCGGCACGAACCAGGGCGGCCATGACGTCTTCGTCCGCAAGTACAACGCCAACAAGGTGCTCCAGTGGAGCCGTCAGCGGGGCTCCTCCCAGGATGACCTGTCGTATGGCATCGCCGTCAACGAGACGACGGGCGACGTCTATGTCACCGGGTACACCCTGGGCTCGTTCGTCCCCGGCGTCACCGCCAGCGGAACCGACATCATCGTCGCCCGCTACCTGGCCAACGGCGCCGCCTCCACGGCCCTCCAGGTGGGCACGACCGCCAACCGGACGGACATCGCTCGGAGCCTCACGGTGGACCGCGCTGGCAACGTCTATGTCGCCGGCTACACCAACGGCACGCTCCCTGGGCAGGCGCCGCTGGGAGGCACCGACTTCTTCCTGATGAAGTACTCCGCGGACCTCGGCACCCGGGAGTGGGTGCGCCAGGAGGGAACCTCGGGCGCGGACTACGGCTACGCGGTGACGGCGTCCCGCAACGCGACGGGGGCGACGGAGATCTACCTGGTGGGACACACGCTCGGCGCGACGCTCGCGCCCGGCACCCTCGGCACCGGCCCGCTGACCAACGCAGGCGACTACGACGCGGTCATCTTCCAGTACAGCCCCGCGGGCGAGAAGCAGCGCACCGCCCTCCTGGGCTCCCCGGGTCGTGAGTCCGTCACCGCCATCGCCTCCGACGGTGGCGCCAACCTCTACGTCGTCGGAACGACCACGTACGATTTGAAGAACGTCCCCGGCTCACTGCTCGGCAACGTGGACATCTTCCTGGCGAAGTATGACGCGCGGCTCGAGCTCAAGTCCCTCCACCAGTACGGCTCCACCCACACGAACCCGGCGCTGAAGGATGAAACGGCCACGGGCGTCTCCGCGGACACGGACAACGGCGTCTACGTGGTGGGCTTCTCCAAGGGCCACTTCGGCACCGGGACCAACCAGGGCGACGCCGACCTCTTCGTGATGCGCTACGCGGACGGCTGCTCCGTGGACCCCGTCCTCGTGGCCTCGTGCCGCGGCGCCACCGGCTGGGGTGACCCGCACCTGGTGACCGCCGACCGCTTCAACTACGACTTCCAGTCGGTGGGCGAGTTCATCCTGACGGAGTCCGTCCCTCGGGCCGCCGACCCCTTCGTGGTTCAGGCGCGCCAGAAGGCCAGCGGCACCCGCGTGGCGCTCTACAGCGGCATCGCCGCCCGCTTCGGCACCGACCGCGTCGGTGTCTACGCGCGCGCGGCCAACCCGCTGATGGTGAACGGCGCGGCGGTCGCGCTGCCCGTGGGCGACGCGCGGCCCCTGTCCGACGGCACCCGCGTCTTCCGGCCCACCGCCACGCGCTACGTCGTCACCTCGCCCCAGGGCGACCAGTTGGTCGTGGACCACTTCACGACCTACCTGAACGTCGCGCTCACGCTGGTGCCCTCGCGCGCCGGTCAGGTGCGGGGCCTGCTGGGCAACTACAACAACATCCGCGCGGACGACTTCGCGCTGCGCGACGGCACGCAGCTGACCGCCCCGCTCAGCTTCAACCAGCTGTACAAGAACACGCCCAACTTCGCGGACAGCTGGCGCATCAGCCAGGCGGAGTCGCTGTTCGACTACGGCTCCGGTGAGAGCACCGCCAGCCTCACCCACCTGAACCTGCCTTTGGCGACGACCACGCTCAAGGCGCTGTCGCCGGTGCAGCAGGCGGCCGCGGAGCGGACCTGCCAGGAGGCGGGCGTCACCGACCCCGCGCAACTGGAGGGCTGCATCATGGATGTGACGCTGACGGGAGACAGCGCGCTCGCCACGGGCGCCGCCGAAGCGCAGGCGTTGCAGCCCATCGCCAACGAGGTGTACCTGGGCCGCTTCGACACCCAGGTCGGCACCGAGTGGAGCCACCAGTCCACGCAGCCGAGCCCCTCCGGCGACCGCCGCTTCCTGGGCGAGTTCGGCAACGAGAGCGTCCAGCTGTCCCTGGCCTCGCTGCCCGCGCACGGCACCGTCACGGTGAGCCTGGACCTGCTCATCCTCCAGGGCTGGGAGGGCCATGGCGCCTCCACCCCGCATGCGTGGGGCGTGCGCGCCGAGCGCGTGGGCGAGGTCTTCCGCACCACCTTCTCCAACACGGACAGCCCTCAAGACTATCCGTCCCAGGCAGGCGGCACCGCCCACCCCGCGGGCACGGGCGCCATGGAGCGCTACCCGAACGGTGACTCCATCTACCGCGTGAGCTTCACGTTCGAACACACCGCGCCGGAGCTGACGCTCCAGCTCTTCGCGGACGGCCTCCCGGGTCTCCCACAGGCAGCGTGGGGCCTGGACCACGTGCGGGTGCAGGTGCGCTGACGGCCTCCCGGCCCGCGCCCCCAGGGCCCGTCCCACGCATCGCCGTGGGGCGGGTCCTTTTTGTCTGTCCTTCCACGCGCTGGAGTCCCGCCCGACCCGCCGTGACAATTCCGCCACCACCCAAGGTGAACACACCTCACGACATTCGTGTGAGGTCCTGACGTTTGAAACAACCTCGCGAACCCCTGGATGGGAACCACTTATTCATTGATTTTCTGCTATGTCGGCTCCGCAACTCGAATTGCCGCCAGAAAATCGCTTTCAGGATGTCCTCCCGTCCCGAGGTGAGGTCCCTTCGTCATGTCTAGAGTCACCATTTTCGTGAGCAGTCTATTCGTTGCATCCCTGGCCCAGGCCGCGGAGCGGACTCCCGTGGAGCGGGAGCCCCTGCCGCTCCATGAGCCGTCTCCGGACGCGCTCTACCCGGTGGACTTCACGAGCGGCCCTCGAGGCGTCCGCGCCCCGCGCCGCGCGCCCGCCATGAGCCTGACGACGGATCCCCTCCCCACGTGGACGCGTGCGGATGGGACCTCCGCGACGGAGCAGGCCACGTCGACCGCCACGTGCGGCGGCTTTCTCTACACCGTGGGCCGGGCGAACAGCCCCATCCTCGGTCAGACCCACGCGGGCGGCTTCGATGTCTTCCTGCTCAAGCACAAGACGAGCAACGGGCAGCTCGTCTGGGCGGAGCAGTTCGGCTCCGTCGCGGACGACCTCGGCACGGGCATCGCCATCCAGGGCTGCGCGAGCGGCAATCCCTCCATCTACGTGACGGGCTACACCAAGGGCACGCTGCCCGGCGGCGCCCTCCACAATGGCACGAACCAGGGCGGCCAGGACGTCTTCGTCCGCAAGTACAACGCCAACAAGGTGCTCCAGTGGAGCCGTCAGCGGGGCTCCAACAAGGATGACCAGTCGTGGGGCATCGCCGTCAACGAGACGACGGGCGACGTCTATGTCACCGGTTACACCCTGGGCTCGTTCGTCACGGGCGTCACCGCCAGCGGAACCGACATCATCGTCGCCCGCTACCTGGCCAACGGCACCGCCTCCACCGCCCTCCAGTTCGGCTCGACGAGCAACAGGAACGACTACGCCCGGGGCGTCACGGTGGACCGCGATGGCAAGGTCTACATCGGGGGCTACTCCAACGGCGTCTTCCCCACCCAGACCACGAAGGGCGCCAACACCTATGACCTCGTCCTGCTCAAGTACTCCGCGGACCTCTCCGCGCGGGAGTGGGTGCGCCAGGATGGCACCTCCGGCGTGGACTACGCCTATGCGCTGACGGCGTCCCGCAATGCGATCGGCGCGACGGAGATCTACCTGGTCGGGCAGACCACGGGCAGCCTGACCCCGGACGCGACCCTGAGCAATGGCAATCCGGCCAACTCCGGCGGCTGGGATGCTGTCATCCTGCAGTACAGCACCGCGGGCGTGAAGCAGCGGGCCACCCTGCTGGGCACCGCGGGCCTGGACTCGGTCAACGCCATCGCCTCTGACGGCGGCGCGAACCTCTACGTCGTCGGCGCGACCTCCTATGACCTGAGGAACGACCCGGCCGCGGACACCGGCAGCGTGGACGTCTTCCTGGCGAAGTACGACGTGCGGCTCGAGCTCAAGTCCATCCACCAGTACGACTCCGTGAGCGACGACCCCTTCTCGAAGGAGGACATCGCCAACGGCGTCTCCGCGGACACGGACAACGGCGTCTATGTCGTCGGGCAGTCGACGGGCAACATCGGTGGCGCGACGAACCAGGGCGGCTATGACTTCTTCCTCCTGCGCTACGCGGACGGCTGCTCCGTGGACCCCGTCCTCGTGGCCTCGTGCCGCAGTGGCAATGGCTGGGGTGACCCGCACCTGGTGACCGCGGACCGCTTCAACTACGACTTCCAGTCGGTGGGTGAGTTCATCCTGACGGAGTCCGTCCCGCTGGCCGCCAACCCCTTCGTGGTTCAGTCGCGCCAGAAGGCCAGCGGCACCCGCGTGGCGCTCTACAGCGGCGTCGCCGCCCGCTTCGGCACCGACCGCGTCGGCGTCTACGCGCGCGCCACCAACCCGCTGATGGTGAACGGCGCGGCGGTCGCGCTGCCGGTGGGCGACGTGCGCCCCCTGTCCGACGGCACCCGCATCGTCCGGCCCACCGCCGCGCGCTACATCATCACGTCGCCCCAGGGGGATCTGCTCATCGTGGACAACTTCACGTCCTACCTGAACGTCACGCTCAATCTGGCGCCCTCGCGCGCCGGTCAGGTGCGGGGCCTGCTGGGCAACTACAACAACATCCGCGCGGACGACTTCGCGCTGCGCGACGGCACGCAGCTGACCGCCCCGCTCAGCTTCAACCAGCTGTACAAGAACACGCCCAACTTCGCGGACAGCTGGCGCATCACCCAGGCGGAGTCGCTGTTCGACTACGGCTCCGGTGAGAGCACCGCCAGCCTCACCAACCTGAGTCTGCCGGCGTCCACCGCGACCACCGCGCAGCTGACGACGACGCAGCGTCAGGCCGCCCAGGCGACCTGCCAGTCCGCGGGCGTCACCGACCCGGCGCAGCTGGACGGCTGCATCCTGGACGTCGCGATGACGGAGGACCCCGCGCTCGCCACGGGTGCCGCCGAAGCGCAGGCGCAGCAGCCCATCGCCAGCGAGGTGTACCTGGGCCGCTTCGACGCCGAGGCCGGCGCCGAGTGGAGCAACCAGGCCACCAGCCTGAGCCCCTCCGGCGACCGCTTCTTCCTGGGCGAGTTCAGCAACGAGACCGTCCAGTTGTCGCTGGCCGCGCTGCCCGCGCACAACACCGTCACGGTGAGCTTCGACCTGTTCATCCTCCAGGGCTGGGATGGCAACGGTCCGTTCGGTCCGAACCACTGGGGCCTGTCGGTCGGCGGCGTGGGCGAGGTGTTCCGCACCACCTTCTCCAACACGAGCAGCGCGCAGTTCTACCCCGCCCAGGTCGGCGGCGTGGCCAGCCCCGCGGGCAGCGGCGCTGCGGAGCGCAACACGCTCTTCTACCCGGACGGTGACTCCATCTACCACGTGTCCGTCACGTTCGAGCACACCACGCCGACCCTGGCGCTCCAGTTCTTCGCGGATGGCCTGCCCGGCATCACCAACGAGACGTGGGGCCTGGACAAGGTGCAGGTCCAGGTGCGCTAGCAGGCTGCTGAAAACACCGGTGCGAGCGGGGTCGACCTCTCTCGCACCGGTGCATGGGCTCCCGCTGACTCAATCGCCTGCCAGGGCGGACACGCCTCCAACGCTCCTCGGTCTCGCCTTCGTCCAGAGCCAGGGTGGTTGTCGCCCTTCTTGAAGCCAGTCGCCCCAGGTCTCCACGGCACACGTCATCCACGTCGCTCAGGCACTCCGAGCCCGCGCTCCTCGCGGCCAGGGCGATAGCGTCCCGGACCTCCGGGGGGGGCGAGCACGTCGAGTGCTCTGGCGTGCGCGAGGGGCAGTCCTGGAGCCCCCATCCTCCGGTCGTGACGAACGCGCCAGCGCATCGCGTGCCCGCCACCTCGGTCAGGTGGCGGGGTGCCAGGAGCGTTGATTCACGCGTCCATCAACGCAAGGACGAGAGAATCGCGGTGAGGTGGTGGTTGCCTTGCGTCCCGTTGCCGGCCTGGCCTGTCACATTGTTGCCCCAGGTCCAGACCACACCATCGGCACGCATCGCCAGGGAGTGGTCGAAGCCCGCCTTCACCGCCACCCCTCGCTCGAACCCATACACCTGCACCGGCGAGAGCCGCGTCATGACCGAGCCATCCCCCAGTTGTCCCCTGTCGTTGAACCCCCAGGCCCAGACCGTGCCATCCGCCTTGAGCGCGAGCGAATGGCGGGTGCCCGCCGACATGGCGACGATGTTGGCAAGGCCTGGAATCATGGCGGGTGTGTTCCGGTGGGTCGTCGTGCCATCGCCGAGCTGGCCGTGCGTGTTGAC
>NZ_JAJVKW010000035.1 GCF_024198255.1 Myxococcus guangdongensis
GGCCTCGTCGAGGGCGGCAAGCCCATGTCCTTCTCCCCGGACGCGGCCCACCGCCTCTACACCGAGCACCCGTGGCTGCGCCGCCAGGTGGACGACGCGCAGTCGGACCGCGCCCGTTTTTTCGAGGACTCGCCGAGCAGCTCCTCGGCTTCGCCCGACACCAGTTCCACCTGAGCAAGCCGGAGGGGGAGGGGGGCGTGTCTCTGCGCGCCCACCTCGAGCAGGTGGCCAAGGCCACCGGCAAGGCGCCGCCAGCGCTGGTGGGTGAGTACGCGCTGCCGGAGGCGCTCGCTCACGTCTGGGGCTGGTTCTGCGAGCTGAGCGGCGCTCGCGGGGCGGGGGGCTTCTCCATCGCCCCCATCAGCTTCCAGGACATCGAAGCGTGGGCCCGGCTCACTGGGCACCAGCCCACCCCCGCGGAGGTGGTCCTGCTGCGTCAGCTCGATGACGTCTTCAGGGACGAACTCAGTCCGAAGTGAGGAGGTGCGAGGTGTCGTGGCGACTACTGCTGGGCTGGGGCGGCCTGCTGCTTGCGCTCCTCCTCCTCCTGCTTAGCGCGCTTGGCGGCTGCCCAGTCTGCCTCGACCGCGGCGATGCCACGCAGCTCGGACACAGGCTTCGTCATCTCGATGCCCGAGTCCCGGTCGCGGAAGCCCACATGTGTCCACCCCTCCATCTCCATCTGCTCCTTGCCGGCGTCGTAGTTCGGCATCTCCCGGAGCATGGCGGCCCGAATCTCGTCGGGGCTCGTCGAACCGAAGGGCTGAATCCGAATGATGGTGGTGTGGTGTTTCCCACCCGTATCCCATCGCAGCTCGGGACTCCCATGGGCCTCGTTGCTGGACCGGACCGATTCGACGCGCTCCGCTTCGAGCCTTTTCTCGTCGTCAGAGCGACAGGCGCAGGCAGCAATGAGGAGCAGGGCAACGAAAGCGGGGCGGACGCGCATGGTTCAGGAAACCAGCACATGGTGAGTACCCAGGTCCACTGGTCACGCATTCAGGTGTCTACGTCCCCGTGCACCTACTCTTCAATGGCCATGAATGGAGTCCACTGTGTCTGAGGGATTCGATCTAGCCACGCTATCTGTTCGCATCGACACCTCGGGCACCGCCGCCGGCGTGCAGGGGCTCAACGACCTGTCAAAGGCATCGGAGAGGACGGAGCAGGCGACGGAGAAGGCTGGGGCGGCATCCTCGCAGCTCCAGCGAGAAATCGTGCGGATGCACAAGGAGGTGGAGGCCAGTTCCAAGGCCTTCGAGGTCATGCGCAGCAAGCTGAAGGAGCTTGAGCGGATGGACACCCTCGTCAAGCACGTGGACCAGATGACCGAGGCGTCGAAGCGCTTCCAGCAGGCCGCCGGGAACACGAAGGCGGTTGACGCTCTCCACACGAAGATGGCCGCGCTTGAAGTGGCGACTGGACGCCTTACGTCCTCCTTCGGGGATACGAGCTCCATTGCCCGCTTCATGGGCGAGCTGAGCAAGGCCACCTCGGCGCTGTCGAAGATGCAGGACGACGCGCGCGCGGCGAAGTCCATCCAGGAGGTGGCGAAGGCGGCGGAGTCCGCTAAGGAACCCGTGGAGCAACTCTCCAAGGGGCTCGGAGGACTCGCTGGCAACCTCATGGGGATGGTGGCAGTAGGGGCCACGTTGCGGAGCGTCACCACCGAGGCGCTGGGTTTCTCCACGGCCATGGCTCAGGTGAGCACTCTCCTCGAGGACAACCAGCTCGGGATGATGGGCCAGCTTGCGGAGAGCGCGAAGCGACTGGGCGCCCAGTTCGGGCGGGGGCCGACCGACCAGGCCAAGGCGCTGTACGAAATCATGAGCGCGGGCGCGGCCGACGCGGCGAAGGCCACGGAGATGCTGGCCATTGCCAACAAGCTGGCCATCGGCGGCGTGACGGAGGTGAGCGTTGCCGCAGACGGCCTGACGTCCATCATGGCTAGCTACGGCACGCAGCTCCGGAGCGCGACTCAGGCTGCTGATGCCATGTTCGTGTCAGCCGCAGACGGCAAGACGTCCATCGAGACCATCGCCCGGCACATTGGCAAGGTGGCCCCGATTGCGTCCCAGACGGGCGTGTCGCTCCAGGAACTGCTGGCTGCGAACGCAGCGCTCACCAAGGCCGGCATCAAGACAGAGACGGCCATGGAGGGTGTGCGGGCCATCCTCGCGCAGGTGGCCAAGCCTTCCAACGAAGCCGCCATCCTGGCGAAAGAACTCGGCATCGAGTTCAGCATCGCCGGGCTGAAGTCCAAGGGCTTCGCAGGCTTCCTCCAGGACATGAAGGACAAGACGGGTGGCAGCACGGAGTTACTTGCTGCGCTCGTTGGCGGCGTCGAGGCGCTGCTTCCGGTGATGACGCTCTCGGGCTCGGCCTCGGTGGACTTCGCGACGTCGCTCCAGAACATGGAAACGTCGGCTGGCAAGACGGAGGCGGCCTTCAAAAAGATGGCGGAGACGCCACAGATGAAGGTGGACCAGCTTCGCGCGCGCTTCGCTGGCCTGCGTGTGGAGGTTGGCGAGAGTTTGCTCAACACCGTCTCCCCCGTCATGGATGGGCTGCTGAAGAACTTCGAGGAGGTGACGACGGCTGCTCGCTACCTCGCCCAGGCGCTGGCGGTGCTCGGCGCGGCGCGAGCGGTCGCCTGGGGACAGGAGTGGACGAAGGCACTGCTCGACAAGGCGGCGGCTGCGAAGAAGGCGAAGGAGTCCGTCGTCGAGGCTGTTCTCGCAGAAGCCAGCTACAAGCGTGCGCAGGGCGAGAGTCGGGCTGAGGCGCTGAAGGCAGCCCTGGCACATCTTGAGAAGCGGCAGGCTCTGCTCCAATCTGCTGCTGCTCTCGAAGGGCCGTTCACTGTCGCGCACACGCGGGCCGCCATCGCATCCAACACACTCGCCCAGGCGAAGGTCCGTGAGGCAATTGCGATCGAAGGTGCGACGTTCGCCACCCGGGCAGGATCTGCAGCGCTCGCTGCGATGGGTGGGCCCCTTGGCCTGGTTGTCATCGCCCTGGGCGCGGCCGTCACCGCGTTCGTTGAATTCGGCCGGGCCGCGGAGGAGGCCCGAGAGAAGGCGATGCAACATGCACAGGAGTCGGCTGCTGCTGTAGGGCGAGGTTCGCAAATCGTGGTGGACCTCATGAGTCAGACGAAGGCAATCGAGAACCAGGTCAAGGCTCTTGAGCGGCTCACCATTGCGAAGGAAGAGGTCGCCGCTCTGGGAGGGAAGTATCAAGACCTTCTGACTAGCGAAGTCGATACGGTTGCTGAACTCGCCGCAGTCGTTCGGACAGTCGCGAGTGATGATTTGAAGGCAGCCCAGGCAGATATCAAGCGAATGACTGCCGAAGTAAAGAAGAAGCAAAAACTCATCGTTGCGGTGAACTGGACGTGGGCTGGCGAGGGAAAGCCGTTCTCCGAAATTCGGAAGGACCCGCGGTTCGCCGGGCAGATCGAAGAGAAGCTCGTCCCCTTGGAGAAGGACCTCGCTGCTCACCAGCAACGGGCTGCTGAAATCCAGAAGGCGCTCCTCTCGTTGGAAGCTGCCGCCAAGCAGGAGGCTGAGCTGGCCGACAAGGTCGCAGGCGCCCATGGTCGCGCGGGGGCCGCAGCTACGAAGTCGGCTTCGGAAACCATTGATGCCGGCAAGAAGAAGGTCGAGGAGGCGAAGAAGGCCGCGGCGTGGCTGTCGAAGCTGGAGGAGGACGTCCGCGCCATCGGGAAGACGAAGGCAGGCTCGCTCAACCAGTCGGACGAGTACATGTTGCTGACGGAGGAGCAGAAGAAGCTCGCCGACGTGGCCATCGCGAAGCTCAAGGACGCCGAGGCGTCGAAGAAGGCGGCCCAGGCTCGGGACGAACTGGCGAAGAAGGCGCAGACGTGGCTCGAGCGCATCCAGGAGGAGTCGGGCGCTCTCGGGAAGTCGAAGGCCGAGGCACTCAGCCTCACCGACGAGTACAAGGCGCTCTCCAAGGAGCAGCAGAAGCAGGCGGACGTGGCCATCGCTCTGCTGAAGGAGGCAGAGGCCACGAAGGCGGTGGAAAAGGCGGAGAAGGAGCGCCTCCAGAATCTCCAGCAGCTCAACCGCGAGCTGGGGGACCAGTCCGGGACGCGCTTCGTGGAGGCCCAGCGGCTCCTCCGCGAGGAGCTGGACGCCGGGCGCCTCAAGCTGAAGGACTACAACGCGCAGCTCGCGAAGGC
Organism: Myxococcus guangdongensis; assembly: GCF_024198255.1. Lineage (NCBI taxonomy): Bacteria > Pseudomonadati > Myxococcota > Myxococcia > Myxococcales > Myxococcaceae > Myxococcus > Myxococcus guangdongensis. The sequence continues at coordinate 4,208 of NZ_JAJVKW010000035.1, forward strand.
GCGGGAGCTGTGGACGCCGCAGGGCCGTGCCGAGGCTCAGCTCGCCAAGGAGTTGGAGAACCTGGAGAAGCAGCTCAACCCCCTGGCCGACGCGCAGAAGCGCATGGCGGCCGTGGAGAAGCTCTTCCAGGAGGGGCGCATCGGCGCGGCCGCGTACCGGCGGGAGGTGGCGAAGCTGCAGGAGCAGCTCTCCACCGGCTTCTCTCTGGCCCAGGACGCCGTCACCTCCGCAGCCCAGCACATGGAGGAGGCCTTCGTCACCTTCGCCACCACGGGGCAGTTCAGCTTCCGGAACATGGTGGAGAGCATGCTGAAGGACCTGGCGCGCCTCCTGGCCCACAAGGCCTTCATGGCCCTGGTGGACACCGCGACGGGGGCCCTCATCGGCGTGACGACGGCGCCGGCCGCGAGCTCGGGCGGGTCCACCGTGGGCGGCGCGGACCTGTCCGGCATGTTCGGCAGCATGCTGGGTGGGGGCGCGGGCGGAGTCGGCAAGCTGGACTTCGGCGCCGAGGTTCCCCAGGTGCCGAAGCTGTACGTGCCCAGCAAGGCGGACATCCTCCCTCAGGCCGGAGGGGGGAGCGGCACGGCGCCCATCTCCCTCCACATCCACATCCACCAGGACGGCTCAGCCACATCCACGGTGGAGTCATCAGGAGGAAGGGCTGAGTCCGAGAAGCTGGCCCGCGGGCTCGGCGCCGTCGTCCTCAAGGTACTGGTCGAGCAACTCCAGCCTGGTGGAGTGCTCTACAACGGAATTCGGACGCGGCGATAACGGCTCTGCCATCCTATCTTCCAGCGATAGAGAGATGCCCTTGTCCGCAGGCTCCATGTTCACCGTCAACGATGATCACATATTGCCTACCCGCCACGAGTCCGTTAACTCGAAATCGGCCCCGCGTGCTTCCCTCGGCAGAGCCCCTGTTGCAGGCAAGAACCTGGGAGGTGTCGCCCCTCCTGCGCAACTCCAAGACGGTGTCGTAGCCTGACGCTGCGGTAGTGAAGTAGTAGTCTCCCGTTACCGGGGCGGTCCAATGAAACCATACGTCATTCGAGTTGCCGGCTCCGCAGGTTGTTCTCCACTCATTGTTGCCGGAGCAACTGTCGAATGTCACCAAAGGAGCGCCCAGTGCACTCCCGAGGTGTCCACCATACCGAGCCTGTGAAAGCTCGCCGTCTTCATCAGATGCGTCGGATTCGGAGAAGTTCTCTTCTGTTCCCGAGAGGTCTTGCTGCTCATTGATGTTGGCGTCGTGCGTTGGGTCGCATGCACTCAGCATGATGAGCCAGCTCAGTCGTGACAAAAGCGCTCTGATGGAAATGGACATATCTGCACCAATGAGGAATGGGCGCCCTTGCCCCTGGAGGAGGCGGGACGACCAAGCATGGGAGGCTGTGCTTGGTTGCTCTATCATTTGGTCGAGGTCGGGCGCGCGCCACTGCCTTGTGCGCACGGGGTGCCTTCTGTTTATGGACGCTCCTGATAGACAGTCGGAGGCGTCGAAGGTGCGGTCCTCGGGCGGGCCGACGCCGAGCGCATGGCCCGCGGGCTGAGCGTGGCCATCCGCAAGGCACTCCTCGAGGAGATGCAGCCCGGCGGCTCCATCTACAATTTCACGGCGCGGCGGCGGTGACGAGCCTTCCGTCTAGAGGCCGTTGATGTTCAGCTTCCCCGCGCCGCATTCACCACCGTACCCGTCCACGATGATGAGCAGTTGTATTCCTTTCGTGAGTCCGCGGAGTGTGACGCGGCTCGTTAGGACGCCGTCTGCGCGATCATCGTTGCAGCCGAGCACAATGGCTGTATCTCCTCTTCGTCGGACCTCGAGCACAGTGTCGTACGGAGAGCCCACGGTGGAAAAGGTGTAGTCGCCCGTCACAGGGACGGTCCAGTGATACGACATGTCAGGCGAAGCACCGGAGCCGCATGTCGTGCGCCACTCGTTATTGGCGGTGCAACTGTTGAAAGTTCTTACCGGAGAGCCCAGTGCGCTTCCTATGTGCCCTCCGTACGTTGCCTGGGACACATCGTTGTCCTCTTCGGGCGCGACTTCGTCCGAGGGTGCAGCCGCCGAGTCGGGAGCCTCGACGTAGTCGCCGGCTTCGCCTTCGAGAGCAGGTCCACATGCGCCCAACAGCAATGCCCAGCCAGTTGCGAACAGAACTGTTCTTCTCAGGTTTGACATGACTGCACCTTGGGTACGGGGGGCACCCTTGGCGTTCGTTTCGGCCCAGAGCGGTCAGGCACAGGATGTGGTGCTTGACTGCTCTATGGTTGTGTTGAGGTTGGCCGGCCGTAACTGTCTGAATTGTCCGGGTCGTCTTCTCGTAACGGACACTCTTGTTCTTGAGAGACGAGAGAGCTGGGCGGCGGCGGGCGCCTACAAGTCGGCTCCGGCGCTTGGGTTAGGCGCACGAGGCGCTTCGTCAGTCCTCTCCAGCGCTGCATCCGATAGGAATCGGTAGCCCAATGCCTTTGCGGCGTCCAATTTGTCTGTTGAGACCTGAACGCGGTGCCCCTCTGGTGTCAGTGCCTCCACTTTTCCATCCGAGACGAATGCGAAGCGTTTGGACCCAGGCACTTTTGCCATGGCGATGTCCGCCGAAACATTGGCCACGCGACCGGAAGCGACATCGAGGATCTGCATCTTGTCTGGTGAGGGGGACGCGGTTGTCTTGGCAACCTGCTGCTTTCCTTCGCAGGCGATGACGCCTGTGACCCAGCCTTTCCGAAATCCTGGGGTCTCGGTAACGGTGACGGAGCGCCCGACTTGGCGCGCCGTCCATGAACTCGGGTCGTTCGACGCGCCCGAGTCCATGCGCCAGTCGTACTTCCGCCCACTGCAAATCTCGCCTGCCCGTTTGTGGAAGTACTGCTCCAGCGTTTCAATGCTGGTGTACGCGTTGCCACGGACTTCGACTCGAATAACGCCGGGAGCTACTTCCGTGTCGCGATAGCCGCCCGCAAAGCCCATCCGCTGGTAGGGGGTTGTACATCCTGCAAGGGCGAGGAGGGCAATGAATGGCGCGAGACGCATTCAGGAAAGCCTCCCTCACTCCGCGCGTGCCGGTCAACGCCCAGGCAGGGGGTCAGGACATACCGCTCTGCGGGAGCCTGGGTGCGGGCTGTCGAATGTAGTTCCTCCAGGCGCGCTCGCTTGTGATCAGGCTGGCAGCAACGGCACCAGCTTGGGAGGGCGAAGAGCTGCGAGGTGGCGGCACGGGTGGGCGACCACCTCTTGACGTCCTCCGCTCGCGGCATGGCATCGTCAGCCTGCGGCCGTGCCATCCGCCGGGGAGACGCGTCCATGCTGGCGGTGCTGCGCTTCCGGGAGTGGGTGCTGGGGCTGTTCCGCGCCGGGGTTGGCGCTCCTCCTGTGGTGCCCCCTTCTCCGGTGGCACAACCGCTGGTGGCCCCTGCGGAAGAGCCTGTGCTGGTGCCTCCGCTCGCGCATGAGGAGCGCTCCGCGCCCATGCCTGCGAAGAAGCCGCGCCGCCGGCGGAAGAAGTGGAACGAGGTGAGCGCGTGGAACGCGCGGCTTCGCTCGCCCCTGGTGGACGAGTGACGCACGGCGCACGCTGGACGGCTACGGCGTCGCGCATGCGACGGGGAGCCGGCACGTCGTGCTGTCGGCGGGCAACGACGGGACGGTGGCGCAGTCCCGCACCGGAGTGCCGACGTAGCATCCCGTGCAGCACCTGTAGCCTGTGCTGTGCCCCTGGTATCCCGTGGGCACCGGAATCTTCGTTTCGTCGCAGTAGGACCAGTGCGCGACTTTGCACGTGTTGCAGCGCGCGTAGACGGTGTCCGTCAGGCGGCACTGGGTCAGTGACGGGTCAATCCAGCCACGGCCAAGCCAATCAAGGAAGTCCTCGCAGCTCCCCATGCCCGTCTCAACCAGCTTCCACCCGCACGACAGCTTCTTGTCTCCCGCCGCGCACCGGGCGCAGTCGGCAGCTGGGTCTCCACCCCCGAACCCAGCGGTGGTGCACCGGCTGCAGAAGCGGGAGCACGACCACACCTGGTCCGTCCCGTTGTCTCCCTTCCCGTGGTGCAGGCCCGTGCTCCAGTGCAGCAGTTCGTGGAAGAGCGTCCGTTCGAGTCCCTGGCCAGCGACGACGTAGGGCGCGAGGTTCATCCTGTAGGGGCCAGAGCGCAGTTCATCCACTCTGGAGGGAGGCCCAGGGTCGGTTGCGGCGCGGATGCCGGGGCACTGCCCCCCACACCCGATGAAAGTCTTGATGCCGGAGGCCAGCGCGGACTGCACCATTGTCCCGAGCGTGCTGTTGGTCGCCACCAGGCATTTGGTTGAGCCCGGTATCTGCTTGAGCGCCTCGAGGAGCTTCGCCGTCTGCTCACTGGTGCAGGCCCCAGGCGAAGTCCCGGTGACGATATTGACGGCGGGCATCGACTCCACCGACGTCGTCGACGTCAAGTCCGCGGGGAAGCCGGCCATGCTGTCGCAACGAGTGCCAGCGCTCCAGTGGGACTCCCGCTCCTCTTCGGGGTGCGGCTGTATGGCTGGTGACTCTTCGTCCGACTCCACCAGCCAACGCCGCCCGCCCCCATCCAGTGATGTCATCCGCTCTTGGATGATTCTGATGTCGCGACGGGACCCTATCTGGGTCCGGCGCTGGTCGAACTCGCCGTCTCGATTCGTGTCTTCGAGCCACAGCTGCACCATGACTCCGCCATCGAACGAGAGGTCATAGAGGTAGTCCGTCCGGGAGTCCTCGTCGTAGTCGCCCCAGTGCGTGGTGCTGTCTCCCTCGCTTCGTGTCGTGAGAGCCGGACGGGTGCTGTCCCCGTTGTAGTATTCGACGAAGCGCGCACCACCGTCCTCCACCCGGGAGACGATGCGACTCGTCGTCCCGTCGCGGTTGGTAATGGTGATGCTGCCTCCTCGTCGCTCCACTTCGCTGACTGCTTGGAGCTCCTTCGCCGCGGGTGACTCGTCAACCACGACGACGTGGTGCCCGCGAGGCGGCGTGCCTCCGTCCGGCCTTGCCTCGGGGCGGCTCCGCTCGGCGCCTTCCTGACAGCCCAGCCCGAATGCCACTATGGCTGCGACAGCTCCAGCAGTGATTCGCATGCCCCTGTGCTCCTCGCGCTGTTGCCGAGCATGGATACCGCGACGGGACAGGGGGGGCCCTCGCCCTCGGGGGCAGCGTCGCCTTCTCGGCAGATGGGCCCGCTGCCTTCAGGCAGTCCCGGCGTCCGCCGGCAGCAGCGGCACCTGCTCGGGAGGGCGGGGCACCGCGAGGTGCCCGTACCTCTTCGCGAACCATGCCACCCCAGCGGGCGTCACCAACGTCTGTGGGCGAGTGTGCGGCTCGTCCTGGCCGGGCTTGGGCTGGCGCAGCACGCGCACCTGGTACACGAGACGGCCGTCCCGGATGAAGGACGCATAGGGCACCCAGGGGCCGTCAGAGTCCTTGCGGAAGCACACCCCGTCCCGCTCCAACCACCGGAAGAAGTCGCGGATGGGCAACCGCAGGTGCCGGGCCGTGTCCATGAGGCTCATCAGGCGCGTGGTGGAGAGGAAGTCGTCGGCCAGCTTCACCGCGGGCGACTGGGCCTCGAGCTGGCGCTGCTGCTCGACGAGCTGCGCGGCCTGGCGCTCGTTCGCCTCGGCCAAGTCGGCCGCGAGCCGGAGGGCCTCGGGCAGCGACTTCGGCACCGCGAAGGAGGGCGCCGCCCCGGGCACCGGCAACCCGCGCGCCACCGCATCGAAGACCTCGATGACGCGCAGGTGGAATGCCGGGCTCACCCACATGGCGTAGGCGTACACGAGGGGACGGCTGACGAAGGTGCCCTGGGCGGTGCCCCCGCGGACGCTCTCCACCGGGCCGTTCATCGAATCTGAGGAACGGGTCAGCTCGGTGATGAGCCCCCGGGTGGACTCGTTGCGGAGGAAGTTCGAGGGCTGGTGGCGCGGCTCACCGCCGGCCGCCCTGTGCAGGTCGTTGAGGCTGTAGCGGCCGTGGGCGTCCTGCTGGACGACGACGTCGCCAATGGTGAGCTGTTGGGATGGGCAGGACACGTTGACCTCGGGAAAGGCACCCCCTCCCCGGAGCCGTGCACTCCGGGGAAGGGGCAGCGCCTCACGACGGGAGGGGGGAGTCGTGGGCGTCTTGTGGTGTGGCCTGCACGGGGCCTGGGAGGAAGCTTGTGGCCGGGCGGGGACGGCGTCCGGATGCCGACGCGGAACGACGAATTGGCACCGGCGGCTGCTTGACGCACAATGCCCCCCGGCCCGGTCGTCCTCACGCTCGCACACCCTCACGACAGGGGACTCACCATGAAGAGCGTGAAGCTGTGGCT
>NZ_JAJVKW010000036.1 GCF_024198255.1 Myxococcus guangdongensis
GGCGGCGAAAGGGGCGACCACCAACGAGAGGGCGAAGAATACGGCGGGAAGCCAGCGCATTACTTTTTTCATGGAATCATCCTCTACGGAAGACGGGGACACACTGCACGACCTCCGGCGACTGTTTGACATGACCCACCAATACGCAAATCAAGCTAGCAGTCGGGACGCCCTCACTGGGGAGTCCTGGCCCGGGGGACGTAGGCATCATGTGCGTCACGGAGATTGGCGTGAACTGTACTTTCGTCCACCCCCCAACATACGCCCGAACGAGACCAAGTTGCGATTCACCGTGGACGAAACTGAATTAGCTCAAGCCAGAACAGCGATTGCCCCGCCATGAGCCCCGCACAAGCTGACAGCGGGGCCCGATCGAACAAACATGGAAACCTCGACAACCGGCGACAGCAACGCGCCCAGCTCCAAGCTCAACATGTCCCCCGCAGCAGGGTCGGCGATTTCGCGCCGGCTCGGACGGCTACCTCCGAGGCATCAAAGAGGAACTCAGGCCATACTTGCTCGAGTAAAAATGGGGGCCGCAGAAGGAGACTCACCGATGGATCGTCGAGCGCTCCCTGTCCTGACTCTTGAAGTGACACAGTCTGCCCACCCACAACAACAAGCAGGCCGCTACTACCGCGGACTCGCACGATTCGCCTCCGCTCTCCTCGGGTTCAGTAGACTGCTCCGGACAAGAACTGACCGGAGTTTGAGCGAGTCAGCAGTGTCCAATGCGACATGGCCGCCAACGCAGCCACATGTCCAGAAGTCCAAGGCTGATTGACATCACACGGAGCATGAGGCAGTTGTTCCCCATCCTCCGACTGTTACCGCGACGTAGGTGCCGCCCGCGCTCAAGGCGGAGATGACGAGGCTGCCCGCGAGAGACAGCCTGATGGTGGTGACTGAGGACAGCGGCGCGGAGGAGGAAGGCGGATGGGCGGGAGAGTCGCTCATGCCCAGACAGAAGGGGCGGACTCATGCGACTTCAGGTCGGAGTGGCGCCACTTCAACAGCTCGCGTGTTCAAGACAACCAACCTGGATTACCCCAGGTGTAACGCAAAGGGACGACACCATGCAGACCGGAACCGTGAAGTTCTACAACCCGGACAAGGGTTTTGGCTTCATCACCGCCGAGAACGGGAGCGACGTTTTCGTGCATTGCTCCGCCCTCGAAAGCAATGGATTCAAACCCCTTGAAGTGGGCCAGCAGGTCTCTTTCGACATCAAAGAGGGGCAGCAGGGCCCGCCGCAGGCAACGAACGTCAAGCGTCTGTGACCAGTCGGGCATGCGTGATGCCGATGTCCGCCAGTGATGGCCTCAGTGTTCCGGCAATAGCCAGCCAATGAGAGCGTTTCGAGGCAGGAGCACTCCCCTCCGCGGACCGCAACTCCAAGACCCCCATGGTGCGCCAGCTTTGGGGGGGGCGAATTGGACCACGGGTGCATGGTGCAGAGGCCGGTCGAGCATGGCGGCCACGGCCGGGACACCTGCGAAGTCGCTGGAACTCAACAAGGCAGGTGTCGCGCCAGTCAGCGGGTGTCGTCCTGTCGTATGGCCCGCAGGGCGGGCATGATCCGCATGCCTATGTCGCCCGCAATCATCGCTCAATGACGAGGGCACGAGCCCCTGCTGCCCACACAGAATGACCAACGCTCGGCCAGTCTATCAGCGCGCCGGAGTCTCCGCGGTCCAGTGCAGGGGCGACCACAGCCCGCGATGCTTCGCCCAAATGAAGCGCACGAGGGTGATGGCAAGCTCGCCGACCGAGCCGCCCTATTCGACGCGCCTTGACATTGCACGAAGGTACAATGTCAAAAAAATCGCAGACAAGGCAAATATCCCCTCGCCATCTTGAAGACACAGCTCAACGGAGCACTCATTGAGTGCCAGGGGGCGTTGACTTACGGCTGCAGCATGCCTCTGCGTCGAATCAGTTCTTCAGCTGGTGTTCCATGGCTGTTCATTGCCAGCAAACAACTCACAACCGTCATTCTGCATAAATGGGAGAATCACCATGAAGCACATCTTCTGTGCACCTGTCGTACTTCTGTCTGTGATGCTGGCCGTTGTCCCCGTCGCGAAGGCGGAAGCGCCGACGTGCTACGCAGCGAATTCGGGCGTCGGCCAGGTCGCCACTGCAGTCCTCAGCACGTTTGATGCAGTGCGAGAGGCGAATGATGCTTTGAGAATTGCGTCCGCGAGCCGAACTTCGTAAGACATAGCAATGGCGGGGATTAAAGTCACCTTTTCGGAACGCCTCCGCCTTAGGGCCATCGAAGTCATGTTGGCAGTTCAGCCCATCGACGAGTACGCCATAACACGTATTTCCGCCGGAATGTCGGCGTCCAATTTATTGACCGTTCAGAGCCAGGCTCATCTTGGGGTCGTGCGTATGGGCGGCTCGGTGAGCAGCAGCGAGTTCGATGCCACCGCTGCTGAAACTGCGTACCACAAGGCCGTCTTCATGTCGTCCCTTCCCCTTTGTGCGCCCTGACGCAAGAGAGGGGGGACCTCGGACAGTAAAGCTCGCGCTGGTTGTCCGGTTCTCTTTGGGAGTGCCAACCCCAATGCCGTCCCCAAATTGCACGGCATTGGGGTTGATAGCAGAGCCCCGGCTCGCGTGTTGAGAGAGACGGTGGCTACTTCACTCACCTCCTTCGCGCCGTGAAGTTGTAGATGGAGCCGCCGGGCTGCATCTCCTCGAGGAGTGCCTTGCGGATGGCCACGCTCAGCCCACGGGCCATGCGCTCGGCGTCAGCGCGCCCGCCTGAAGACTGCACCTCTGACGTCACCGAGCCGTCCTGGCCGAAGTGGTTGACCACGGAGACGGTGACCTGTCCCCCGCCCTCCCCCACCGGCGGGAGGATGTCCGCCTTGCTGGGCACGTACAGCTTCGGCACCTGGGGAACCTCGGCGCCGAAGTCCAGCTTGCCGACGCCGCCCGCGCCCCCACCCAGCATGGAACCGAACATGCCGGACAGGTCCGCGCCGCCCACGGTGGACCCGCCCGAGCTCGCGGCCGGCGCCGTCGTCACGCCGATGAGGGCCCCCGTCGCGGTGTCCACCAGGGCCATGAAGGCCTTGTGGGCCAGGAGGCGCGCCAGGTCCTTCAGCATGCTCTCCACCATGTTCCGGAAGGAGAACTGCCCCGTGGTGGCGAAGGTGACGAAGGCATCCTCCATGTGCTGGGCCGCGGAGGTAACGGCGTCCTGCGCCAGGGCGAAGCCGGTGGAGAGCTGCTCCTGCAGCTTCGCCACCTCCCGCCGGTACGCAGCCGCGCCGATGCGCCCCTGCTGGAAGAGCTTCTCCAGGGCAGCCATGCGCTTCTGCGCTTCTGCCAGGGGGTTGAGTTGCTTCTCCAGGTTCTCCACCTCCTTGGCGAGTTGTGCCTCGGCACGGCCCTGTGGCGTCCACAGCTCCCGCGCTTTCGCGAGCTGCGCGTTGAAGTCCTTCAGCGTGAGGCGCCCTGCGTCGAGTTCCGTCCGGAGGAGCTGCTGGGCCTCCGCGAAGCGTGAACCGGACTGGTCCCCCAGCTCGCGGTTGAGCTGCTGGAGATTCTGGAGCCGATCCTTCTCCGCTTTCTCCAGTGCCTTCGTCGCCTCGGCCTCCTTCAGCCGAGCGATGGCCACGTCCGCCTGCTTCTTCTGCTCCGAGGAGAGCGCCTTGTACTCGTCAGTGATGCTGAGGGCCTCGGCCTTCGACTTCCCAAGGGCGCCTGTCTCCTCCTGGATGCGCTCGAGCCACGTCTGCGCCTTCTTCGCCAACTCGTCGCGTGCTTGGCCAGCCTTCTTCGCAGCCTCCGCGTCCTGGAGCCTCGCAATGGCCACGTCGGCGAGCTTCTTCTGCTCCTCAGAGAGGGATTTGTACTCGTCCGTCTGGTTGAGCGAGCCCGCCTTGGTCTTCCCAACGGCACGGACGTCCTCTTCCAACTTCGCAAGCCACGCCGTGGCCTTCTTCGACTCCGCTTCCTTCGCTCGAGCAGCGTCAATTATCTCCGAAGCGGAGCGCGTGGCAGCAGCACCAACTCGCCCATGGGCGCTTGCGACCTTGTCGGCCAGCTCGGACTCCTTTTTCGCTGCCTGATCCAATGCGAGCAGCGCCTTCTGGATATCAGCGTAGCGCTGCTGCTGGATCGCGAGTTCCTTCTCCACAGGCTCAAGCCGGTCCTTAACCTCTCGCTGAACACCTGGAATCTTCCGAATCTCCGCGAACGGTGCGCCAATCTTCTGGGCCGCCAGGATCTCGCGCCAGTTGATGACTCTGACACCGCGCTGCTGGTGTTCGACCTCCTTCTTCAGTCGCGTTATCTCGACAAGAGTGGACTGTAGGTCTTCGGTACTGACTTTTTTCATGGCAGCAACCAGCTCTGCCGTGGTGTCCACCTCGCTCGTCATCAAGTCCTGGTACTTACCGCCCAGTGCCGCAAACTCAGCCTTCGCGACGTTGAGCCGTTTCATCGCCTCGGCCTGGTCGGTGATGGCCTTTGTTTGGTTGATATGGTCGACGACGATCTGGGTGCCTCGCCCCACTGCAGCAGCAGACTCCTGTGCCTGCTGCATGGCCTTCTCGCGAGCTTCGTCCGCAGCTCGGCTGAACTCGGAGAAGGCAGTAACAGCGGCGCCCAGGGCAACAACGACCACACCGATTGGGCCGCCCATGGCGGACAGAGCAGCAGAGCCCGCCCTTGTCGCGAACGTCGCGCCCTCAATAGCAATCGCCTCTCTAACCTTTGCCTGCGCCAGGGCGTTTGACTCGATGGCCGCCTTGCGGGAGGAAAGCGCCGAACCCTCGACTGCGGCCGCCACCTGCAGCGTGACCTGTCGCTTCTCCAACTGGGCCAGCGCACTCTTCAGCGCTTCCGCCCGGCTCTCGCCTTGCGCTCGTTTATACTGCGACTCGGCCAGCGCTGCCTCAATGACCGCATCCTTCGCCTTCTTCGCAGCAGCAGCTTTCTCCAGCAGGGCCTTCGTCCACTCTTGCCCCCACGCGACCGCGCGCGCGGCGCCAATCACCGCCATTGCTTCCGCGAGGTATCGCGCCGCCGCCGTCACCTCCTCGAAGTTCTTCAGCAACCCATCCATGGCGGGCGAGACGGAGTTGAGCAACTCTTCGCCCACCTCGACACGCAGGGCAGCAAAGCGTGCACGGAGCTGGTCCACCTTCATCTGCGGCGTTTCCGCCATCTTCTTGAAAGCGGTCTCCGTCTTCCCTGCCGACGTCTCCATATTCTGGAGCGACGTCGCGAAGTCCACCGCAGCAGAGCCAGACAGTGTCATCACCGGCAGCAGCGCCTCGACGCCTCCGACGAGCGCCGCGAGCAACTCCGTGCTGCCGCCCGCCTTGTCCCTCATGTCCTGGAGGAAGCCCGCGAAGCCCTTGGACTTCAGCCCCGCGATGTTGAACTCAATGCCAAGTTCCTTCGCGAGGATGGCCGCCTCGCCAGACGGCTTGGCCACCTGGGCGAGGATGGCCCGCACTCCCTCCATGGCCGTCTCCGTCTTGATGCCGGCCTTGGTGAGGGCCGCGTTCGCAGCCAGCAACTCCTGGAGCGACACACCCGTCTGGGAGGCAATCGGTGCCACCTTGCCGATGTGGCGGGCGATGGTCTCGATGGACGTCTTGCCGTCCGCGGCCGAGACGAACATGGCGTCGGCGGCCTGGGTGGCACTCCTGAGCTGGGTGCCGTAGCTGGCCATGATCGACGTCAGGCCGTCCGCCGCAACACTCACCTCCGTCACGCCGCCGATGGCCAGCTTGTTGGCGATGGCCAGCATCTCCGTGGCCTTCGCCGCGTCGGCGGCACCAGCGGACATGATTTCGTACAGCGCCTTGGCCTGGTCGGTGGGCCCCCGCCCGAACTGGGCGCCCAGCCGCTTCGCGCTCTCCGCAAGCTGGCCCATCATCCCGAGCTGGTTGTCCTCGAGCAGGGTGCTCACCTGGGCCATGGCCGTGGAGAAGCCCAGCGCCTCGGTGGTGACGCTCCGCAACGTGGCCCCCACTGCCACCATGCCCATGAGGTTTCCCGCGAGACCTCCGAGCCCCTTGGAGAGCTGCTCCACGGGCGACTTCGCGAGCTCTGCGGCCTTCGCCACCTCCTGGACGGACTTCGCGGCGCGCATGTCGTCCTGCATCTTCGACATGGCGGACGAGGCCTTGTTCAGCTCGTTCATGAACCGGTGGATGGTGCCTGTGTCCCCGAAGGCGGACGTGAGGCGGCCCGCCGAACCCTCCAGCAACTTCAGCTTCTCGTTGAAGGTGTCCAACACCTTCGTATCTTCCATGGACTTCTGAAACCGTTTCGCCGCCTCAGCCGCCATGTCGAAGGTCTTCGAGAGCGCGCTCACGCGCTCCAGGTCCTTAAGCTTGTTGCGCATGTCGTCGAAGGCTCTGGTGTTGGCTTCCACCTCCTTGAGCATCTTCGCCATCTCACGCTGGAACTGCGCGGTGGCCGATTCGACCTTCGTGGTGGCCTTCTCCGTCTTCTCGGAGGCTTTCGTCAGGTCGTTGAGCCCCTGCGCGCTGGCGGCTGCATCCGAGGTGTCGATGCGCACGGACAACGTCGCGAGGTCGAACTGCTCAGACACAGGGGACTCCGTTCAAGATTGAGGAAGGGCAGGTGCGCCGGGGCACAGACACCTGAATGTGTGACCAGTGGACCCGGCGCTCCTCCATGTGATGGTTTCCTGCCCCATGCGCCTGCGCCCCGTTCTCGTGCCCCTGCTCCTCACCTTCACTGCCTGCGACTCTCGCTCCGCCGAAGAGAAGCGGCTGGAGGCGATTCGCACTGAGACAGAAAAGCTTGTCGCCGCGGTGCAGCGAGTGGCGGATCTCCAGGAGGCAGACGTAGCCGCGCGGATGGAGTCCGCGCGGGTTCAACTTGCCACGGGGCAGCGCGACGTCATCGTGACGGGAGATCGCAACACTACCCTGCTCATGGTCCGCGGATTTCCAGAGTCTCGTGCAGAAAAACTCCATGCCCTCATGGAGAAGGAGGTGGAGACCATCTTCCAGGGAGCGGGAGCGGATCTTGAGAGAGAGGGCTGGCTCCGCGTCGGTTTCAAGGACGAGAAGACGGGCCTCGAGGTGACGAGGCATGTCAGCGAGCTGCGCCAGGCGCACAGAGAGGCAAAGGACAAGGCCGCCGGGAACAAGCAGAACTCCCCGGCCCAGCAGTAGTCGTCCCGGCACCTCGTACCTCCTCGTCACTTCGGGGTGAGTTCGTCCCGGAAGACGTCGTCGAGCTGGCGCAGCAGGACCACCTCCGCGGAGGTGGGCTGGTGCCCAGTGAGCCGGGCCCACGCTTCGATGTCCTGGAAGCCGATGGGGGCGATGGAGAAGCCCCCCGCCCCGCGAGCGCCGCTCAGCTCGCAGAACCAGCCCCAGACGTGGGCGAGCGCCTCCGGCAGCGCGTACTCACCCACCAGCGCTGGCGGCGCCTTGCCGGTGGCCTTGGCCACCTGCTCGAGGTGGGCGCGCAGCGACACGCCCCCGTCGCCCTCGGGCTTGCTCAGGTGGAACTGGTGTCGGGCGAAGCCGAGGAGCTGCTCGGCGAGGCCTCGAAAAAACGGGCGCGGTCCGACTGCGCGTCGTCCACCTGGCGGCGCAGCCACGGGTGCTCGGTGTAGAGGCGGTGGGCCGCGTCCGGGGAGAAGGACATGGGCTTGCCGCCCTCGACGAGGCC
>NZ_JAJVKW010000037.1 GCF_024198255.1 Myxococcus guangdongensis
CTCCTGGAGCTCAGCGACACCGAGCACGTCCTCGCCCTCAACATGCACCACATCGTCTCCGACGGTTGGTCCATGGGGGTCCTCATCCAGGAGGTCGCTGCCCTCTACGACGCCTTCTCACACGGCAAGCCCTCTCCCCTCGCTCCTCTCTCCATCCAGTACGCCGACTTCTCCGTCTGGCAGCGCTCCTGGCTCCAGGGCCCTGTCCTCGACGCTCAAATCGACTACTGGCGCCACCAGCTCGCGGACCTCACGACGCTCGAGCTGCCCCTGGACAAGCCGCGTCCGGCCGTCCAGACGTCGTCGGGCGACGCGGCGCACATCAGCATCCCGCTCGCGACCGCGGAGAAGCTCAAGCGCCTGTGCCAACAGGAGAGGGCCACGCCCTTCATGGCGCTGCTCGCCGTGTGGCAGCTCCTGCTCTCCCGCTACTCGGGCCAGGACGACATCGCCGTCGGCTCGCCCATCGCGGGCCGTCACCGCTCGGAGCTCGAGGGGCTCATCGGCTTCTTCGTCAACACGCTCGTCCTGCGCTCCCGCATCGACGCACGCGCGTCCTTCCCGCACCTGCTGCGACAGGTGAAGGAAGCGGCGCTCGGTGCCTACGCGCACCAGGACATCCCCTTCGAGCGCCTCGTCGAGGAGCTGCAGCCCACGCGCGACATGAGTCGCAGCCCGCTGTTCCAGGTCCTCTTCGTCCTCCAGAACACGCCGGCCTCGGGTGTCGAGACGCACGAGCTCTCCCTGAGCCCGGTGGACATCAGCGGCGGCACCTCGAAGTTCGAGCTCCAGCTCAGCCTCGTCGAGGCCCCCGACGGGTTCTTCGGCGGACTCAGCTTCAACACCGACCTGTTCGAGCGCGCCACCGCCGAGCGCATGGCTCGACACTTCGAGCGCCTCGTCGAGTCCATCGTCACCCACCTCGACGCGCCGATCTCAGCGCACGCCATGCTCACGGAGGACGAGCGCCAGCAGGTCCTCGTCGCCTGGGCCTCGGCGCCGCTGAGCACCACCGCCGAGTCCACGATTCCCGAGGCCTTCGCACGCGCCGTGGCGCTCGCGCCCGACGCCCCCGCCCTGGTCTTCGGCGACACGACGCTCACGTACCGGCAGCTCGACGAGCGCTCCAACCAGCTCGCCCGGCTCCTGCGCCACCACGGCGTCACCACCGATGACCGCGTCGCGCTCTCCCTGGAGCGTTCTTTCGAGCTGGTCATCGCCCTGCTCGCCATCGTCAAGGCGGGCGCGGCCTACGTCCCGCTCGACGCGTCCTATCCGTCGCACCGCCTCATCGCCATGCTGGAGGACACGCAGCCGCGGCTCCTCCTCACCTCGCGCGCACTGGTCTCCAAGCTTCCGACCGACGACGTCACCACGCTGCTCCTCGACGAGACCGACACCTCCGCACAGTCGTCTGGACCCCTGCCGTCCCTGGCCCTTCCGGAGTCGCTCGCCTACGTCGACTTCACCTCCGGCTCCACCGGCCGGCCCAAGGGCGTGGGGACGCCTCACGCCGCCGTGCTGCGCACACTCGTCGGCGCGACGTACGCGCGCTTCGGTCCCCAGCAGACCCACGTCCTGCTGGCGCCCATCTCGTTCGACGCCTCGACGCTCGAAATCTGGGGCGCACTGCTGCACGGCGCACGGCTCGTGGTGCCGCCGCCCCACACGCTGTCCCTGGAGGAGATCGAACTCACGGTCTCGCGGCACGGCGTGTCCACGCTGTGGGCCACCAGCGGTCTGTTCTCACAGCTCGCGGACGCGGGGCTCCCAGGCCTGAGCACGGTTCAGCACGTCCTCACCGGCGGTGACGTGGTCTCCCCGGTCCACGCACGCAAGGCCCTGGCGGCCTGGGGCACGCAGGTCACCAACGCCTACGGCCCCACCGAGTCCACCGTCTTCGCCACCACCTTCACCGTCACGCGCGCCGAGGACATCGGCGCCACGCTGCCCATCGGCCGGCCCATCCAGGGGACCCGGCTCCTCGTCCTGGACGCCTCGTTCCAGCCCGTGGCGCCGGGGGTCACCGGAGAGCTCTTCATCGGTGGCGAGGGACTCGCTCGCGGCTACCTGCTCCGCCCAGACCTCACGGCCGAGCGGTTCGTTCCCGATCCGTTCTCCGCGTCGCCGGGCGCGCGCCTCTACCGCACGGGAGACCTGGTCCGCTGGCGCGCGGATGGCAACCTCGACTTCCAGGGCCGCGCCGACTCGCAGGTGAAGCTGCGCGGCTTCCGCATCGAGCTGGCGGAGATCGAAGCCGCGCTCCGTGCGTACGACGCCATCACGGGAGCCCTCGCGCTCATCCGTGAGGACGTGCCCGGGGACAAGCGCCTCACGGCGTACTTCACCGCGTCCTCGCCTGTCGACCCGACGGCCCTGCGCACCTTCCTCAAGCAGCGGCTGCCCGAGTTCATGCTCCCGTCGTTCCTCATCCCGCTGGCGGCCTTCCCGCTGACCGCCAACGCGAAGCTCGACAGGAAGGCCCTGCCGGCGCCCGACACCCTCGCCACGTCCACCTTCGTCCCGCCGCGCAACCCCACCGAGGAGCTGCTCGCGGCCATCTGGGCGGACGTCCTGCGCCTCGACAAGGTGAGCGTCGCCGACGACTTCTTCGAGCTGGGTGGACACTCGCTGCTCGCGACGCAGGTGGTCTCGCGCGTCCGGAGGGCCTTCGAGGTCGAGCTGCCCTTGCGCGCGCTGTTCGAGGCGTCGTCCGTCTCCGCCCTGGCCTCGCGAATCCTGGCCGTGAGGGGCGAGTCCGGGACGCAGGCGCCGCCGTTGGTGCCCGCGCCTCGCACGGGGGAGCTGCCGCTGTCCTTCGCGCAGCAGCGACTCTGGCTGGTGGACCAGCTCGAGCCCGGCAGCTCCGCGTACAACATCCCCTCGGCGCTGAGGCTTCGCGGCACCCTGAACGTCGCCGCGCTGGAGCGCGCCTTCACCGCGCTCGTCGAGCGTCACGAATCCCTGCGCACCACGTTCCTCGCGCGCGACGGTGAGCCCATCCAGGTCATCCATCCCGCGGGAGCGTTCGCGCTGCCCATCGTGGAGCTGGGCATCCTGCCCACCGAGGAGCGCGAGGAGCGCGCCGTGCGCCTCGCCACCGAGGAGGCTCAGCGTCCGTTCGACCTGGCGCGAGGGCCGGTTCTGCGTGCCATGTTGCTGCGCCTCGCCGCCGACGAGCATGTGCTGCTGGTCACCGTGCACCATGCCGTCTCGGACGGCTGGTCGATGGGCGTGCTCATCCAGGAGCTCGCGTCCCTGTACGAGGCGTTCTCCATGGGCGGCGAGGCACGGCTGGCGCCGCTGCCCATCCAGTACGCGGACTTCGCCGCGTGGCAGCGCTCGTGGCTGAAGGGCGACGTGCTGGAGCAGCAGCTCGCCTATTGGAGGCAGCAGCTCGGTGAGCTGCCGCCGCTGCTGGAGCTGCCGACGGACAAGCCGCGTCCTCCCGTCCGCAATCCGCGCGGGGCTTCGCGTCCCGTTCGTTTGTCGGGGGAGCTGACGGAGCGACTGGCCGTCCTCTGCCGCCAGGAAGGCGCCACGCCGTTCATGGCGCTGCTCGCCGTGTGGCAGGTCCTCCTCTCGCGCTACTCGGGGCAGGACGACATCGCGGTGGGCTCGCCCATCGCGGGCCGCACGCGGACGGAGACCGAGGGCCTCATCGGCTTCTTCGTGAACACCCTCGTGTTGCGCACCCGGGTGCGTCCGGGCTTGCGCTTCCGCGAGCTGCTCGCCCAGGTCCGGGCCACGACGCTCGCGGCCTACGAACACCAGGACGTGCCCTTCGAGAAGCTCGTCGAGGAGCTGAAGCCCCAGCGCAGCCTGAGCCACACGCCGCTCTTCCAGGTGATGCTGTCGCTCCAGAACATCCCGGTCGCGAGCCGCACCGTGGCGAGCCCGAACGCGGACAGCCCGCCGCTGCACCTGGAGCCGTTCGCGCAGGACCACCAGACGACGAAGTTCGACCTCACGCTCACGTTGTCGCAGACGCCGGACGGTCTGGCCGGTGGGCTCAGCTACCGGGTGGACCTGTTCGACGACGCGACCATCGAGCGTTGGGTGGGGCACCTGCACACGCTGCTGGAGGCGGCCATCAACGCCCCCGACACGCTCGTGGGGGAGCTGCCGATGCTGTCCGCCGAGGAGCGCCGCCGTGTGCTCGTCGACTGGAACTCGACGCGTCGCGAGCTGCCCTGGAAGGGCGCCTTCCACGAGCTCTTCGAGGCACAGGCCGCTCTCACGCCTGACTCCCTCGCCGTCCTCGACGACTCCTCCTCCCTCTCCTTCTCCGCCCTCAACCAGCGCGCCAATCAGCTCGCTCACCTGCTGCGCTCTCGTGGCGTCGAGCCCGAAGTCCGTGTCGCCTTCTGCCTCGAGCGCTCCGTCGACGCCCTCGTCGCCCTCCTCGCCATCCTCAAGGCCGGCGCCGCCTACGTCCCTCTCGACTCCGCCTACCCCCGCGAGCGCCTGGCCTTCATGCTCCAGGACTCCGGCGCTCCCTTCGTCCTCACCCAGTCCCACCTCCTGCCTCGTCTCGACACCGGCGTCTCCTCGCCCCTGTGCCTCGACGACTCCTCACTGCGTGACTCCCTCGCGGCGCTCCCGGACTCCAATCCATCCCGCGTCTCGCTGCCCTCCCACGCCGCCTACGTCATCTACACCTCCGGCTCCACCGGCAGGCCCAAGGGCGTCCTCATCCACCACTCCTCCGTGGTGAATCTCCTCCACGCCCTCTCTTCCTCCGTCTACTCCGACGTCCAGCGCCCTCTGCGCATCTCCCTCAACGCCCCTCTCTCCTTCGACGCCTCCGTCAAGCAGCTCGTCTTCCTCGCCCTCGGACACGCCCTCTGCTTCGTCCCTCAGGCCGCTCGCGAAGACGTCCCCCTCCTTCTCTCCTGGCTGGCGCGTCACCACCTCGACGTCCTCGACTGCGCCCCCTCCCACCTCCGCCTCCTCCTCGACGAGGGCCTCGCTTCTTCTCCTCGCCCTCTTCGCGTCCTCATCGGCGGTGAGTCCATCGACGACTCCCTCTGGGCGACTCTCTCCTCCTCTCCCTCCCTTCGCGCCTTCAACGTCTACGGCCCCACCGAAACCACCGTCGACGCCACCGCCCTCCCCATTACCTCCGCGTCCCGCCCTGCTCTCGGCCCGCCTCTCCTCAACGTCTCCACCTTCATCCTCGACGCCTCCCTCCTGCCCGCTCCTATTGGTGTCCCTGGAGAGCTCTTCGTCGGCGGTGACGGTGTCGCTCGCGGCTACCTCGCTCGCCCGGACCTCACCGCTGAGCGCTTCATCCCCAACCCCTTCTCCGACATCCCCGGCTCTCGCCTCTACCGCACCGGCGACAAGGCTCGCTGGCTGCCTCACGGACACCTCGAGTACCTCGGTCGCATCGACTTCCAGGTGAAGCTGCGCGGCTTCCGCATTGAGTTGGGTGAAGTCGAGGCCGCTCTCGAAGCCCTTCCTTCCGTCCACCACGCCGCTGCACTCGTCCGTGAGGACGTCCCCGGACTCAAGCGCCTCGTCGCCTACGTCACCCCCGCTGACGTCGACACCTCCGCCCTCCGCACCCAGCTGCTTCGCAACCTCCCCGAGTACATGGTGCCCTCGGCCTTCGTCGCCCTGGACGCTCTGCCTCTCAACACCCACGGCAAGCTCGACAGGAAGGCCCTCCCCGCTCCCGACTCCGGGCCCTCTGACTCCTTCCTCGCCCCTCGCAACCCCACCGAGACGCTCCTCGCCTCCATCTGGGCCGAGGTCCTCCACCTCGACTCCGTCAGCGTCTCCGATGACTTCTTCTCCCTGGGTGGCCACTCCCTCCTCGCCACCCAGGTCGTCTCCCGCATCCGCAAGGCCTTCCAGGTCGAGCTGCCCCTGCGCGCGCTCATCGAAGCGCCGACCATTGGCGAGCTCGCGCAGCGGGTCGAGGTGGCACTGAGTGAGGGCCCGTCCAACACGCGGCCTCCGCTGGTTGCGGCGCCTCGCACCGGACCGCTGCCGCTGTCCTTCGCTCAGCAGCGACTGTGGTTCCTCGACAGGCTGGAGCCCAACAACGCCTCCTACAACATCCACTCGGGCAAGGTGCTCGATGGCCACCTGGATACGGCCGCGCTGGAGCGGGCACTCCAGGAGTTGGTGCAGCGACACGAGGCGCTGCGCACCTCGTTCCACGTGCAAGAGGACGGCACCGCTGTCCAGGTCATCCATCCGCACGCGGAGCTGTCGGTCCCCGTCATCGACCTGCGACACCTGACGGGTCCTGAGTTGGAAGCGGAAGTGGGGCGGCTGACCTCCGAGGAGTCCGGCAAGCCGTTCAGCCTGACGAACTCGCCGCTGCTGCGCGCGTCCCTGTTGCGCGTGACGGAAGGCAGCCACGTGCTCCTCGTCACGGTGCACCACATCGTCTCGGACGGTTGGTCCAACGGCATCCTGCTGCGCGAAGTGGGCGCGCTCTATGAAGCGTTCTCGCAGGGACGTCCGTCTCCGCTCGCGCCGCTGGAGTTCCAGTACGCGGACTACGCGCTGTGGCAGCGCGGCTGGCTGCGAGACGAAGCGCTGGAGCAGCAGCTCGCGTGGTGGAGACAGCAGCTTGGGGGCGCTCCGCATGCGCTCGAGCTGCCCACAGACCGACCGCGGCCGCCCGTTCAGACCCATGTCGGCGCGACCCTGCCCGTCCACCTGAGCACCGAGCTGACCGAGTCTCTGCGTGCGCTGTGCAAGCGCGAGGGCGTCACTCCGTTCATGGTGCTGCTCGCCGCGTTCCACACGTTGATGGCGAGGTACTCTGGGCAGGACGACATCGTCGTCGGCTCGCCCATCGCCAACCGGCAGCAGACGGAGCTGGAGGGCATCGTCGGGTTCTTCGCCAACACGCTCGCCCTGCGTGCGCGGCTGACCGGGACGATGTCGTTCCGCGAGCTGCTCGCTCAGCTCAAGGAGACGACGCTCGGTGCCTACGCGCATCAGGACGTGCCGTTCGAGAAGCTCGTCGATGAGCTGAAGCCCGAGCGTGACCTGAGCCGTTCTCCGCTGTTCCAGGTGATGCTCGCGCTGCAGAACACGCCCCGTCAGGGTCGTGGCGAGGCCCGTCGCGAGGAGCCGGCTCCCACACCGAGCCCCATGGCCGTCACCCACGGCAGCGCCAAGTTCGACCTGTCACTGCTGCTCGCGGACCACGGCGACGACATCAGCGGTCTGCTCGAGTTCAACACCGACCTGTTCACTCCGGCCACGGCCATGCGGATGGGCGCGCACCTGCAGCGACTGTTGCAGTCCGCCGTCCGCGACCCCAGCCAGTCCATCTGGCGACTGCCGATGCTCGATGCGCAGGAGCGTCAGCAGATCCTCGTCACCTGGAATGACACGTCGGGCGAGTCGCACACCCTCACGACGATGCATGGCCCGGTGGAGGCCCAGGTGCGCCGTACGCCGGATGCCATCGCGCTCTCCGACGGCACTCGCTCGCTCACCTACTCCGCGCTCGACGCACGCGCGAATCAGCTCGCACACCACCTGCTCGCACTCGGGGTCTCTCCTGGCAGCGCCGTCGGCATCTGCCTCGACAAGTCCCTCGACATGGCTGTCGCCGTCCTCGCCACCCTCAAGGCCGGCGCCTTCTACGTCGCTCTCGACCCCAACTACCCCGCTGAGCGCCTCGCCTTCA
>NZ_JAJVKW010000038.1 GCF_024198255.1 Myxococcus guangdongensis
TGAGGTCGGCGCGGTTGAGGTAGCCCCAGGCGAGGCCGTCACCACCGACGAAGAGCTCGCCAGGGACGCCAGGAGGAAGAGGCTGGAGGGCGGAGTCGAGGACGAAGGCGGAGGAGTTGGAGAGAGGGGCGCCGATGGGGACGGAGCGGGAGACTGAGTCGCCGTGGCGCAGGGAGTGGGTGGCGGAGAAGGTGGTGTTCTCGGTGGGGCCGTAGCCGTTGACGAGGACGTGGCCTTCAGGGAGGCGAGCGAGGTGCTCCCGGACGCGGTGAGGCGGAAGCACGTCGCCACCGGCGAGCACCTGGCGGACGCCGGCAATGGCCTCGGGCTGGTGGGCCACCATCTGCTCGAAGAGAGCGGCCGTCAGCCAGAGAGAGGAGACCTTCTCGCGGACGAGGACGGCGCCCAACTCCTCGAGAGAGAGGGAGTGAGGAGGCGCGAGGACGAGCTTGGCTCCGTGGAGGAGCGCGCCCCAGATTTCGAGGGTGGAGGCATCGAAGGCGACGGGAGCGGCGTGGAGCCAGACTTCCGAAGCGCCGAAGCGGATGAAGGAAGAAGAGACGAGGCGAGTGACGCCGCGGTGAGGAACGCAGACGCCCTTGGGCTCGCCGGTGGAGCCCGAGGTGAACATGACGTAGGCGAGGTCATCGCCCGTCACCTCGGAGGCAATCGGCGTCGTGGGCCTGCGAGAGATGCGAGAGGCCTCCTCATCGACGATGAGGAGGACGGCGCCGAAGGCAGGCAAGTCATCCGCGACGTCGGAGTGGGAGATGAGAACGCCCGCAGCGGACTCTCGGAGGACGAAGGAGAGGCGCTCGGAGGGCCAGGCCTTGTCGAGGGGGACGTAGGACGCACCGGCCTTGAGGACGGCCAGGAGGGAGACGATGAGGTCGGCGGAGCGGTCGAGGCGGACGGCGACGCGAGAGCCAGGGAGGACACCCAAGGCGCGCAGGTGGTGCGCGAGCTGGTTGGAGCGCTCCTCGAGCTGCGAGTAGGTGACGACCTCATCCCCCGAGACAACAGCGACGGCATCGGGCGAACGGGCCACCTGCTGCTCGAACAGCGCATGCACGCTCGCGCTGCGCGGATACGCCCGGGCGGTCTCGTTCCACGTCGAGAGCACTTGTTGCTTCTCGTGAGCGCTCAGTGCCGAGAGCGTGCTCAGTGACTGTTCGGGCTGAGCGACAGCTGTCTCGAGCAGCACGGCGAAGTGGCGAAGCAGGCCCTGCATGGTGGCCGCTTCGAACAGGTCGGTGTTGTAGTTGAGGACGCCCGAGAACCGGTCGCCTTCATCGAACAACAGGCTGAAGTCATACTTCGATGTATTGATTTCAGCGGGAACGGGCTCGAGCACCAGTCCCGCCAGCGCGAGGGCCGCCTCGGGTGCGTTCTGGAGCGTGAGAGTGACCTGGAACAGGGGCGAGCGGCTCAGGTCACGCTGAGGCTGCAGCTCCTCGACGAGCTTCTCGAACGGGACGTCCTGGTGCTCGTAGGCGGCGAGGGTGTTCAGGCGCACCTGTCCCAGCAGCTCGCGGAACGACTGCTTGCCATCGAGCTGGGAACGGAAGACGAGCGTGTTGACGAAGAAGCCGATGAGGCCTTCGGTCTCGGAGCGGTTGCGGTTGGCGACGGGGGAGCCGACCGAGATGTCGTCCTGACCTGAGTACTTGGAGAGCAGGAGCTGGAAGGAGGCCAGCAGAACCATGAAGGGCGTGGCGCCCTCGCGCTGGGCCAGCGCCTTGACGGCCTGAGTGAGCTCCCGGGAGAGCTCGATGGGGAGCACAGCACCGCGGTAGGACTGAATGGCGGGGCGAGGCTTGTCGGTGGGCAGCTCGAGCGCGGAGGAGGCGCCCGCGAGCTGGTGACGCCACCAGTCGAGCTCGGAGGCGAGGACGTCGCCGTGGAGCCACTGACGCTGCCAGACGGAGAAGTCGGCGTACTGGATGGGCAGGGGCGCGAGCTGCGCGGCCTCTCCACCGGAGAACTGACGGTAGAGGGCGGCGAGTTCACGCAGGATGACGGCAATGGACCAGCCGTCGGAAGCGATGTGATGAACGGTGACGAGCAGCAGATGCTGCGACTCGGTCAGGCGGACGAGTGACGCACGGACCACGGGCCCATGTGCGAGATCGAACGGGCGCAGCGCCTCCTGCGTGGCCAGCCGTTGGGCCTCGTCATCTCGCTCCTGTTCCGAGCGCGAGGAGAGGTCGGTGACCGGCAGCTCCAGAGAGAAGTCCCGGTCGATGAGCTGAACGGGCTGGCCTTCGTGAACGGAGAAGCGGGTGCGCAGAGCCTCATGTCGCTGGATGAGCGAGTTGAGGGAGAGGCGCAGTGCGTTCACATCGAGCGAGCCGGAGAGCTTGAGGACCCAGGGGATGTTGTAGGTGGAAGAGCCGGGCTGGAGTTGGTCGAGGAACCAGAGGCGCTGCTGAGCGAAGGAGAGAGGAAGCGGCTGGGAGCGGTCGACCGGGACGAGGGGAGGCTGGCGGGACGCGGTGCTGTGCTGCTCCAGGCGCTGAGCGAGGAGGGCGACGGTGGGCGCGGCGAAGAGCTCACCGAGGGGCAGCTCGACGCTGAAGGAGGAGCGGATGCGAGAGACGACCTGAGTGGCGAGGAGGGAGTGGCCACCGAGTTCGAAGAAGTCGCCGTGGAGGCTGACGCGCTCGAGGCCGAGGACGTCGGCGAAGATGGAGGCGAGGCGAGCCTGAGCGGGAGTGGAGGGCTCGACGAACTCGTCGGCGGAGGAAGCCGAGGCGAAGTCGGGAGCAGGGAGCGATTTCCTGTCGAGCTTGCCGTTGGCGGAGAGAGGGAAGGCCGACAGCGAGACGAAAGCCGAGGGCACCATGTACTCGGGCAGCCGCTGCTGGAGGAAGCCCTTGAGTGAGGTGGTGTCGACGGTCTGCTCATCCGCGGGGATGAAGTAGGCGACGAGACGCTTGTCACCGGGGACGTCCTCACGAGCGAGGACGACAGCCTCCTGGATGCCAGAGAAGAGGCGCAGAGCGGCCTCGACTTCACCGAGCTCGATGCGGAAGCCACGAATCTTCACCTGGAAGTCGTTGCGACCGAGGAACTCGAGGGAGCCGTCGGAGAGCCAGCGGGCCTTGTCACCGGTGCGGTAGAGGCGAGCGCCGGGGGAGCTGCTGAAGGGGTGCGGGACGAAGCGCTCGGCGGTGAGGTCGGCGCGGTTGAGGTAGCCCCAGGCGAGGCCGTCACCACCGACGAAGAGCTCGCCAGGGACACCAGGAGGAAGAGGCTGGAGGGCGGAGTCGAGGACGAAGGCGGAGGAGTTGGAGAGAGGGGCGCCGATGGGGACGGAGCGGGAGACTGAGTCGCCGTGGCGAAGGGAGTGGGTGGCGGAGAAGGTGGTGTTCTCGGTGGGGCCGTAGCCGTTGACGAGGACGTGGCCTTCGGGGAGGCGAGCGAGGTGCTCCCGGACGCGGTGAGGCGGAAGCACGTCGCCACCGGCGAGCACCTGTCGCACGCCAGAGAGGGCTACCGGCTGGTGAGCGACTATCTGCTCGAAGAGAGCGGCCGTCAGCCAGAGAGAGGAGACCTTCTCGCGGACGAGGACGGCACCCAACTCCTCGAGGGAGAGGGAGTGAGGAGGCGCGAGGACGAGCTTCGAGCCATGGAGCAGCGCACCCCAGATTTCGAGGGTGGAGGCGTCGAAGGCGACGGGAGCGGCGTGGAGCCAGACTTCCGAGGCGCCGAAGCGGATGAAGGAAGAGGAGACGAGGCGAGTGACGCCGCGGTGAGGAACGCAGACGCCCTTGGGCTCGCCGGTGGAGCCCGAGGTGAACATGACGTAGGCGAGGTCATCGCCCGTCACCTCGGAGGCAATCGGCGTCGTGGGCCGACGAGAGATGCGAGAGGCCTCCTCATCGACGATGAGAAGGACGGCGCCGAAGGCGGGCAAGTCATCCGCGACGTCGGAGTGGGAGATGAGGACGCCCGCAGCGGACTCACGGAGGACGAAGGAGAGGCGCTCGGAGGGCCAGGCCTTGTCGAGGGGGACGTAGGCCGCGCCGGCCTTGAGGACGGCCAGGAGGGAGACGATGAGGTCCGCGGAGCGGTCGAGGCGGACGGCGACGCGAGAGCCGGGGAGGACACCCAAGGCGCGCAGGTGGTGCGCGAGCTGGTTGGAGCGCTCCTCGAGCTGCGAATAGGTAACAGCCTCATCCTCCGAGACAACAGCGACGGCATCGGGCGAACGGGCCACCTGCTGCTCGAACAGCGCATGGACGCTCGCGCTGCGCGGATACGCCCGAGCGGTCTCGTTCCACGTCGAGAGCACCTGCTGCTTCTCAGCGGAAGTGAGCAACGGAAGGCGCGCGAGCTGCGTGTCAGGCGTGGAGACCGCCTCGGTGAGCAGCACGGAGAGGTGCCGTGACAGGCCCTCGATGGTCGCCGCGTCGAACAGGTCGGTGTTGTAGTTGAAGACGCCCGCGAATCCGCTCGAGCCCTCCTCGAGCAGCAGGCTGATATCGAACTTCGAGGTCTCCAGGTCCGGCGGAAGCTGCGTGAGCGTGATGCCGGGGAGCGTCAGCGTGGCGCTCGGCGTGTTCTGCAGCGTGAGGGTGACCTGGAACAGGGGCGAGCGGCTCAGGTCGCGCTGAGGCTGCAGCTCCTCGACGAGCTTCTCGAAGGGGACGTCCTGGTGCTCGTAGGCGGCGAGGGTGCTCAGACGCACCTGTCCCAGCAGCTCACGGAACGTGCGCTGCGTGTCGATGCGCGAGCGCAGGACGAGCGTGTTGACGAAGAAGCCGACCAGGCCCTCGGTCTCCGCGCGGTTGCGGTTCGCGATGGGCGAGCCGACGGAGACGTCGTCCTGTCCCGAGTAGCGCGAGAGCACGAGCTGCCAGGCCGCGAGCAGGACCATGAACGGCGTGGCCCCCTCGCGCTGCGCGAGCGCCTTCACCGCGTTGCTCAGACTTCCAGAGAGTTCAATGGGAAGCACCGCACCGCGCTCGGTCTGCGCGGCCGGACGCGGCCTGTCCGTGGGCAACTCCAACGCCGACGGCGCACCCGTGAGCTGCTCCCGCCACCAATCCAGCTCACCCCGGAGTCGCGCTCCATCGAGCCACTGACGCTGCCAGACGGAGAAGTCAGCGTACTGGATGGGCAGTGACGCGAGCTGCGCGGCCTCTCCGCCCGAGAACTGGCGGTAGAAGGCTCCCAGCTCACGGACCATGATCTCCGTGGACCAACCATCCGAGATGATGTGGTGGACGGTGACGAGCAGCAGGTGCTGTCGTGCATCCAGCCGCAACAGCGAAGCCCGGACCAACGGTCCACGCGCCAGGTCGAACGGACGGAGCGCCTCTTCGCGCATCAGTCGACGCGCTTCTTCCTCACGCGGCTGTCCATCCAACCCGCCGAGGTCCACCACGGGCAGCTCGACCTCGGCATCGGGCCGGATGAGCTGGATGGGCTGCGAATCACGAACGACGAAGTGCGTGCGCAGCACCTCATGTCGCTGCACGAGCGCGCGCAGCGACTGCCTCAGGGCCGCGACATCCAGCGAGCCCTTGAGCCGAAGCGCCGCGGGCAGGTTGTACGATGCCGTGCCGGGCTGGAGCTGATCCAGGAACCACAGACGCTGCTGCGCGAACGACAGCGGAATCACCCCCGTCCGGGAGACAGGGGCGAGCTTCGCCTCTCCCTCGGACGCCCCTTGCGACAGCGCCCCGAGCCGCTTCGCGAGCAACTCCACCGTCGGCGCCTCGAAGAGGTCTCGCAGCGGAAGCGTCACGCCCGTGGCGGAGCGCAACTGCGCGACCAACCGAGTCCCCAACAGCGAGTGTCCACCGAGCTCGAAGAAGTGGTCAGTGGCGCCGACCTGCTCGACCCGGAGGACCGAGGCGAAGAGGGACGCGAGGAACTGCTCCGTCGGCGTGCGCGGCGCGACGAACTCGCGAGCGACGGCGACGAAGTCAGGCGAGGGCAGCGCCTTGCGGTCCACCTTGCCGCTGGGGCTCAGCGGGAGCGCGTCGAGGAAGACGAACGCGGACGGCACCATGTACTCGGGCAGGCGCTGGGAGAGCGCCTCCCGGAGGGCCGAGGCATCCTGTGACGTGGAGACGAGATAGGCGACGAGACGCGCCTCGTCGCGCACGGTGACGACCGCGTCGGAGACGGACGGAACGGAACGCAGCGCGTTCTCGACTTCACCCAGCTCGATGCGGAAGCCACGCAGCTTGACCTGGAAGTCGGAGCGGCCGAGGTACTCGAGGGTGCCATCGGGGAGCCAACGGGCGAGGTCGCCGGTGCGGTAGAGGCGAGCGCCGGGCGAGTCACTGAAGGCATCGGGGATGAAGCGCTCCGCGGTGAGGTGAGGGGAGCGCCAGTAGCCGAGGCCGACCTGGACGCCGCCGATGAAGAGCTCGCCCGGGACGCCGACGGGAGAAGGCTGGCCGTGGGAGTCGAGGACGTAGAGGCGGGTGTTGGCGACAGGCCTGCCGATGG
>NZ_JAJVKW010000039.1 GCF_024198255.1 Myxococcus guangdongensis
CATCCTCCACGTCGTCGTGAAGGTCGTGTTCTCCGTCGGGCCGTACCCGTTGATGAGGGGGCCTCCCGCGCGCAGCCGCTCTCTCACCCGCTGCACCGGCAGCACGTCCCCTCCCGCCAGCACCTGCTTCACTCCCGCCAGTGCCTCCGGTTGGTACGCCTGCATCTGCTCGAAGAGCGCCGCTGTCAGCCACAGCGACGTCACCTGGTGCTTCTTCAACGCTGCCGCCACCTCCTCCAGCGCCAGCTCCTTCGCCGGGTACACCACCAGCTTTGCTCCGTTCAGCAGCGCGCCCCATACCTCCAGCGTCGACGCGTCGAAGCCTACGGGCGCCAGCTGCAACCACACTTCCTTCTCGCTGAAGCTCGCGTACCTGGCTCCCTTCACCAGCCTCGCCACCGCCCTCTGCGGCACCCCCACGCCCTTCGGCGTCCCCGTGCTCCCCGACGTGTACATCACGTACGCCAAGCTGCTTCCTTCTCCTCGACGCCGCGGATTGCTCTTCGGCTGACTCGCTATCTCCCCAGCCTCCGCGTCGACGCTCACCACCACGTCCGCGCTCTCCCCCACCTCCTCCACCAGCTCCTCGCGGCCCACCACCACCGCCACTCCCGCCTCCCTCTTCATCCACCTCAACCGCTCCGCCGGGTTGTTCCCCTCCAGCGGCACGTACGCTCCTCCCGCCTTCACCACCCCCACCACCGTCACCACCCACTCCAGCGAGCGCTCCACACTCAGCCCCACTCTCACCTCGGGGCCGACTCCCACGCTCCTCAGGTGGTGCGCGAGCTGATTCGCTCTCTCGTTGAGCTGTCCGTACGTCAGCGACTCACCGGCGTCGTCGACAACCGCGACTGCGTCCGGCGTCTTCTCCACCTGCGCCTCGAACAACTCCGCCAGTAGAGGCTCACGCGACGCATGAGCACTTCGACCGTGCTGGTGCCGCGCATCGAGCGCGTCCGCACGCGAAAGCTGTTCATGTCCGCGAGTCCTTACGCCAACCGGCTCCGCGAGCGCCGACGCCCGCCCGCTCCACGCCATCACCTGACGCCGCTCCTCCTCCGTCTCCAGCGGCAGCTCCCTCACCCTCTTCCCCCACCCCTCCACGCCTCCCTCCAGCACCCGCCGCACGTGCTTCACCAACCGCTCCGCTGTCCCCTCCTCGAACAGGTCGCTGTTGTAGTTCAGCACCACCACCACCCCGTCCGCGTCCTCTCCCACCGACAACGAGAGGTCGAACTTCGACGTCTTCGTGTCCGTCTCCAGCCCCTTCAGCACCAACCCCTTCCCCAGACTCACCTTCAACCCAGGCGTGTTCTGCAGCGTCAGGCTCACCTGGAACAGCGGACTGCGGCTCAGGTCTCTCTGCGGCAGCAACTCCTCCACCAGCTTCTCGAACGGCACGTCCTGGTGCGCG
Source organism: Myxococcus guangdongensis (assembly GCF_024198255.1). NCBI lineage: Bacteria > Pseudomonadati > Myxococcota > Myxococcia > Myxococcales > Myxococcaceae > Myxococcus > Myxococcus guangdongensis. The sequence goes on from NZ_JAJVKW010000039.1 coordinate 1,418, forward strand.
TACGCACCCAACGTCACCTCCTTCGCCCTCCCCACCAGCTCCCCGAACGTCTCCCCCTCCTCCACACGCCCCCTCAGCACCAGCGTGTTCGCGAAGTAGCCGATCAACCCTTCCGTCTCCGCGTGCGTACGCCCCGCAATCGGGAATCCCACCACCACGTCCCGCTGCCCCGCGTGCCTCGCCAGCACCACCTGGTACGCGCTCAGCAGCACCATGAAGGGTGTCACCCCCTCACGACGACTCACGTCCTCCACCTTCCTCCACAACTCCTTCGGCCACTGCGTCTGGACGAAGCCACCCCTGAAGCTCTGCGCCACAGGCCTCGGCTTGTCCGTCACCAACTCCAACGCCTTCGGCGCGCCCTCCAACTGCTTGCGCCAGTACTCCACCTGCTGCTCCAGCGCCTCCCCCTTCAGCCACCCTCGCTGCCACTCCGCATAGTCCCCGTATTGCACTGGCAACTCGCGCAGCGGCGACTCCCTGCCCTCCGCATACGCTCCGTAGAGCGCCGCCACCTCCCGCACCAACAGCCCCGTCGACCACCCGTCCGACACGATGTGGTGCAGCACCACCACCAACACGTGTGACGCCTCGGACAGCCTCACCAGCGTCGCCCTCAGCAGCGGTCCCCGCGCCAGATTGAAGGGCCGCGCCACCTCCTCGCCGACGAGACGCAGCAACGTCGCCTCTTGCTCCATCTCCCCGCCCAACTCGACTCGGCGGAAATGGAACGGCGACGGCGGAGAGACCACCTGCACAGGGACACCGCCCTCGTCGGGGAAGCAGGTGCGCAGGTTCTCGTGACGACGAGTCACCTCGGAGAACGCTCGCTCCAGCGCCTCCACGTCGAGTGCCCCCTCCAGCCGGAGCGCCGACGGGACGTTGTACGTGACACTCCCAGGCTCGAGCTTGTCGAGGAACCACAAACGCTGCTGCGCGAAGGACAACGGCAGTGCCCCTTGACGCGCGGAGGGCCGCAAGGCCGGCACCGAGACGACTCGCGCGACCTGCTCCACCTTGCGCGCAAGACCCTCGAGCGTGGGCGCCTCGAAGAGCGCCCTCAGCGGCACCTCCACTCCCAACGAGCCACGCAGCCGCGCCACCACCTGCGTCGCGATGAGCGAATGCCCACCCAGCGCGAAGAAGTCGTCGTGACGGCTCACGCGCTCGACTCGCAGGACCTCCTTCCAGATGGCGGCCAGTGACTCCTCCATCGGCGTCGCGGGCGGCACATGCACCGCGCCCGAAGACAGCGAACCCGCCTCCGGCTCGGGCAACGCCCGTCGGTCCAGCTTGCCGTTCGGCGTCAGCGGCAACGCCTCCAGCACCATGAAGCCCGAGGGCACCATGTGCGACGGCAAGCGCTCCTGGAGGAAGCCTCGCAGCGTCCCCAGCTCCACGGCTCCCGAGGGCCGCGCGATGACATACGCGACCAGTCGCTTGTCACCGGCCGCGTCCTCGCGAGCCACCACCACCGCGTCACCCACCGAGGGATGTTCTCGAAGGACCGCCGCCACCTCTCCAGGCTCCACGCGGAAGCCTCGCACCTTCACCTGGAAGTCCGCGCGGCCCAGGAACTCCACCCTGCCATCCGCGAGCCACCGCACCCTGTCCCCCGTGCGGTACATCCGAGCCCCCGACACGGAACTGAACGGGTCCGGACTGAAACGCTCCGCCGTCAGGTCAGGACGCCCCAGATAGCCACGAGCCACCTGCTCGCCGCCGATGAACAGCTCTCCCGGCACGCCGGCTGGCACCGGACGCAGCTCGGTATCCAGCACGTACACACGCGTCCTCGCCAACGGCCGGCCCAGCGGCACGGTGGCCGCCCGCACCACGGTCCCCGCATCCACCGGGCCCGCGAGCACACCCACGGTCGTCTCCGTGGGGCCATAGTGATTGAACACCTCCACTGTTGGAGCCAGGGCACGCACCTGCTCCACCAACGCCCACGTCGAGGACTCGCCACCGAGGACCAGTCGCTTGCGCGGCAGCACCCGCTCCGGCTCCGGCGCCGTCAACCAGGCGGAGAGGTGCGCGGGCACCATCTTCACGCAGTCCACCGAGTGCCGATGGAAGTACTCCGCCACGCCCACGGGATTCCCCATGCGCGCGGACGAGAGGACATGCAGCACGCCTCCCGTGCACAGCGCTGGGAACAGCACCGTATTGCCCAGGTCCGCGCCGAAGGTCGACACCAACGCGAAGCTCGCGCAGTCACGCAGCCCGAGTCGCTCCGTCGCGGCCTGGACGTAGTTCACCAGCGCCCCGTGCGACACGGCCACGCCCTTGGGACGTCCCGTGCTGCCCGAGGTGAACAACACGTACGCGACGTTCTCCGGAGAGACCCGCACGTTCGGGACATCGGTGGAATGCCTCGCGAGCAGCGCGGCGTCCCGGTCCATCAAGACCTGACGCGCGGCGCACGTCTCGAACGAAGCAGCGTGACGAGACTCCGTCACCACGACGGGCGCGGCGACCTCCTCCACGAGCACGCGCAGGCGCGTGGCGGGCTGTGCGGGCTCCAGCGGCACATACGCGCCACCGGCCTTCAGGACGCCCAGCAGCGCCACCACCAGGTCCACGCTCCGCTCCAGGCACAGCGCCACCGGGGCGTCCGGCCCGACCCCGAGTTCTCGCAGATGCCTCGCGAGCTGGTTGGCGCGCGCATCGAGCTGCGCGTACGACAACACCGTGTCCTCGTACCGCACGGCGGGAGCCATGGGGGTTCGGGCCGCCTGCTGCTCGATGAGCGCATGCAGTGGTGCCGCGTTCGAGAAGTCCGCGGTGGCGGTGGACCACGAGTCCAGGATCTGTTGCCGCTCGGCTGGCGTCATCAACGGCAGCTCGGAGAGGCGCTGGCCAGGGTTCGAGGTGATCGCCTCCAGCAGCACCTGGAGGTGCGCCACCATGCGCGCCGCCGTGGACTCGGAGAACAGGTCCGGGTTGAACAGCAGCGTCCCCGTGATTCCCTCCGAGGTCTCGCTCAGGTTCAGCGACAGCTCGAAGCGCGCGGCCTCGGTGCCCTCCGTCTCCAGCGGCACGAGAGACAACGTGGGGAACTCGAGCGCCTCCACCGGCGCGTTCTGCAACACGAACAGGACCTGGAACAGCGCGGTGCGGCTCAGGTCGCGGACGGGACGCAGCGCCTCCACCAGCTTCTCGAAGGGGAGGTCCTGGTGCTCGTAGGCCCCGAGCGTGGTCTCACGGACCTGGGCCAGGAGCTGGAGGAACGTCTCCGTGGGATGCACCCGTGCACGCAGGACCAACGTGTTGACGAAGAAGCCGATGAGGCCCTCCGTCTCCGCATACCGGCGGCCCGCGATGGGTGAGCCCACGCTGATGTCGTCCTGCCCCGAGTAGCGGGACAGCAACACCTGGAACGCCGAGAGCAACACCATGAAGGGCGTGGTTCCCGTCTCACGGGCCAGCGCGCCCACCGCGTCTCGCAGCGCGACAGGCAGGCGGACCGGGACGGTGGAGCCTCGCTGGGATTGGACCGCGGGCCGAGGCCCTTCGATGGGCAACTCCAGATGCGGGGGCGCTCCGGCGAGCCGCTGCCTCCACCAGTCGAGCTGCGTCTCCAGCCGCTCTCCGCTCAGCCACTCGCGTTGCCAGAGCGCGTAGTCCGCGTACTGCACCGGCAGCGTGGGAAGCGGCGCCTGTTGCCCCTCGGAGAAGGCGACGTAGAGCGCGCCGAGCTCTCGCACCAGCACGCCCAGGGACCAGCCGTCCGAGACGATGTGGTGCATCACCAGCGACAGCACATGTTGCTCGGGGGCGAGTCGGAACAATGTGGCGCGCAGGAGCCTGGGCTGTCCAAGGTCGAACGGGCGCAGCGACTCCTCGACGGCTCGGTGTCGCACCGCGCTCCGGCGGTCCGCTTCGGACGACGCGCTCAGCTCCTCGAAGGCGAGCTGGAAGTCGCCAGGCGCGTGAATGACCTGGACTGGTTCTCCATCGTGAAGCGCGAAGCTGGTGCGTAGGGATTCGTGACGTGCCACCAACGCGGAGAACGCTTGTTCGAGCGCGTTGATTCGCAGCGCCCCATTGACCTGGAGATGAATCGGGACGTTGTAGGCGGCGCTGCCCGGCGAGAGCTGGTCGAAGAACCACAGTCGGTGCTGCGCGAACGACAGCGGCGGCTGGCCAGTGCGAGGCCGTGCGACCAGCGGGAAGACGTCTGGGGTCGCGCCGTCCCCGCGCGAGGAATCGAGACGTCTCGCGAGCGCTTCGATGGTCGGTGCTTCGAAGAGTGCGCGCAGTGGGAGGTTGATACCGGTGAGTGCGCGCACTCGCGCCACCACCTGCGTCGCCAGCAGCGAGTGCCCTCCCAGCTCGAAGAAGTCGTCCTTCCTCCCGACTCGCTTCGCTCCCAGCACCTCGCTGAACACCTCCGCC
>NZ_JAJVKW010000040.1 GCF_024198255.1 Myxococcus guangdongensis
GCGGAAAAAAGAAAAGCCCCCGTCGCACGAGGCGACGAGGGCTTCTCAAAAAGAATCCGGCAGCGACCTACTCTCCCACGCGGTTTCCCGCGGAGTACCATCGGCTCTGGAGGGCTTAACTTCCGTGTTCGGGATGGGAACGGGTGTGACCCCTCCGACATTGCCACCGGAAAACGAGAGACAGTGCATACGAAGGGTAAGTTGCAGCATTCTGCGAGTATCAAGCCTCGCTGTGCTTTTAGAAGCTTCTTCCGGGTGAATGTGCATTGACATTCAAGCCTCGGCCTTGGCCCCGAGTCCCTTACTCCCCTCGAGGGGGCGCGCAAGAGATAGGGGGAAGTAAGCCTCTCGACCAATTAGTACTGGTTAGCTCAACGCGTTACCGCGCTTACACACCCAGCCTATCAACGTCGTAGTCTTCGACGGGTCTTCAGGGGCTTGCGCCCGGGATACCTGGTCTTGAGGTCGGTTTCCCGCTTAGATGCTTTCAGCGGTTATCCAATCGGCACATGGCTACCCAGCGATGCCTCTGGCGAGACAACTGGTACACCAGCGGTGCCTCCAACCCGGTCCTCTCGTACTAAGGTCAGAGCCTCTCAAGTATCCTACGCCCACAGCAGATAGGGACCAAACTGTCTCACGACGTTTTGAACCCAGCTCGCGTACCGCTTTAATTGGCGAACAGCCAAACCCTTGGGACCTGCTCCAGCCCCAGGATGCGATGAGCCGACATCGAGGTGCCAAACCTCCCCGTCGATGTGAACTCTTGGGGGAGATAAGCCTGTTATCCCCGGAGTACCTTTTATCCGTTGAGCGATGGCCCTTCCATTCAGGACCACCGGATCACTATGACCTGCTTTCGCACCTGCTCGACGTGTCCGTCTCGCAGTCAAGCTCCCTTATGCCATTGCACTCGCCGCCCGGTTTCCAATCGGGCTGAGGGAACCATCGCGCGCCTCCGTTACTCTTTGGGAGGCGACCGCCCCAGTCAAACTACCCACCAGACAGTGTCCCAATCCCGGCTAACGGGACATGGTTAGACACCAGAAATCAACAGGGTGGTATTTCACCGTTGCCTCCACCGAACCTAGCGGCCCGGCTTCAAAGGCTCCCACCTATCCTACACAGTCAATCCCTAGTGTCACTGTCAAGTTATAGTAAAGGTTCACGGGGTCTTTCCGTCTTGCTGCGGGTAAACTGCATCGGCACAGCTATTTCAATTTCGCTGAGTCCCTCTCCGAGACAGCGCGGAAGTCGTTACTCCATTCGTGCAGGTCGGAACTTACCCGACAAGGAATTTCGCTACCTTAGGACCGTTATAGTTACGGCCGCCGTTTACTGGGGCTTCGGATCATCGCTTCGCCTTGCGGCTGACGAATCCCCTTAACCTTCCAGCACCGGGCAGGAGTCAGACCCTATACGTCGGCTTGTCGCCTTCGCAGAGTCCTGTGTTTTTGGTAAACAGTCGCTACCGCCATTTCTCTGCAACCTCTCTCGGCTCCGGCTGTACGCCTTCACCTACCAGAGGCCCACCTTCTTCCGAAGTTACGGTGGAAATTTGCCTAGTTCCTTGGAGGAGAGTTCTCTCAAGCGCCTTAGGATTTTCTCCTCACCCACCTGTGTCGGTTTACGGTACGGACACCCTGCAAGCTCCCTACGGGACTTTTCTTGGAAGCAGAGCATCGACGACTTACCCCTTACGGGGCGCCATAAGGTCTCGAGGATAGCTGCCGCGCCTTTATTCGTACGCGACACCCCTACGCCTTTAGACTGACACAACCGCCGGTCAGCTCGTCTAGCTTTCTCCGTCCTCCCTTAGTTCAACGCTTGCAAGATGGCGCGGGAATATTAACCCGCTTTCCATCATCTACGCCTTTCGGCCTCGACTTAGGTTCCGGCTAACCCTGGGAAGATTAACTTGACCCAGGAAACCTTGGGTTTACGGCGAGGGGGTTTCTCACCCCCTTTATCGCTACTCATTTCGGCATCAGCACTCCCAGCCGCTCCAGTCGCCCTTTCGGTCGGCCTTCGCTGCAGCTGGGACGCTCCCCTACCGCCATACGCTTTACGTATGACCCGAAGCTTCGGCACTAGTCTTGAGCCCCGTTACATTTTCGGCGCGGCCTGTCTTGACCAGTGAGCTATTACGCTTTCTTTAAAGGATGGCTGCTTCTAAGCCAACCTCCTGGTTGTCAATGACCTGCCACATCCTTTCTAGTGTTCACTTAGACTAGATTTGGGGGCCTTAGCTGTCGGTCTGGGTTATTCCCCTCTTGCCAATGGACGTTATCACCCACTGACTGCGTCCCGGGCTAACAATTACTGGCATTCGGAGTTTGGTACGGTTTGGTAATCTGGTGAGACCCCTAGCCGTTCCAGTGCTCTACCTCCAGTATTGAATTGCCCGAGCCGATACCTAAATATCTTTCGGGGAGAACCAGCTATCACGGAGTTTGATTGGCCTTTCACCCCTACACACAGCTCATCTCAGAAATTTTCAACTTTCATGAGTTCGGTCCTCCATGCGGTGTTACCCGCACTTCAACCTGGCCATGTGTAGATCACCCCGCTTCGGGTTATAATACACGCAACTAATTCGCCCTTTTAGGACTCGCTTTCGCTCCGGCTCCACCTATCGGCTTAGCCTCGCTACGTATATTAAGTCGCCGAATCATGATGCAAAAGGTACGCTCTCGCTCTGGCTTGCGCCGTAGAGCTCGAACTGCTTGTAGACATGCGGTTTCAGGTTCTTTTGACTCCCCTTGCCGGGGTTCTTTTCACCTTTCCCTCGCGGTACTTGTTCACTATCGGTCGCCAAGGAGTATTTAGCCTTACCGGATGGTCCCGGCTGATTCAGGCAGGATTGCACGTGTCCCGCCTTACTTGGGTAACCCACTCAGCTCCAACCAGCTTTCGCGTACGCGACTATCACGCTCTTTGGTGCCTCTTTCCAGAGGCTTCCGCTAGCCAGTCAAAGTCCTACCGTGGACCCGCTACCCCGACGCCACTTTCGTGACTTCGGTTTGGGCTTCTCCCATTTCGCTCGCCACTACTTTGGGAATCACTCATTGTTTTCTCTTCCTCAGGGTACTGAGATGTTTCACTTCCCCTGGTTAGCTCCTTCCTACCTATGTATTCAGTAGGAGGTAACACCGCTATTCGCAGTGCTGGGTTTCCCCATTCGGACATCTCCGGATCAACGCTTGGTTGACAGCTCCCCGAAGCTTTTCGCAGCCACCCGCGTCCTTCATCGCCTCTTGGCACCTAGGCATCCACCGCACGCCCTTAGTAGCTTACTTGCCCTAATCTCTTGTCTAACGCCCGCCTCCCGGCGGATTGTCGAAACTCGAAACCAAGGCCCAGACCCCTGCTCTTCGCAGCAGGCCCGGAAGAATTCACTTCTAATTCGCTTGTAGAAACACCACCTCTCACCTCGCCTCACGGCGGCGGTTTCGGCAGTGCTTTCTGCGAGAACTTGTTACTCAGCAGAAATTGCAACTTACCCTTCGTATGCACTTGTCAAAGAACGCTTCCCAAGACTGCAGGGAAAATCGTAGTGGAGCTGATCGGAATCGAACCGACGACATCCAGCTTGCAAAGCTGGCGCTCTCCCAACTGAGCTACAGCCCCTTAAACCAGGCCATCCTACCATGCTGGGTGCGTCACCACTTACCCCTCTCGACTCAACGTCTCGAGGAAGTGGTGGGCCTAGGTGGACTTGAACCACCGACCTCGCGCTTATCAGGCGCGCGCTCTAGCCAGCTGAGCTATAGGCCCAGGGAGCTACCGCGTCGATTCTTCCTACAGCGTCCTTCATTCTCAAAGAGCTGGTGCCGCGTCGCCGCGCACTCAGTCCTTCAAAACCAAACAGCAAGCCCGAAGAAGTCGAGTCGGATTGGACTCGGAAACGTTGACCTGGTCGACCTGACGCGGCTCGAAAGCCGCTGGCATCACCTGCTGACACCGAAGTGTCTGCCTGATGCCCGGTCTCCTTAGAAAGGAGGTGATCCAGCCGCAGGTTCCCCTACGGCTACCTTGTTACGACTTCACCCCAGTTACCGACCACTCCTTGGGCATCTCTTGGTGAGATGACTTCTGGAGCAATCGACTCCCATGGTGTGACGGGCGGTGTGTACAAGGCCCGGGAACGTATTCACCGCAGCGTGCTGATCTGCGATTACTAGCGATTCCGCCTTCATGGAGTCGAGTTGCAGACTCCAATCTGAACTGAGACCGGTTTTATGCGATTAGCTCCCCCTCGCGGGTTGGCAACGCTCTGTACCGGCCATTGTAGCACGTGTGTAGCCCTGGTCATAAAGGCCATGAGGACTTGACGTCATCCCCACCTTCCTCCGGTTTAACACCGGCAGTCCCTCTAGAGATCCACTTGCGTGGCAACTAAAGGCGAGGGTTGCGCTCGTTGCGGGACTTAACCCAACATCTCACGACACGAGCTGACGACAGCCATGCAGCACCTGTCTCTCGGTTCCCTTGCGGGCACTCCCTCATCTCTGAGAGATTCCGAGGATGTCAAGACCAGGTAAGGTTCTGCGCGTTGCGTCGAATTAAACCACATGCTCCACCGCTTGTGCGGGCCCCCGTCAATTCCTTTGAGTTTTAGTCTTGCGACCGTACTTCCCAGGCGGAGAACTTAATGCGTTAGCTACGGCACCGCGGGGGTCAACTCCCACGACACCTAGTTCTCATCGTTTACGGCGTGGACTACCAGGGTATCTAATCCTGTTTGCTCCCCACGCTTTCGCGTCTCAGCGTCAGTTACCGTCCAGGTGGCCGCCTTCGCCACCGGTGTTCCTCCCCATATCTACGAATTTCACCTCTACTTGGGGAATTCCGCCACCCTCTCCGGCACTCAAGCACGACAGTTTCGGGCGCACTTCCTCAGTTGAGCTGAGGGCTTTCACACCCGACTTGTCACGCCGCCTACACGCGCTTTACGCCCAATAATTCCGAACAACGCTTGCACCCTCTGTATTACCGCGGCTGCTGGCACAGAGTTAGCCGGTGCTTCTTCTCCCGGTACCGTCAAGCCGTTGGATGTTAGCCAACGGGTTTTCTTCCCGGTCGAAAGTGCTTTACAATCCAAAGACCTTCATCACACACGCGGCGTTGCTGCGTCAGGCTTTCGCCCATTGCGCAAAATTCCCCACTGCTGCCTCCCGTAGGAGTCTGGACCGTGTCTCAGTTCCAGTGTGGCTGATCGTCCTCTCAGACCAGCTACCCGTCGTTGCCTTGGTGGGCCATTACCCCGCCAACTAGCTGATGGGCCGCGGACTCATCTGGTTGTGATAGCTTGTATACAGAGGCCACCTTTTCCCTCAGTCTCCGAAGAAACCGTGGGCTTATCCGGTATTAGCCAATCTTTCGACTGGTTATCCCGAGCATCCAGGCAGATTATCCACGTGTTACGCACCCGTGCGCCGCTCTACTAAGGGTTGCCCCTATTCGCGCTCGACTTGCATGTGTTAGGCACGCCGCCAGCGTTCGTTCTGAGCCAGGATCAAACTCTCCAATTTTAATTTGAAGGTTGAACCGGCGTCCGCCAAGTGTCCGGCTAAGGAACCTTGGCTCTCGCTGATTCACTGCAGGCCCTGCCGGTCTGCGCTTCTCAGCGCTCCCTGACTGGGGCCTTCTCAAAGATTGACTGCGGTTTCCGCAATCCTTCTCTTCTTCTTGGGCTTGCTATTTGGTTTTCAAAGACCGAGTCGCTTGTTTC
>NZ_JAJVKW010000041.1 GCF_024198255.1 Myxococcus guangdongensis
CCACCGCCTGCCCCTTCACCACTCCCGCCACGGCTTCTCCCGCCACCGTGCGCTCCAGCTTCGTCTTCAGCTCTTCCGCGCTGGCGCCCACCACCGCGAGCCGCTGCTCCAGGTGCGTCCTCCCCACCGACGCCGTGAAGCACACGTCTCCCACCGGCGCCTCTCCCAGCGCTCCCGCGTACTGCTTCGCCTGCTCTTCCAACGCGCTCGTGCTTCGCGCAGACAGCACCAGCACGTGCTTCGGGCGCTCGACCGTGTCCTGCTTCTGGACGGGCACCGCCCTCGGGGGCGCCTCTTCCAGAATGACGTGCGCGTTCGTCCCGCTGAGGCCGAAGGAGCTGACACCCGCGACCCGGCTCGTCTGCTTGGGGTCCCACTGCGTCAGCTTCGTCGGCACCTCCACCGCCATCTGGTCCCAGCCGATGTGCGGGTTCGGCGTCTTGAAGTGCAGGTGCGGCGGCAGTTGCTTGTTCTTCAGCGACAGCACCACCTTCATCACCGCTGCCACCCCCGCCGCCGACTCCAGGTGCCCCAGGTTCGTCTTCGCAGAGCCCAGCCACAGCGACTCTCCGCTGCGCCCCTCTCCCAACGCGCCCCACATCGCGTCCACTTCTATCGGGTCTCCCAGCGACGTCCCCGTCCCGTGCGCCTCCAGGTAGCTGACCTCCGTCCCCTTCACTCCCCCGTTCTCCAGCGCCTGCCGAATCACCGCCTGCTGCGCCATCCCATTCGGCACCGTCAGTCCGCTGCTCGGGCCGTCGTGGTTCACCGCCGTGCCACGAATCACCGCCAGCACTTCGTTCCCGTCCGCCACCGCGTCCGACAACCTCTTCAGCACCAGCACGCCGCAGCCTTCACCACGGGCATAGCCGTCCGCGGAGGCATCGAACGTCTTGCAGCGGCCCTCGGGAGACAGCGCGCCGCTGCTCGCCAGGTAGACGCTCACCTCCGGGGAGAGGATGAGATTCACGCCGCCCGCGAGCGCCACGGGGCACTCGCCCAGACGCAGGCTCTGGATGGCCAGGTGCATCGCCACCAGTGACGACGAGCACGCCGTGTCCACCGCCATGCTCGGGCCCTGGAAGCCCAGCGCGTACGACAGGCGACCCGCGCTGAAGCACGCGCCCTTCGCCGTGCCGAAGTACGGGTCCAGCTGCGACAGGTCCGCGTTCGCGAGCATGCGCTGGCTGTAGTCCGTGTTCATCACGCCCACGAAGACGCCCACCCGCTGCCGCCCCCGGCGCTCCACCGGATAGCCCGCCCGCTCCAGCGCCTCCCAGCCGACCTCCAGCAGCAGTCGCTGCTGCGGGTCCATCGCCGCCGCCTCGCGCGGGGAGATTCCGAAGAACTGGGCGTCGAACTGGTCCACGTCCTTCAGGAAGCCACCCCGACGGGTGTTGATCTTCCCCGGCACCTGCGGCTTCGGGTCATAGAGCGCGTCCACGTCCCAGCGGTTCGCCGGCACCTCCATCGTGGCGTCCACGCCGTCGCGCAACAGCTCCCAGTACGCCTCTGGCGTGGTGACTCCGCCGGGGAAGCGGCACGCCATGCCGACGATGGCGATGGGCTCCACTCGCGGCGCCGACTCGGCCTTCTCGAGTCGAGCCTCCAGCTTGCGAATCTTCACGAGCTGCTGCTGCACGATCTGCCGGTAGTTGATGTCCTCGGTCGTCATCTCGATATTCCTCAGGAATCCGTTGCCAGGTCCGCGAGCGCCAGACGGGCCAGCTCCGCGTCGGAGAGTGCGTCGAGGCTCACCTCGAGCTCGCCCACGGCCGGCACCTCACGCGCCGGAGCGGGCTTCCTCTCGTCGTTGAACTTCAAGACAGCCTCGATGAGGTGGTCGGCGAGGAAGTCCACGTTGGGGTGGTTCATCGCGATGGTCGAAGGCAGCGAGTGCCCCAGCCCGTCCTGCAGGGCGTTGCGCAGCTCGATGGCCATCAGCGAGTCCATGCCCAGGTCCGTGAAGCCCTGGCCCCAATCGACTCCACCCGCCACGTCCAGGCGGAGCACTCGCCCCACCGCCTCCTGGAGCCTGCGGACGAGCACCTCCCGCCGCTCGTGCGGCAGCGCGCCCTGCAGCTCCGCCAACCACTGCTTCTTCGTCGTCGCCACGGCCGCGCGGGACTCGTCCTTCCGCGCCGGCGCCACCGCCGCGTAGAAGCCCGAGCGCCCCAACCGTCCGAGGCCCTCGATGTACGCCGGCCACCGGATGTGCATGAGCCCGAGCTGCGCCTGCGAGTACCCCAGCGCCTTGCCCAACAACTCCAGCCCCTGCGCCGTCGGCAGCGCGCGGATGCCCCGGCGCTCCAACGCCTTCGCCACCTGCGCGTCCGTGGCCATGCCCACCTCCGCCCACGGGCCCCAGTCCAGCGACAGCGCGGGCAGCCCACGGGCACGACGGACATGCGCCAGCGCATCCAGGAAGGCGTTCGCCGCCGCGTAGCCACTCTGTCCCGGAGAGCCGAGCAGCGCCGCGGCCGACGAGAAGAGGACGAAGTGCTCCAGCGACCGCGCCTCCGTGAAGCGGTGGAGGTTCCACGCCCCCGCCACCTTGGGCGCCATCACCCGCTCGAAGCGCTGGGCGTCCTGTTGCACCAACGCCCCGTCCTCGACGATGCCGGCCGCGTGGAAGATGCCGAGCAGCGGCACCGCCCCCGCGTCGATGCGCGCCAGGAGCGCCGCGACGTCCGCCTGTCGCGCCACATCCGCCGAGGCCACCGTGATGCTCGCGCCCAACTGCTCCAGCTCCGCGAGCACCGCGCGAGCCTCCGCCGTGGGCTCACGTCGTCCCACGAGGACCAGGTGACGCGCGCCGCGCTCCACCAGCCACCGCGCCATCGACAGACCGAGCGCCCCCAGGCCGCCCGTAATCAGGTACGTGCCGTCGGCGCGGAAGGATGTGACCTCCGCGCCACCCTTCGCCCGCTGGAGCTGGGGACGCAGGCGCCGCTCTCGACGGAGGGCCACCTCGACTCCCGGCGTGTCGCTGGAGCGCAGCAACTCGGTGAGCAGCGAGGACACACTGCCCTTCACATCCCTGGGGTCCAGATCGATGCGTCCGCAGCGCAGCTCGCCGTGCTCCAGGTCGATGACGCGGCCCAGGCCCCACAGCGACGCCTGCACGGGCGAGGACACCGCCACGCCATCGGCGGGCTGCGCGCCCTGCGTGACGAGCCACAGCGGAGACTGCGTGCCGCTGGCCACGAGCGCCTGCGTCAGGTGCAGCGCTCCTGTCGTGGCCCGGAGCGTCGCCTGGTGCACGGCCTCGGCGGACCGCGTCTCCTCCGAGGTCGAGTCCAGACCCCACAGGTAGACAGCGCCCGCGCACGGGGCGCCGTTCAGGGCCTCGCGCAGCAGTCGGGTGAAGTCGGCCGGGGTGCTCGCGTCGACCTCGAAGTGCTTCGAGGCCTTGTTCTGGAATCCGGCGCCCGGACGCACGCGGATGACGGAGGCTCCGCGCTCCTCCAGTCTCGTGGCGAGCTGCTCGCCGACGCCCTGTGCGTCCAGCAACAGCAGCCACGGATGGGACTCGGCCTGGGGCAGCGGCGCGGGAGGCAGGGGCTCGGGGGTCCACGCCACCTCGTAGATGCGCTCCTCGGACTTCTTGTGCGTGCTGGCCTGCAGGACGTCACGGCTGGCGCGACGCGCGTGGAAGCCGAGGATCTCCGCCACCGGGCCGTGCTCGTCGAAGAGCTGCACGTCGCCGCTGAGGATTTCTTCCGTGATGGCCCGCTCGCCCGCGGTGGACTTCGCGTAGCACCACAGCGCGCCCTGCGGACGACGGAAGAAGTTGAGCTTCGAGACGCTGAAGGGAATCGCCAGCGCGTCCGCCAGACTCGTCGCGTCGCTCACCATCCAGTTGGCGAGCATCTGGAAGCACGAGTCGATGAGGCCGGGATAGAGCTGGTAGTTGTCCGGAGAGTCCGGCAGCTCCGGCTGCTGCATCTGGCCGAACGCCTCGTCCTTGCTGCGCTGGAAGGGACCAATCCAGCGGAAGCTCGGGCCCAGCGTGTAGCCCATGGCTCGGAAGAACTTGTAGAAGTCGTCTCCCGAGCGCGACTCGGTGCAGCGCGCCAACACCGCCTCGCGCGCGGGCAGCGTCCTCGGCGTGGACACCTGGGACGGGTCGACTCGCAGCTCACCGGTGCCGTGCAGCACCCAGTCACCGGACTCCCCCTGCGTCATCAGCTTGAGGGAGTAGCCCTCCGCGTGCGGCGAGAAGATGAGCTGGAGCGGGCGCAGCTCGTCGTCCGCGAGCACCAGCGCCTGGTGGAACGTGAGGTTCTCCAGCGTGCAGGCTTGGGGACCGAAGGTCTCCACGACGGCCGAGAGGACCATCGACAGGTGCGAGGCCGCCGGCGTGACGACCGTGCCGTAGAGGCGATGGTCATCGAGGTATGCCGGACGGAACGCCCCGAGCGTCGTGCTGTAGATGATGTCGTCGAACGCGGGGGAGTACAGCCGGCTCCCGAGGTGCGGCTTGACGGCCCGAGCCTCACGCGGCGCGAGCAGCGCGCTCTGTCCCCGCGGCTCGCGGGTCCACCAGTAGCGCTGACGCTGGAACGGATACGTGGGCAGGGACACGGTGCGGCGCGCGTACGGCTTCTCGTACTCGCTCCACGCCACCTCCACTCCCTTCACGTACAGCGCTCCCAACCCCTCCAGCACCGTCTCCCACTCCCCCTTCCCCTTCCTCAAGCTCGCCACCCACTCCAGTCCCTCCTCCTCCAGCGTCTGCCTCCCCATCCCCACCAACACCGGCGCCGGGCCCACCTCCACGAAGACGCCCACCCCCTCCTTCCGCAGCGCCTCCATCCCCTCCGCGAAGCGCACCGCCTCCCTCACGTGCGTGCGCCAGTACCTCGCGCTCGCCACCTCCGCTCCCGCCTTCTTCCCGCTCACATTCGAAATCAGCACCCGCTTCGGTGCTTCCAGCTTCACTGCGCCCACCTTCGCTTCGAAGGCGTCCAGCATCGGCTCCATCTGCGGCGAGTGGAACGCGTGCGACACCTTCAGCTTCTTCGTCTTCGCTCCCTTCTCCGCCAGCCGACGCTCCGCCTCCTTCACGCCCTCCTTCAGCCCCGCCACCACCCACTGCTTCGGCCCGTTGCGCGCCGCAATCGACACGCTCGCCTCCAGCCCCTTCACCGCCTCCGCAATCCACTCCTCCGGCGCCTCCACCGCCACCATCTCTCCTTCCCCTCCCAACCCCTGCATCAGCCGGCCTCTCTCCGCCACCAGCCTCAGCGCGTCCTCCATCCCCATGACGCCCGCCACCACCGCCGCCACGTACTCCCCCACGCTGTGCCCCAGCACCGCGTCCGCCTCCACTCCCCAACTCCTCCACATCCTCCACAGCGCGTACTCCACCGAGAAGAGCG
>NZ_JAJVKW010000042.1 GCF_024198255.1 Myxococcus guangdongensis
CTCCACGCGCCGCGCGTGGGCACAGCGCTTTAGGTCTGAGAAGGCCCGATCTTTCTCCCCTCTGCGGGCATGTCCTACATTCGAGCCCTCGCTCGGCTGCCCCCTCCAAAGATCACGCCGATGACGAGCGTTGGTTTAGGGCGTACCAGCAGCTCCAGAGTAGGCTCTCGCTCATGAACTCGCGGCAGAAGCCACCAGAAATCAGCCTGGAATCGCTGGTCGAATCAGGGGCGGTCATCCTCGTCGACCACCCTGAGGGATTTCTTTACAGCAACCAGACGCATGATGTGGCTTGCCGCCACAGTGAAGCAATGGGTTACCTCCTACCTCTCCCATGCGCGCCCGACCTCTTCATGGAGGCCTGCTGGAATTCATGGTCAGAACCACCTCCTCCTGACCTGATTGCGCGGTTGGAAGCCGGCATCGAAGCCCTGCGGCAGGACGTATTC
Source organism: Myxococcus guangdongensis (assembly GCF_024198255.1). Lineage (NCBI taxonomy): Bacteria > Pseudomonadati > Myxococcota > Myxococcia > Myxococcales > Myxococcaceae > Myxococcus > Myxococcus guangdongensis. Next base: position 450 of record NZ_JAJVKW010000042.1, read on the forward strand.
TTCGACTTTCGGATTGAGCCACACCCTGACAATGGTGAAGCGTGGCTTCGGTGTTCGTTCTTGAGTGGACCACTCTTGGGCGAAGACATCACCGACACCAAATCTCGGGCATTTCGGCTCGAGGGGTGGCTGACTTGGTCCAATTGCGACTGAGCGCCTGTTGAAATGGAGCGAAGGGGCCGGTTCGTTGAACGAACATGATGCCCGATCTCGCAATGCCCGTAACCGACCGACGGGTGACGTCCGACGGATGCCCCCTTCCGCTCGCGCCATATGGTAGCCACGCGTAGAGGTCCTCGTCACCAAGGCTGGCGTGGCTTCAGGAGGAGTCAGGCGCGGAGGAGGAGGACGGTTGCCAGCGGTGCGGCAGCAACTCGTCCAGACATGACGCGGGGTGGCTGCCAAGTCGCATCAGCACGTCGGCGAGGTACGCCTCGGGGTTGACGCCGTTCGCCGCGCACGTGGCGACCAGGGAGCTGAGTCCCGCGAGATTGCGACCTGCCTCGTCATTGCCGACGAAGAGGTAGTTCTTCCTGCCCAGGGCCATGGCGCGCAGTGCCCGTTCCGCGGCGTTGTTGTCGAGGGGCAGCGAGGGGTCCTCCAGGAATCTCGTCAGTGCACTCCATTGGCCCTTCGTGTAGCGAAGAGCCATGCCCAGGGGACTCTTAGGCGGGTGGAGCGGGAGCTGTTCATCCACCCACGTGGCCAGTTGCGCGAGGACACGTGCGCTGGTGGTACGACGAGCGTCGAGGTGGTCCTGCGTGCCCAGCGTCCCTGCGTCTCGGGCCGAATGCTCGACCTGGTACAGCGCGAGGATGAAGTCGAGCGCCGTCCTGGACTCAGGGGCGGTGAGGAGGACGTCGAAGAATTTGCGGCGCACGTGAGCCCAGCAGCCCACGCGTATCCGCCCCTCCGGCAGCGTCACGCGGTTGTAGCCCGTATAGCCGTCCACCAGCAGGTAGCCCCGGGTTCCTCCAAGGACGTCCATGGGCGTCACGCCGGAGCGACTGGCGCTGTGGACGTACGCGATGAGTTCGTCGGTACGGAATGTCCAGACGTACGCCCGGCGCGCATTGCCCTCGTCCAGCACGCGTTGAGGCGTTTCGTCGGCGTGCACCAGCAGGGCTTCACGGACGAGCGCCAGCAGTCGCGAGGCGAGCGGCGCCGTGGCCCGGCCCACCTCGTGGAAGACATCGCACAGCGTGGTGCGCGCGATGGGCATGCCCGCGCGGGCGAGGGCCTTGGCCTGGCGATACAGCGGAATCGAGTCGCAGCACTGCGCCGTCACCACGTGCGCCAGGAAGCCCGGGCCGTACTGCCCCTGCTCAATGGCCTTCGGCGCGGGCGCGGTGACGATGCCCGCACCGCACGGGCAGGCGAGTGTCTCCTGCAGGTGGACCTGCCGCTCCACGTGCGCGGGCACATACTCGATGAGTTCGGTGCGCTTGCCGAGGCCCAGCGGCTTCAACGCCGTGCCGCCGCAGGACGGACACCGCCGGGCCTCGTCGGGGACGCGGTGGTGAATCACCCGTTCGGGCAACGTCGCGCGCGCCTCGCGTTTGAGGCGCCTCTCCTTCAGCGTCGCTTCACGCGACCTGGGCGGGGCGCCCGCGGCCTTGCGCAGCTCGTCTTCGACACGGGGGAGCTTCTCGCTCTTCTTTCCGAAGACGGTGCGCTGGAGGAGCGCGAGCTGGGATTCGATGCTGCCCACGCGCTCCTTGAGGGTGAGGTTCTCCCGCTCGAGCCCTTCGGCTCGCTCACGCCACTCGCACTGGTGCGTCTGGGAGAGCGCTGCCATCTCTCTGGGAAAACCAGCCCACCCGTGACGGGCATTGCCTCGGCACCGGAGGGAGGTGCCCACTTGCCTGGTCTCCGGACGTGCGTGACGTCGATTCCGTCGAGCAGCATGGACAGCTGGGTGGCATCCAACTGCACTCCCAAGGCGTCCTCGGCGAAAGCAGGCAGGGGGAAGCGGCCCTGCTCCAAGCGCTTGTAGGTGAGGACGAAGCCGCCCGCGTCCCAGGAGAGAATCTTCACCTTGTCCCCGCGCCGCGAGACGAAGACGAAGAGGTGGCCGGCGTAGAGGCTCTCCTTCCACTCGGCGCGCACAATCGCCGCCAGCCCATCGATGCTGTTCCTCATGTCGGCGGGCTCTCTGGCCAGCAGGATTCGCACCGCCCGGGGCAACAGCAGCATCAGCCGAGCACCGCCACCAGGTGCGCGAGGTACTCGGCCTGCATCCCCTCCGGGAAGCGCAAGAGCAGCCCGCGTGGCAGAGCCACTTCGAGCAGGAGCCCGTCTCGGACTCGCGGCGCGGGGGACGCGACCACCTCTACGGGAAGAAACGCGGCTCGCGGACGGCCTGCCCTCAGTGGTCACCCAAAACCGGCCAATGAAGGTCCCCTGAAAAGCGGCCAAAGGAGAGGGCCGAGACGTTGACGCCCGGGTAGGACGTGGAGTCCGCCCGGAGAATGGGCAACGTCTTGAGCGACG
>NZ_JAJVKW010000043.1 GCF_024198255.1 Myxococcus guangdongensis
GCACATCACAATGAAAGTGCACGAGCTCATCGCCGCGTTGGCGGCGCTCCCTGGCGAGTCCGTCGTCTACGTCTCGCACGTAGGGAGGAACCGACTTGATGTCCCGCTTCGCGCCATCACGGTGAAGTCCCCGACGAAGCAGACCCCACTGCAGACGGCTGTTCTCCTGGTGCCCCGATGATGAATCCCCCGATGGCGACGAACGACGGTGCGAAGCAGTCGCCGCCCCCGGAGCCGCTCGCGGCGCTCCGGACGTTGCTGGCATCCATGGAGCACCACGGCATTCCGGATTCATGGCCGGATGACTTCTTCGAGCAGGCCCAGCTCGCGGCCCTGCACCAGGAGGAGGATGCAACGGAGGGAGACGGCGAGGACGACGCCATCGTCGCGGCGGCTCGCGAGATGTACGGGAGCACCGAGATCGAGTTCGACAGCGAGCCGAAGGTGTCCATCGGAGAGGACGGCGCCTTCGTCAGCGCCTGGGTCTTCGTCCCTCGCTCCTCCATCCCCGGGATGGACACGGAGGATGAGGACAACAAGTCCACCCCTCCTCCGGAGGATGGTGGCAATGCCGGATAGTCGCTCTGGGCGAGTGGCGGACGCAGACGAAGACCTTCAGCAGTTGTTGGTGGACGTCGAGAGCGCGCTCTCCAGCAGCCGGGAGCACAACTCCTGGGACCTCGGACCATCTGGACTGCTCGTCAGGGTGCGTGACGCGCTGAAGAAGGTCCCGAGTCAGGCGAAGTAGTCCCCGGGCCCGTCCCGGCAACCCTCAACCCCTTCTGAATGGAGGCTCGAAATGGGCCTGCTGGCGGAGCTTTGTCGTGTGGTCGAGCATCGAGAGGACCCGGGGCCCTGGCTCCGGCGCGCGGCGCACGCAGTGGCGGACGCGCTCCGCAGCGCCCCCAGGCTGAAGACGTGGCACGTCGAGCGCGGGCTCTACGTGTCCGCGTTGCTGGGCGCGGTCTGGGGGGAGCACCGCAACACGCTTGGGCTGCCCATTCCCCCCACGGGAATCTTCGCAGCCCTGGGGCTGAGCCCGGTGACGGTTGGGTGGCTCGCGGTCGTGATGTTGGCGGTGTCGCTGATGGACGCCGTCTACGGGGCGGAGCTGGACAGCATCGCCGCCCGGGAGAGTGAGCGGGCTGAGGCGGAGGGGCGCGAGGCCATCCAGGTGGAGTGCACGCCGCGAGCTGCGCTGCTTCGTCGGCGACAGCCTTGGATGTCGCTGGGCCTGCTGGCGTACGCGTTCGGCTGGGTGGGCGCCGTCGGCTTCGGGTGGCGCCTGGGCTACCCGCTCTGGCGCCGCTGGTGGCGGGCCCGTTACCCACTGACGAAGGGCGGTGCGTGATGGGTTCCCCTACCCTCATTCACACCGAGCGCGGGCCGGACGTCCACTCGCGCTCGAGCATCCGCAGGTGGATGCTGATGCACCTCGTAGAGCACCGCGACGCTTCCGGCGAGGTGAACCTCACGTCGTTGGTGGAAGCGTGGGACGCGGCCCAGGCCGGCGGCGAGGCAACGCTCGACGAGCACCACCCCGCGTGGGACGTCGCCGTCGAGGTGGCCGAGCGGGCCGACGCCAGCGAGGAGCTCGAGGACGAAGCGCCGCTCCTCTGCGACAGGTGCGGGAGGTACGCGCACGGCCGGTTCAAGGGCGCCGGCCACAACCGATGTGCCGACACCGAGTGCGAGTGCTACTGCACGCGCATCAGCGTGGTGAGCCCATGAGCTGCGTCGGCGATCTGGCGGACTGCTGTGCGCGACTCCAGGCCCTCAGGCAGTGGTGGCGTCCGGGAGAGGTGGACGTCATCGCGGAGTGCATCGAGGAGGCGGAGCAACTCCCCGAGCGCGAAGCCGCGGAGCGTGAGGCGCTGCACATGGCGGAGGACGAGTTGCGCGACCTCGTGCCCAACGGGACCGACGCCACCCAGTCGCGGTGGCGCGAGCTACAGCGCCGCGTGACGGCCGCGAGGAAGTCCCTCAACGACCTGGCCGTCGCTGCATCGGCCCTCTACGCGGCGCTCGGTGTCGAGCTGTGGTGGGCGCGCAGCAACCACTGGCGCGAGGGCGTCGAGCACGCGAACGCACACGCCCGCTGAACGTCAGACCCAACAAGTAGTCTGCCGTTTAGTGGACCTATCAAGTCAGTACGAGTGCCACGCGTACACGGAGCACCCCGAGAAGAGCTGGGTGCTCTGCGAGCGCGAGGACGGACACACGGGCCCGCATCGGTGGCGGGACCACGAATGGACAGACGCGGTGGATGACACCACCGCGATGGAACGCGAGCTGATTCGCCGCGCCGAGCAGGACGCGGGCGAGCGCTACGAGTGAGGAGAGCAGCATGGCGGGGTTTCAGAAGGCAACGAAGAAGGCCGCGCGTTTGCGCCTTGCGCTCATCGGACAGAGTGGCTCGGGCAAGACGTTCTCCGCGCTGCGCATCGCACGCGGGCTCGTGGGGCCCAATGGAAGAATCGCCGTGGGCGACACGGAGAATGAGAGCGCGAGCAAGTACGCGGACAGGTTCGACTTCGACGCGCAGAGCATGAGTCGGTTCAGCCCTCGCGACTTCATCGCCCTCATCGAAGAGGCCGCGCGCGAGAAGTACGACTGCCTCATCATCGACAGCCTCTCCCACGCATGGATGGGGAAAGGCGGTGCCCTGGAGATGGTCGACCAGGTGGCGAAGCAGTCGAAGTCGAAGAACAGCTTCGACGCGTGGCGCA
>NZ_JAJVKW010000044.1 GCF_024198255.1 Myxococcus guangdongensis
AACCGCCTGCGTCGCCGTTTACCGAGCTGGACGACAATGTGGTCAACTTCTACGGGATGCACGGGCTGCAGGAGGAGTTCCTTCTTGCAGTTGGCGGTACGACAGGAAGTGGTAGTGGGCAGAGGTTTCGTGCCTACACGGTGACGCCAGGTGGCTCCGCGACGGTCGCCAGTCATTCGCATCTGCCAGGGAACACGGCAGGTATTGTGCGGGATGTGTGGATGGGTGCCGCCAACAAGGCCTGCGCGGTAGGTGACAACGGGGCTGCGTGGCGCTGGGATGGGAATGTAACCTGGAACCGGGTTGACGCACCTGGGGGCGCGAATGTCCCCTTCACCAGCGTGGTGATGCGCAATGACCCGCAGAGCTCAGCGCAGCGTCTGTTGGCGGACCAGTGCTACATCGTGGATGGGAACGCGAATGGCAGGTTGCGCCGCCTGACACCGTTCGGCTGGGCCAAGGGGCTGGACCTCTCTCCTGCCACGGCAACCGTGCCCCTGAACGACATCGCCATCACCGCGAGCGGAGACATCTGGATCGTCGGTGAGGACGGTCGCGTCTTCCACTACCCGGAGCCGTAGTCGTTGACCGCAGTCCCAGCCACGCTCTGGAAAGCTGACCTGAGCGTGGCTTCTTGGATGGGGTCCCCTGTCCTGGATTTGGGGATATTCTGGTCTGGGATTAAGGTCCAGGCATGACCAAGTCATGCCTGTGGGGGGAATGCCTGGCGGTCGTCCTTTGTGTGTCCGTGGTCCTGCCATTGGGCGCCGCCAGCGCATCTGCCGAAGTCCAACGCCATCTCGCCGAGGCGAAGCGCCTCTACGAAGACCTCGAATATGAGGTAGCCCTGGAGCGGCTCCAATTCGCCGCCCGGTTGCCGCTTGATGAAGGGGAGGCGGTCTCCCTCTCATTGTTGAGAGGCATCATCCGTGCGGACATGGGGAAGTGGGAGGAGGCACGGGCGGACTTCCGCTCAGCGCTGCTGACCCGTCCCGATGCGCAGCTCCCAATGAAAGTCTCCCCGAAGGTGTCGCTCGAGTTCGAGACGCAGCGGCAAGGAGTGCGCGACGAGCTGGCTCGGGGAGGTCTGAAGGCCCCTCAACGTGGGGATGGGAGCGCGGTGGCCGCAGGCCAAGAGGGGCGAGAGACCAGGCGCCCAAGCTTGATGCCGGAGGGAGATACCTCCGGTGCATCCCCTTCTCCCGATTGGGCATTGAACTCCACGTCCGAAGAGGATGGGCGAGGTCTTCGGGTTGCAGGGCGGCGAGTGCCGCTCTTGAGCATGGTGCTGCTGGGGGCTGGGGTGGCGGCGGGTGGAACAGGGGCTGTGTTCGGGCTGTCCTCTCGCGGTCAGGTCGAGGATGCGCGGGCCGCTCAAGCTTACGAGGACTTGGAGAGACACCACTCCCGGGCCCAAGGGAGCGCGACGACGGCGAATGTCCTCTTCGGTACGGCTGCTGCGGCGACCGTTGGGGCCCTGGCTACGTGGCTCCTGATGGGCTCCACCGATGAGTCCGTGGCCCAGGGCGGTGCGCGATGAACCGCATGGGGGGATGGGGTGTTGCCAGCCTGCTGGTGCTGAGTGGTTGTTCCGTACCGAGTCTCGAAGAGCTGGCGGGGGAGCGAACCGTTCGTGTCACGGTTCACTACACGCCGAGCTTCAAGACTGGGTGCATCGTGATGCGGACCCAGGATGTGGCGAACTCAGAGAATTTCACGGAGCAGACCGTTGGAAGCGACCTGCTCGCGAGGACGTCGCCACCACTTGTTCTCAATGTCCTCCGCCCAGGGGATTGGGGAAAGAAGCTTCAGGTCACCATTACCGCGCGCGAGCAGGGCTGTGGTGGCAAGCAGGTGGACGAGGTGGTCCTGCCAGTTGACCTTTCGGGAACTGGAGCCAAGCCAGGTACGGCGGTGACGCTTGTGACCCCGGACGCGGATGGGGACGGTTTTGTCGCCGTTTCGAGCGATGCGGGGAAGGGCGGCACGGACTGCGACGATGGGGACGCGATGCGCAACCCCTCGCAGCAGGAGGTCTGTGACGACAAGGATAACAACTGTCGTAACGGGGTCGACGAGGGACTGCCTCTGGTTGCGATGTTCCGGGACTTGGATGGAGACGGGGTGGGTGGCGAGGCGATTCAGCACTGTGCCCCAGTGGCCGGCGTCCGTGGATATGTGACGGTTGGCGGTGATTGCAGGGACGACAATGAGAACGCCGCTCCTGGCAAGGCCGAAGTCTGCGACAACGAAGACAACAACTGCAACGGAGCCACCGACGAGGGCTTCGACAAGAACTGGTATCTGGACGACGACGGGGACGGAGTGCCGCGAGCAGGAGCCACCTTTCAATGTGCCTCGCCCGGCGCGAGGTATAAGAACTATCCTGCGGGCCCTCCGTTTGACTGCAGAGACGATGACAACAGCGTCGCGCCGGGTAAACCGGAGCTTTGTGATAACAAGGACAATAACTGCGACGGGAATACTGACGAGACCTTCACCACGAAGGGCAATTCCTGCAACAACCTGAGTTGCACTGGGACGGTCGTCTGCAATGCCGCCCAGAATGGTGTCGAATGCAATGCGCAAGCCCCGCGAATGTTCTATCCGGACAAGGATGGAGACTTGGACGGAGACA
>NZ_JAJVKW010000045.1 GCF_024198255.1 Myxococcus guangdongensis
CGTCGCTCAAGACGTTGCCCATTCTCCGGGCGGACTCCACGTCCTACCCGGGCGTCAACGTCTCGGCCCTCTCCTTTGGCCGCTTTTCAGGGGACCTTCATTGGCCGGTTTTGGGTGACCACTGAGGTGGAGGCTGTCTGCGAGCGGCTGGGCGTGGCTGCGCGCACCATTCAGCGCTGGAGGAAGCCCGAGACGGCGGAGGACCGGCGGTGCGGTCCACACACCCGGCCCGCCAACCGGCTTTCCGAGGTGGAGCGCCGCCGAGTCCTCGCGGTGGCCAACAGCGAGGAATTCCGCGACGCCTCGCCCAAGCAGATTGTCCCCCGGCTGGCGGACCGGGGTGAGTACGTGGCCAGCGAGGCGAGCTTCTACCGGGTGCTGCGCGAAGCCGGGCAACTGGCCCACCGCGGCCGTACCAAGGCGCCTACGCCCAGGCCTCGGGCCGAGCACACCGCCGCCCGGCCCAACCAGGTGTGGAGCTGGGACATCACCTACCTGAAGGGCCCGGTGAAAGGTGCCTTCCTCTACCTGTACCTGGTGGTGGACGTCTTCAGCCGCCGCGTCATGGGCTTCGCGGTGCACGAGGAGGAATCGTCCGAGCACGCCTCGGCCCTCATCCGTCGCTCCTGGCAGGAGGCGGGCTGCCCCGAGGGCTTGGTGCTGCACTCGGACAACGGCGGGCCGATGAAGGGTGCCACGCTCCTGGCCACCCTGCAGTGGCTGGGCGTCACGCCGTCCTTCAGCCGACCCCGCGTCTCGGACGACAACGCCTTCTCCGAGGCCCTCTTCCGTACACTGAAGTACCGCCCCAGCTTTCCCCAGAGGCCCTTCGCCTCCGCCGAGAACGCGCACGACTGGGTGACGCGCTTCGTGGACTGGTACAACATCGAGCACCGACACTCGGCCATCCGATTCGTCACACCCGACGATAGGCACTTCGGCCGCGAGACGGCGCTGCTGGCCCGACGCCACGGGGTGTACCAGCGTGCTCGAGTCTGTCACCCCGAGCGCTGGAGTCGAGGCACGCGCGATTGGTCACCGGTGGGGCCCGTCCGCCTCAACCCCGCGCCTAACCTCATCCTGCATCTGCAGGAAGTGAGGGACGCCGGCTGAAACCTCTCACGCGACAACTACCTTGACGCTCACCGCCGGCCGCCCGTCAGTACGCCAGCACCTCTCGGCCGCCTCTAAACCCGGCCTAGGCCAAACCGCTACTTGATCCCACCGGAGCGATATGCAGCCGGACCCCGCCCGTACTTTACGCCGATGGGTGCGCGTCGACCGTAACGTCGTGCTCCTTGCCTGCCGACTCGCAGGTGGTCTTGATAAACGTAGCCACCGCTTCTTCCCATTCTGGGAAGCCACGACCGATCGCGACCACAAACCTGAGGAATTCGGCCTGGGAGGACTCCACAATCGCCTTAATCTCTAGCTTGAGATGCTCGATGCAGTGTGTTGCTGCTTCTTTAACTCGTACATTTTTCTTCCTGTCAACACGCTTTTGCAGACCCGAGTCTGCATGGCAGCGGACCAAGTTGGTTCTGAAGACGTTGTCATCAAGCCAGTCCAGCCACCCGGCTTGCACATTATTCAACTCATTTTCATGCCTATAGATTTGCTGCCCGGTTGTTCCGACGGCCGGCAGCCCATGACTGAACTCACGGATGGATGGTGATTCGCAGATGTAAATTAGTGATATGCTCTGCCCACTGGCCGCCGGCCAGTTGGTGTGAACGGGCACGCCCCGTACGCGAGCCAGCACGTCATCCCAGTTGCCGGTTCCACACTTCGCGGGGCAGTTGGAGCATATCGTCGAAGTCACAGGCTCGAACTGATAGAACCTCAGGTAGTTCGAATTCTTGGGTGTCTGACGTTCCTTCAAAGTCATAATGAACCTCGCCACAAGCCGTGTACGTCTTGGGTGTGATATCAACATGCCAAGCGGTGGATCAATGGAGGTCTAACGCATAGAAGGACGGAAGGCTTGTTGAGGGGTGACAGGCTGGAGCGAAAAGGCCAGACGGGGGACGCTGACGGGCGCCTCAGGGCCGCGCGCCGGACCGGTGGAGAGGCGGTGCGACCTCCTGGAGGCACGCGCTTGCTCAGGCCACCCTCCCAGGAGGGAGACGGTGCGGGACATGGGCTTCCGGAGTTCCGTTACTGCTGGCATCGTGCTCCCCTTGTTTCCGTCTCCAAAATGTCTCCAAGATTGAAGGGGACTCCAGGCGACAGGTAGGACTGGCGAGGACTGCCCCGTGGACTCGAAGTGCCCGGATTCACTCATGATTCAGCGAAAGGCGTGTGCCGTCGCGGGTTTGGGGCACCCTGGGTCCACGGGTTCAAATCCTGTCTCCCCGACCATGATTTGACGGGCTGGAGATCCTTCGGGGTCTCCAGCCCGTTTCCGTTTCAGGCCCTTGGGGCCGCGAGGCCCAGGGCGACTGGAACGGGACCCTCAACGCAAGGACGAGAGAATCGCGGTGAGGTGGTGGTTGCCTTGCGTCCCGTTGCCGGCCTGGCCTGTCACATTGTTGCCCCAGGTCCAGACCACACCATCGGCACGCATCGCCAGGGAGTGGTCG
>NZ_JAJVKW010000046.1 GCF_024198255.1 Myxococcus guangdongensis
CCTCAGTGGTCACCCAAAACCGGCCAATGAAGGTCCCCTGAAAAGCGGCCAAAGGAGAGGGCCGAGACGTTGACGCCCGGGTAGGACGTGGAGTCCGCCCGGAGAATGGGCAACGTCTTGAGCGACGAGAAGCAGCAGCAGGTCATCGCCCTGGGTCGGTTGGGCTGGAGTCTGAGACGAATCGAGGAGGCGACGGGGGTCCGCCGAGAGACGGCCAGCGGATACCTGAAGGCGGCGGGAGTGGGAGTGCGTCCGCCGCGCCGGTGGGGCAAGACAAAACCGGCCAATGGAGGGACCACCGAGGTGGGGCCCGCGAGCGAGGAGTCCTCCTCGGGAGCAAAGCCGGCCAATGAGGGGACCACCGACGCCGCGCCACGCAGCCGCGCCGCAGTCCGGCACCTGAGGGCGAGCATCGTCGCCCCGTACGTGGACCTGGTGCAGCAGCGACTGGAGGTGGGCCGCAACGCGCGCGCCGTCTACGAGGAGCTCGTCGACACGCAGGGCTATACAGGCAGCTACATCAGCGTGCGTCGCTTCGTACGCACGCTGAGGGACAGCCAGGGCCCGGAGGCCAAGGCCGTCATCCACACGGCGCCAGGAGAGGAGGCGCAGGTGGACTACGGGGAGGGGCCCATGGTGCGCCACCCGGAGACGGGGAAGTACCGGCGCACGCGCATGTTCGTCATGACGCTGGGCTACAGCCGCAAGTCGGTGAGGCTGTTGTGCTGGAAGTCCTCCAGCCGGACGTGGGCGCAGTTGCACGAGGAGGCGTTCCGCCGACTGGGAGGCGTGGCGCGCACGGTGGTGCTGGACAACCTGCGCGAGGGCGTGCTGGCGGCCGACGTGTACGAGCCGGCCCTCAATCCCCTCTTCCGAGACGTGCTGGCCCACTACGGCGCCACGGCGCTTCCGGCTCGGGTCCGCCACCCGGACAGGAAGGGCAAGGTGGAGTCGGCGGTGGGGCACGCGCAGCGCACGCCTCTCAAAGGCCTGCGCTTCGAGTCCTTGCAGGCCGCGCAGGCCTACCTCGACGCGTGGGAGGCGCGGTGGGCGGACACCCGAATCCACGGCACCACCAAACGCCAGGTGGCCGCCATGTTCAGCGAGGAGTGTCCGAAGCTGCTGCCCCTGCCGGTGGAGCCCTTCCGGTACTACGCCTTCGGCGAGCGCGTGGTGCACTTGGACGGGCACGTCGAGGTGGAGGGCTCGTACTACTCGGTGCCCCCGGGCCACATCGGCCGCAAGCTACACGTGCAGTGGGACAGCCTCCACGTGCGTCTGTTGCTGCCCTCCTCGGGCCTGCTGCTGCGCGAGCACACCCGGACGCCTCGCGGCCACCACCGCACGCGCGAGGAGGACAGGCCCTCGCACGCGCCGCGCACCACGTTGCAACTGCTCGAGCGCGCTGCGCGCGCTGGACGCAGCGTCGCCACTCTCTGCACCGAGGTGCACCACCGGGAAGGCGAGACGGGCACCCGGCGAATCCTCGGCGTGCTGTCCCTGGCCAGGAAGTACGGCACCGCCGCCCTGGACGACGCCTGCGAGGTGGCGCTCGAGATGGACGTGCCCACCTACCGCTTCGTGCGCCGCTACCTCGAAAGACGCACCCCCACTCCCGTCACCCTGCGCCAGGTGGACCCGCTCATCCGCGAGCTCACCCACTACCGCGACGTCATCGCCCGCCTCACCCATCCCACCCCTCACCCAGGAGACACCGAGACATGAATCTCGTCGAAATCACCCGCGCCCTCACCACCTTGCGCCTGTCCGGCATGGCCCAGGCCGTCGAGGCGCGCCTGCTCCAAGCCCAAGCAGAGAAGCTCGCTCCGCTCGACTTCCTCTCCGCGCTCGTCAACGACGAGCTGACGCGTCGAAGCGACAGCTTCATCCAACGCCGTCTGAAGCAGGGTGCCTTCCGCGACGCGGGAAAAACGCTCGACGGCTTCGACTTCGACTTCAACAAGAAGATGAATCGCCGCCTCGTCTTCGAGCTGGCCACCGGCGGCTTCGTGGAGCGACGCGAGGACGCGCTCTTCCTCGGCCCTCCGGGCACTGGCAAGAGTCACATTGCCCAGGCCATCGGCCGCGCCGTCATCCAGTCCCAGGGCCACCGCGTCCTCTATCGCGAGGCCCACCACCTGCTCGAAGAGCTGGCCGAGTCCAGCCTCGAGGGCACCCGCCGCCAGAAGCTCGATGCGCTCACCAGCGCCCCGCTGCTCGTCATCGATGACCTCGGCATGCGCAAGCTGCCCGCCACCGCCGCCGAGGACCTGCTCGAGCTCATCATGCGCCGCTACGAGAAGGCTTCCACCCTCATCACCTCCAACAGGCCCGTCGAGGATTGGGGGAAGCTCCTGGGCGACAACGCCGCCGTGGCCGCCATGCTCGACCGGCTTCTGCACCATGCCCACGTCGTCCAATTCGGCCCTCGAAGCTGGCGCACCAAGGGGGCCATGGAGTTGCGGTCCGCCGAGTCCGCAGGGTAGGAGTCCTCCTGTCTCGGCCCTCTCTCTTTGGCCGGTTTTGACGGGACCCTCTTTGGCCGGTTTTCACCTGACCATTGAGG
>NZ_JAJVKW010000047.1 GCF_024198255.1 Myxococcus guangdongensis
GGTGAGGCGTGGGAGCCGGAGGCGCTGAAGGAGGCGCTGGGGCGCAAGCTGCCGGAGCACATGGTGCCGCCGGCGCTGGTGCGGCTGGAGGCGCTGCCGCTGACGCCGAGTGGGAAGGTGGCGAGGGGGAAGCTGCCGGCGCCGGACCTGGCGAGCCTGAGGGGCGTGGCGCCGTTCGTGGCGCCGAGGGACACGCTGGAGGCGCAGCTGGCGGAGGCCTTCGCGTCGGTGCTGAAGCTGCCGAGGGTCAGCGTCACCGACAGCTTCTTCAGCCTCGGTGGTCACTCGTTGCTGGCCACGCAGGCGATGGCGCGCATCCGTCATCACCTGCGCAGGGAACTCCCATTGCGCATGCTCTTCGAGGCGCCGTCCGTGGCCGCGCTGGCCCGGCGCATCGAGGCCGAGGTGCCTCCGTTGGAGGACCGCGCACCGACGCCGATGCGGGCGCGGACGAGAGTCCGAAACGAGAACGAGCAGGGCGACACGGAGGAAGAGATGCTCTCTTTTGCCCAGCAGCGACTGTGGTTCCTGGACCAGTACAGGCCCGGCAGTCCCCTCTACAACATCCCCGCGGCGCTGCGACTCAAGGGCGCGCTGGATGTGCCCGCGCTGGAGCAGGCCTTCACGGAGCTGGTGCGGCGTCACCAGTCGCTGCGCACCGTGTTCCAGTCGCGCGAGGGCAGGCCCATGCAGGTCATCTCCCGGAGTTCGCCCGCGCGAATCCTGCTCTCGGTGCAGGACCTGGCTCCGCTCTCCGAATCCGAGCGAGAGGCCGAAGCACACCGCCGGGCGTGGGCCGAGGCCCGTCGCCCCTTCGACCTGACGCGGGGGCCGTTGCTGCGCACGGCGCTGCTCCGGTTGGGTGCGCGTGAGCATCTGCTCCTCGTGACGATGCATCACATCATCGCGGACGCGTGGTCCATCGCCGTGCTCATTCGCGAAGTGGTCACGCTCTACGAGGCCTTCAGCGAAGGCCGGCGGTCTCCGCTGGCGGAGCTGGGGCTCCAGTACGCGGACTACGCGGTCCAACAGCGCGAGTGGCTCCAGGGCGACGTGCTGGAGCGACAGCTGACGTGGTGGCGCAAGCAGCTCGACGGTGTCCCCGCCGTGTTGGAGCTGCCGACGGACCGACCTCGCCCCGTGGAGGCGCGCAACCCGGGCGCGGTGCTCAAGGTGGACCTCTCGCGCGAGCTCACCCGCTCCCTCGTCAGCTTGTGCCAACGCGAGGGCGCGACGCTGTTCATGGGGCTGCTGGCGGGGCTGCAGGCGTTGCTGTCCCGCTACTCGAGGCAGGACGACATCTGCGTGGGGGCTCCCATCGCCGGGCGCCAGCAGATGGAGACCGAGGGGTTGATCGGCTTCTTCGTGAACACGCTGGTGCTGCGCACGAAGCTGGATGGAGACCCGACGTTCCGCGAGCTGCTGGGACGGGTGAGGGAGACGACGCTGGGGGCGTACTCGCACCAGGACGTGCCCTTCGAGAAGCTGGTCGAGGTGCTCCAGCCGGAGCGACAGCCGGGACACACGCCGTTCTTCCAGGTGGCGATGGTGTTGCTCAACACCCCGCCCATGGAGCTGTCCACGCCGGGGCTCTCCTTCGAGGCGATGGATGTCGACAGCGGCACGTCCAAGTTCGACTTCACGCTGATGCTCCGCGAGACGCCCACGGGGCTGACGGGCACGCTGGAGTACCGCACGGACTTGTACGAGCCCGCGTCGGCCGAGCGCCTCGTCTCACACCTGGAGCGACTGCTCGAGGGCGCTGTCGCCAATCCGCTCCACCGTGTCTCCGAGCTTCCGCTGGTGTCCGACGCGGATCGCCGCCTGGTGCTGGAGGACTGGAACGCTTCGAGCACGGGGCCTCGCTGGGAGGTCTGCGCGCACGAGCTGGTGGAGGCGCAGGCGAGGAGGACGCCGGAGGCGGAGGCGGTGGTGTGGGGAGGGGAGTCGCTGACGTACGGGGAGCTGGAGCGACGGGCGAATCAGCTGGCGTGGC
>NZ_JAJVKW010000048.1 GCF_024198255.1 Myxococcus guangdongensis
GCGCAAACGCGCGGCCTTCTTCGTTGCCTTCTGAAACCCCGCCATGCTGCTCTCCTCACTCGTAGCGCTCGCCCGCGTCCTGCTCGGCGCGGCGAATCAGCTCGCGTTCCATCGCGGTGGTGTCATCAACCGCGTCTGTCCATTCGTGGTCCCGCCACTGATGCGGGCCTGTGTGTCCGTCCTCGCGCTCGCACAGCACCCAGCTCTTCTCGGGGTGCTCCGCGTACGCGTGGCATCCGTACTGACTTGATAGGTCCACTATCCGGCAGACTACTTGTTGGGTCTGACGTTCAGCGCCCGTGCGCGTTCGCGAGTTCGACGCCTTCGCGCCAGTGGTTGCTGCGCGCCCACCACAGCTCGACACCGAGCGCCGCGTAGAGAGCCGACGCAGCAACGGCCAGGTCGTTGAGGGACTTCCTCGCGGCCGTCACGCGGCGCTGTAGCTCGCGCCACCGCGACTGGGTGGCGTCGGTCCCGTTGGGCACGAGGTCGCGCAGTTCGTCCTCCGCTGCGCGCAGCGCTTCACGCTCCGCGGCTTCGCGCTCGGGGAGTTGCTCCGCCTCCTCGATGCACTCCTCGATGACGTCCACCTCTCCGGGACGCCACCACTTCCTGAGCGTCCGGAGTCGCGCGCAGCAGTCCGACAGCTCGCCCACGCAGCTCATGGGCTCACCATGTTGATGCGCGTGCAGTGGCACGCGGTGTCGGCCCGCTCGGCCACCTCGACGGCGACGTCCCACGCGGGGTGGTGCGCGTCGAGCGTTGCCTCGCCGCCGGCCTGGGCCGCGTCCCACGCTTCCACCAACGACGTGAGGTTCACCTCGCCGGAAGCGTCGCGGTGCTCTACGAGGTGCATCAGCATCCACCTGCGGATGCTCGAGCGCGAGTGGACGTCCGGCCCGCGCTCGGTGTGAATGAGGGTAGGGGAGCCCATTACGCGCCGCCCTTCGTCAGCGGGTAACGGGCCCGCCACCACCGGCGCCAGAGCGGGTAGGCGAGGCGCCACGCGAAGCCGACAGCACCCACCCAGCCGAACGCGTACGCCAGCAGGCCCAGCGACATCCAAGGCTGTCTCCGACGAAGCAGCGCAGCTCGCGGCGTGCACTCCACCTGGATGGGCTCGCGCCCCTCCGCCTCGGCCCGCTCACTCTCCCGGGCGGCGATGCTGTCCAGCTCCGCCCCGTAGACGGCGTCCAACAGCGACACCGCCAACATCACGACCGCGAGCCACCCGACCGTCACCGGGCTCAGCATCAGGGCTGCGAAGATGCCCGTGGGGGGAATGGGCATCCCGAGCGTGTCCCGGTGCTCCCCCCAGACCGCGCCCAACAGCGCGGACACGTAGAGCCCGCGCTCGGCGTGCCACGTCTTGATGCGGGGAGCGCGCCGGAGCGCATCCGCCGTCTCATTCACTGCACGCCGGAGCCAGGGACCTGGGCTCTCCCGCTCATCGACCACACGACAAAGCTCCGCCAGCAGGCCCATTTCGAGCCTCCATTCAGAAGGGGTTGAGAGGTGCCGGGACAGGCCCGGGGACTACTTCGGCTGACTCGGGACCTTCTTCAGCGCGTCACGCACCCGGACGAGCAGTCCAGATGGTCCGAGGTCCCAGGGGTTGTGCTCCCGGCTGCTGGAGAGGGCGTGCTCGATGTCCACCAACAACTGCTGAAGGTCTTCGTCTGCGTCCGCCACTCGCCCAGAGCGACTATCCGGCATTGCCACCATCCTCCGGAGGAGGGGTGGACTTGTTGTCCTCATCCTCCGTGTCCATCCCGGG
>NZ_JAJVKW010000049.1 GCF_024198255.1 Myxococcus guangdongensis
CATCGGCGTGATCTTTGGAGGGGGCAGCCGAGCGAGGGCTCGAATGTAGGACATGCCCGCAGAGGGGAGAAAGATCGGGCCTTCTCAGACCTAAAGCGCTGTGCCCACGCGCGGCGCGTGGAGGTCCCGACGGTGAACCGCTACGACTCGCTGGTTCCGGCCCTCAATCTCCTCCTACCAGCACGCACCCTGGCGCTGCTGGGCAGGGCGGTTCAGTTCATCCAGCGACTGCGGACCATTCAAGCCAGTCTCTTCGTCCGAGCCGTCGTGCTCAGCAGGTTTGGGCACGGCAACCCGGGCTTCTCCGAGGCGCGGCATTGGTACTCACGGCTGGGTGGGCGCCAGGTCTGGCCAAGGCCCTTCCAGAAGCGTTTTCTGTCTGCTGCCAGCGTTGCGCTCTTTGAGCGCGTGTTCGAGACGGCCGTTCGACCTTGGAGAACGGGTGCGAGAGAGCGAGCACGACATCCGCTCGCACGACTGTTCCCAGATGTCGTCGTTTGGGACAGCACCTTGGTTCAGGTTTCTGACCGCCTTGCGCGCGCCTTCAAAGGGACTCGCGCGGCAGCGGCCTCCCTCAAGGTCCATGTGGCGATTTCTGTCTTCGGGCTGTTGCCCATCGCGGCGCGGCTCGTCCCTGCCAACCTCCACGACATGGAAGTGTTTCCAGAGCTGACGCTCTTCAGAAAGGGAAGTCTGTTGCTGTTCGACAAGGGGTTCGTCGCGTACCACCGGCTTCGAGAAATCTCCGAAGCAGGACTGCACTATCTCTGCCCGATGCGTCTGAACGGAAACCCTATCGTGGTGGGCGTGCACAAGGGGCCGGCGTGGTTGCGGCGCAAGCTCAAGAAGTCTCCTGAGGGAGTGCGGTTGCGCAGCTTGCTGCCCGCGAGGAAACGGATTGGTACCTCCTGGGACTTGGACGTCGTGCTCTGGCCGAAGACGCAGGCCTACGCTCGGCAGGCGGTACCCGCGCGACTCGTCCTGCTACCTGGGCCAAAGCTCGAGCAGCGCCCCTACCTCACGAGTCTGAGCGTCACGACCTGGACGCCTGCTGTGCTCGGCGAGCTGTACCGGTTGCGCTGGCAGGTGGAGCTCGTATTCAAGGAACTCAAGCAGCACCTCAACCTTGAGTCCATGCCGAGCAAGAACAGGCACGCTGTCCAGGTATTCGTCTGGGCCTCGCTCATTGCCCTTGCGCTCTCACGCACCGTCGCCAGTTGTCTCCAGCCCCTGGCCACACTCGTAGGGCTGGCCTCGAAGGTACGTCCCATCCTCGTCAGCCGCGCACTTCAAGGAACAGTGCGGCTCCTCGCGCGGGTGTTGACTGCCCCATCTTCGCAGGTTGGCGCTCTCCTACGGCTTTTCATGGAGGAGGTTCTCTCGGAAGTGCGAACGCTCGACATCCACCGAGAGGACTCCTTCCGTAGATTGGTCCCGCTACTCCCATCGGGTCCGTAAAGGGATCGCCGATGA
>NZ_JAJVKW010000050.1 GCF_024198255.1 Myxococcus guangdongensis
GGACCTCCACGCGCCGCGCGTGGGCACAGCGCTTTAGGTCTGAGAAGGCCCGATCTTTCTCCCCTCTGCGGGCATGTCCTACATTCGAGCCCTCGCTCGGCTGCCCCCTCCAAAGATCACGCCGATGGAGGTTCGTGATTCTCGATCGGGTTGGAGGGCAAGCGGGCGCGGAGTGAGCGGGAAGAGGGAGCAGGGGCACCTCCCGTTCGGCTCTGTGTGCGCAGAAGACCTGAGAGCGAGAAGGCCCTGCCCGAGGGCAAAGGTAGGCAGTGGATGAAGAGGAAGCAGCGACAGGCGCTGCTTCGGTGGGCAGTGAAGAGTGGCTGCCCGCTCACCTACCGGAGGTGCCTGGCAGTCGTGACCGTGGGACGTGGAGCGTCGTGCCATGCCGCTGCCCGGGAGCTGGAGTGCGCCACCTCGACTGTCGTCGCCGCGGTGCGACGCTACAGGACGGGTGGGCGCCAGGCTCTTCGGGACAGGCGGGAGGCAAACGGACGCACCAAGGTGGACGAGCGGTTCCGAGAGCGACTGGTGCGCGTATTGGAGGGCACGCCTGAGGATTGGGGCTGGTGCCGTCCCACCTGGACGCGGGAGTTGCTGTGCCAGGAACTGGCCCGCAGGGGCCTGGTCCGTGTGTCGGTGGCGACCATGGGGCGTGCGCTCGCCTCGCTTGGGGCTCGGCTCAAGGCGGCGAGGCCCATCGTCGAGTGTCCCTGGCCCGGCTGGAAACGACAGCGGCGTCTGCACGAGTTGAAGTGCCTTGAGGTGTACGGGCCCGCCAAGGAGCCCGTCCTCCACGTGGACGAGGTCGACATCCATCTCAATCCCAAGGTGGGGTACGACTGGTGTCTGCCCGGGCAGCGACGAGTGGTGGTGACTCCCGGCAACAACCGCAAGCGCTACCTGGCTGGAGCACTCAACGTCCGGACAGGGAAACTGGCATGGGTGGAGGGTGAGTCCAAGGCGAGCTCCCTCTTCATCCAACTGCTCTGGCGTCTGGCGAGTGTCTACCGGCGGGCTCGCCGCATCCACCTCGTCCTCGACAACGCCTCCGTCCACTCCAGCAAGAAGACGCGCAAGGCCCTCGCGCAGTTCGGCGGGCGATTCGTCCTCCACTTCCTGCCGCCATACTGTCCCCAGGGCAATCGCATCGAGAGGGTGTGGCTCGACCTGCACGCCAACGTCACCCGCAATCATCGCTGCCGCACTCTGGCCCGACTCATGGTCCGGGTGCATGCCTACCTCGCCGCCCGCAATCGCCTGCGCTCCGCCAGTCCATCCCTGCGTCGCGTCGACCTCAGGCGCTCCGCCTGAGGCCGTTCGAAAATCACGATCGTTCATCGGCGTGATCTTTGGAGGGGGCAGCCGAGCGAGGGCTCGAATGTAGGACATGCCCGCAGAGGGGAGAAAGATCGGGCCTTCTCAGACCTAAAGCGCTGTGCCCACGCGCGGCGCGTGGAGGTC
>NZ_JAJVKW010000051.1 GCF_024198255.1 Myxococcus guangdongensis
CTGCCCGACAGCCTCGCCTACGTCCTCTACACCTCCGGCTCCACCGGCACTCCCAAGGGCGTCCTCTCCACTCAGCAGAATGTCGTCCACTGCTTCGACGCCTTCGACTCCCTCTACTCCACCTCCCCGGGACACACCTGGGCCGCCTCCGGCAGCCTCTCCTTCGATATCCACCAGGAGGAAATCCTCTTCAGCCTCTCCCGTGGCGCTCGCGTCATCCTCCGCGACGTCGGCCCTCTCGGCCTCGGCCATGACATCCGCCGCCACGCCGTCTCCCACGTCGTCATCACCCCCTCCTCCCTCGCCACCGCTCTCGAGGAGCCCGGTGCTCTCGACTCCTTCCGCTCCCTCTCCGTCCTCGTCACCGGCGGTGAAGTCCTCCCTGACTCTCTCGTCCAGTCCCTCGCGCTGACTTCCACCCGCCTCGTCAACACCTACGGGCCCACTGAAGCCAGCATCAACGTCGCCGCTGAAATCTCCCTCCCTCACCGGCCCGTACGTCTCGGCAGCCCTCTTCCCCGCTGCCAACTCTACGTCCTCGACGACTCCCTCCAGCCCCTTCCCCCCGGCGTCCCCGGCAACCTCTTCATCGGTGGCATCTGCCTGGCTCGCGGCTACCACGCCCTTCCTCACCTCACCGCTGAGCGCTTCATCCCCGACGCCTTCAGTGGCTCTCCCGGCGCTCGCCTCTACGACACTGGCGACAGGGCCCGCTGGAATGACGACGGCTCCCTCTCCTTCCTCGGCCGCTCCGACTTCCAACTCAAGCTCCGCGGCGTCCGTGTCGAAGTCGAAGAAATCGAAGCCGCCCTCCTTCGCCTCTCTGGCGTGAGACAGGCCGCAGTCCTCCCCTTCCGTCCTTCTCGCGACACCTTCCTC
The DNA here is from genome assembly GCF_024198255.1 of Myxococcus guangdongensis. Taxonomy (NCBI): domain Bacteria; kingdom Pseudomonadati; phylum Myxococcota; class Myxococcia; order Myxococcales; family Myxococcaceae; genus Myxococcus; species Myxococcus guangdongensis. The sequence continues at coordinate 880 of NZ_JAJVKW010000051.1, forward strand.
GTCGCCTTCCTTGTCCTCGACGACGGCGCGCCTCCTCTGGCTTCGCTCCGCGACGCGCTGGCTTCTTCCCTCCCCGAAGCCCTCGTCCCCTCTCGCTTCCTCTCCCTCCCCTCCCTCCCCTTCACCACCAGCGGCAAGGTCGACAGGACGGCCCTCTCCTCCTTCGACATCTCCACCGCCGAAGTCCCCTCCTCCTCCGACGCCTCTCCTCGTGGGCAGGCCGAGACGCTCCTCTCCCAGCTCTTCGCCGACGTCCTCTCCCTCTCCCACGTCCCCCGTGACGCGGACTTCTTCTCCCTCGGTGGCCACTCCCTCTCCGCCACCCGTCTCGTCTCTCGCATCCGCCTTGCCTTCGGCGTCGAGCTTCCCCTCGCCGCCCTCTTCTCCTCCCCCACCGTCGCCGGACTCGCGCTCGTCCTCTCTCAGCACCACGACGCACTCCCTCTTCCTTCTCCCGCTCCTTCCTCACTGCCCCCTCTGGCCTCCTTCGCCCAGGAGCGCCTCTGGTTCCTCCATCAGCTCC
>NZ_JAJVKW010000052.1 GCF_024198255.1 Myxococcus guangdongensis
GCCCAGGCGCACAACATCAACAGCACAACTGCTTTCTTCATGACGTGCTCCAGGTTTTGATTTGATTCAGCGGGTGGCGCGGGCGACTCGCTGGACCCGCGCGTGAATCGGGGGACGTCAGTCCTTCTCGGCTGCCTTCTCCTTCTCCCTCGCTTCTGCGACTTCGCGCGCCGCGCCAGCGCAGGCGCCGACAGCGGAGCCACCGGCCTTGCATGGCGCCTCACAGAGGGGGGCGCACACGGACTCCTCGCCGTGGTCCTCGAGCGAGTCCAAGCAGTCGTTGCAGGCACTGTGACTGCGGTTGAACTCGGTGCGGAGTGCGTTGCACTTCGCCTTCGCGGGCGTCTTGCAGCCGGCTGCCCCGAGCACCAGGAGAACGAGCAGGAAGGCCCTCACTGGAGCACCGCCACGCCGTGTGCCTTGGAGCCGCTCACCACTGCGTGGCACGAGTTGATGGCAGGAGGGGCGGCGCTCGCAGCGGTGACCGCGAGGGACAACAACAGGAACAACAGCTTCATGTGGGGAGACCTCTGGGCATACGTGGGGAGTGCCCGCTGTCCGAGACATTCGGACCGGGCCGGTGCGCGTGCGTGGTGAGGTGCTGCGGTGTGACGGTGTTGCGACTGCAAGAGGCGCGGTGACCGGCCGGAAGGGGGGACCGACCGGTCACCGCATGGCGCAACTTCGCGCCGTGAAAGGCCTGCCGGGCCCAATGCCCAGCAGGTGTGGCTGGCGCGAGTGCTGATCGGCCCCCCCGGGGAGTCGGGCTTTCACCTGACAACTCGGGTTTCACCCGCGCCGGCCACGTAGAGGCCCCGTCCGGACGGGCACGGGGTGCGCGCGGAGTCCCGGGCCGGGGACTCGACGCGTGCGCGTGTCAGCCGGCCTGGCCGGGCTCGGGAGCAGGGGCGGTGGGGTCCGGAGGTTGCGAGCCGCCCGCCGCGCGGTGGACGAGCTCCGCCTCCAGGAACAGGAGGTTGTCCCGCATCGCCTTCGCCCACCGCGCCGAAGGCTCCTCTCGGAGCTTCAGGTTCGCGAGGTCGATGGCGTCCGCCAGCTCCAGGTCGGACAGCTCGGAGACCTTGCGTCCCTTGGCCCCACCGAAGCCCACCACGGCATTGGGGTTGTGCTGTGCGGGAGTCGGAGGAGGAGGGGGCGGCTCAAGCGGTACGCCGTCGGTCAGCCATGCGCCGAGCGTCTCGCCGAGCTTCTCACCCGGCTCGATGATGACGGCCTTCTGGATGGCTGGGCAGCGCGTCTTCGTGACAACCAGCTCGGCGCCGTCCATGTCCGCGACGACGTCGAACTCGTACTCGAGCCCGTCACGCTGGACGGGGGCGAGACCGA
>NZ_JAJVKW010000053.1 GCF_024198255.1 Myxococcus guangdongensis
GTGCGAGGTCGAGCTGGCTGGTGCCGTTGTCGACGAAGACGTGCTGAGAAGAGAGGCCCGAGAAGGAGAGGGGCGAGTCGACACGGCGCAGGTCGAACATGACCTGGAAGAGGGGCGCGTGACTGAGACTGCGTTCGACGTGGAGCGCATCCACGACGCGCTCGAATGGCGCATCCTGATGGCTGAAAGCGTCAAGCGAAGTGCTTCGGACCTGGGCCAGCAGCGAAGCGAAGGTCACCCCCACCGGAAGCTGCGTGCGGAGGACCAGCGTGTTGAGGAAGAGGCCGACGATGTCCTCGGTGGCCGCGTGCGTACGTCCGGAGACCGGTGTGCCGACGCATAGCTCTCGCTCACCCGAGTAACGGTGGAGCAAGGTGGCGAACACGGCATAGAGCGCCATGAACGGCGTCACTTGATGCTGACGGCAGAGTGTCTCCAGTCGGAGGCGGACCTCACGGGGCAGGACCTGGTGACGCGAGAAGGCGCCGCGATCCGTGAGGACCGGTGGACGGGGCTTGTCGGTGGGGAACGCGAGCAGCGCGGGTGCATCCGTGAGCTGTCGCTTCCAGTAGTCGAGGTGGACGTCCTCGCGTGCGCGGAACTCGGGAGTCCGCTGCCACGCGGAGATATCCGAGTAGTCGAGGGGCGGCGTGGAGAGCATCGGCGAACGTTGCCGGCTCAGCTCTGAGTACGACTGCGCCAACTCGAGCAGGAGTCGGTCCATGGACAGGCCATCCACGACGATGTGGTGGATGACCATCAGCAGCACATGGCGATCGACCGCGACCCTGAACAAACGGAAGCGATACAGAGGCCCCTTCTCCAGTGAGAACGGGCGAGCACTCTCCTCCTCCAGACGTTGCTGGAGGAGCGCGCGCAGCGCCTCCTCGCCACGGACGCGAGGCCGGAGGTCTTCCACGTCGAGCAATGTCTCGGGGACGGGCTGGAACTCCAACCGAGGCATTCCCTCCGCCGAACCGAAGACAGCGCGCAGGGAGGCGTGCCGCTCCGGAAGCAAGCGCAGCGCGGCCTCCAGCGCGGCTGTATCCAGAACGCCCGTCAGCTCGATTGCCTCCGGAATCACATACGCAGCGGAGTCCGGCAGGAGCTGATGGAGGAACCAGAGGCGCTCCTGGGCGAAGGAGGCCAGAGGGGGCAGTGAGGAAGGAGCGGGAGAAGGAAGAGGGAGTGCGTCGTGGTGCTGAGAGAGGACGAGCGCGAGTCCGGCGAC